>NZ_JBHYGX010000018.1:0-32637 GCF_042739975.1 Streptomyces sp. NPDC059080
GGCGCCGACCTCGCGAGGTCGGCGCCCTTCCGCGTACACGCCCGCTCCGCCGTGCCGGGAGGGCGGGCCGCGGCCGCTGCTTCTTCTTGTCGCCTACTTCTTCTTGTCGCCGTCGGAGTCCGAGGAGAGCACCGCGATGAATGCCTCCTGCGGCACCTCCACGCTACCGACCATCTTCATCCGCTTCTTGCCTTCCTTCTGCTTCTCCAGCAGCTTCCGCTTACGGGAGATGTCACCGCCGTAGCACTTGGCGAGGACGTCCTTGCGGATGGCGCGGACCGTCTCACGGGCGATGACGCGGCTGCCGATCGCCGCCTGGATCGGCACCTCGAAGCCCTGCCGCGGAATCAGCTCACGCAGCTTGCCAACGAGCCGGACGCCGTACGCGTACGCCTTGTCCTTGTGGCAGATCGCGGAGAACGCGTCGACCTTGTCGCCGTGCAGCAGGATGTCGACCTTGACGAGGTCGGCGACCTGCTCGCCGGTGGGCTCGTAGTCCAGCGAGGCGTAGCCGCGGGTCTTGGACTTGAGCTGGTCGAAGAAGTCGAAGACGACCTCGGCGAGCGGGAGGGTGTAGCGGATCTCGACGCGGTCCTCGGAGAGGTAGTCCATGCCGAGCAGGGTGCCGCGCCGGGTCTGGCACAGCTCCATGATCGCGCCGATGAATTCGCTCGGCGCGAGGACGGTGGCCCGCACGACCGGCTCGTGCACCTTGTCGATCTTGCCCGTGGGGAACTCGCTGGGGTTGGTCACCTCGTGCTGGGCGCCGTCCTCCATCTCCACCTGGTAGACGACGTTGGGCGCGGTGGCGATCAGTTCGAGGCCGAACTCGCGCTCCAGGCGCTCGCGGACGACCTCCAGGTGCAGCAGCCCCAGGAAGCCGACGCGGAAGCCGAAGCCGAGCGCCGCGGAGGTCTCCGGCTCGTAGACCAGCGCCGCGTCGTTGAGCTGGAGCTTGTCCAGCGCCTCCCGCAGCTCCGGGTAGTCCGAGCCGTCCAGCGGGTACAGCCCGGAGAACACCATCGGCTTGGGGTCCTTGTAACCGCCCAGCGCCTCGGTCGCCCCGTTGTTGAGCTGGGTGATCGTGTCGCCGACCTTGGACTGCCGGACGTCCTTCACCCCGGTGATCAGATAGCCCACCTCGCCCACGGACAGACCGTCGGCGGCCGTCATCTCGGGCGAGTTGGTGCCGATCTCCAGCAGCTCGTGGGCGGCGCCGGTGGACATCATCCGGATCCGCTCGCGCTTGCGGAGGGTGCCGTCGACGACCTTCACGTACGTCACGACGCCGCGGTAGGCGTCGTAGACCGAGTCGAAGATCATCGCGCGGGCGGGGGCGTCCTTGACGCCGACCGGCGCCGGGACCTCGCGGACCACCTTGTTCAGCAGCTCGGGCACGCCGACGCCGGTCTTGGCGGAGACCCGCAGCACGTCCTCCGGCTCGCAGCCGACGAGGTTCGCCAGCTCCGCCGCGAACTTCTCGGGCTGCGCGGCGGGCAGGTCGATCTTGTTGAGGACGGGGATGATCGTGAGGTCGTTCTCCATCGCCAGGTAGAGGTTGGCGAGGGTCTGCGCCTCGATCCCCTGGGCGGCGTCGACGAGGAGAACGCAGCCCTCGCACGCGGCGAGCGAGCGGGAGACCTCGTAGGTGAAGTCGACGTGACCGGGGGTGTCGATCATGTTGAGGATGTGGGGCGTACCGCTCCGCTCCTCACCCTCGGAGGGCGACCAGGGCAGCCGCACCGCCTGGGACTTGATCGTGATGCCGCGCTCGCGCTCGATGTCCATGCGGTCGAGGTACTGCGCGCGCATCTGCCGCTGGTCGACGACACCGGTGATCTGGAGCATCCGGTCGGCGAGCGTCGACTTGCCGTGGTCGATGTGCGCGATGATGCAGAAGTTACGGAGGAGGGCCGGATCGGTACGGCTCGGCTCCGGCACGTTCGTAGAGGTCGCGGGCACGCAGGGTCCATTCAGGCGGGTAGGCGGAACGGGGTGCGTCCGGCGGACCCGCCATGATCCGCAAGACCACCCTCGGGTGTGACGTCCTCCCCATGGTCCCATGAGCGGCGCCGCCGGCCCGTTCCGGGCGCTCCCACGGCTGCTCCGGGTACCTCCCGACGGCGGTGCGTACGGACGGAAACGGCCCGGATTGGGTGGCCGAGGAGGCGGCTGGTAATCTGGTCCACTGCGCTTCGTGCCCTCTCAGTACGCGGCGCAACTCGAAACTCCAACGAACCTGAAAAGGCTCTTTCGTGGCGAACATCAAGTCCCAGATGAAGCGGATCAAGACCAACGAGAAGGCTCGTCAGCGCAACAAGGCTGTCAAGTCCACCGTGAAGACCGCGATCCGTCGCACCCGCGAGGCCGTGGAGGCCGGTGACCTGCAGAAGGCCACCACCGCCCAGGCCGAGGCTGCCAAGAAGCTCGACAAGGCCGTCAGCAAGGGTGTCATCCACAAGAACGCCGCCGCCAACAAGAAGTCGGCGCTGGCGAAGAAGGTCGCCGGCCTCAAGGGCTGAACGACCTCCGTCGGACGGTCCGCCGTCCGGCACCCGCACCACCCCGCCGTCGGGGACCCAGCGGCCCCTCTCTCCGCTCCTCGCACGGTGCACCACCGCGCCGCACACGGCCTGCGTTCGCCACGCGGGTGCGGCGCATCCCGGCCCACCCGGCCGTTCGCCGGGCAGACCGACACATGACACATACGGAAAGCCCCGTTTTTGCCCTTCCCCAGGGCTGGCGGGGCTTTCTGCCGTGCAGGGTCCGGGGCGCGGGCCGTACGGGGGCACGCTCGGGGGCGGTGTGCGGGCCTGAGGTGTGGGGCACGGCCATCCGGGAGCGTGCGTGGGCCCGGGGCCCGGGGCTCAGGGGCCGGACCGGCGGGATCGCCGGGAGGCGGGCCGACCGGCCCCGAGCGCGTCGGTTCAGCGGGAGCGGGCCGCGCGGGCGACGGCCACCACGGCCTTCTCCAGGGCGTATTCGGGGTCGTCTCCGCCGCCCTTGACACCCGCGTCGGCGGCGGCCACCGCGCGCAGCGCCGTCGCCACGCCGTCCGCCGACCAGCCGCGCATCTGCTGCCGTACGCGGTCGATCTTCCACGGCGGCATGCCCAGATCGCGGGCGAGATCGCCGGGACGGGCGCCGCGCGGGGCGGAAGCCAGCTTGCCGATGGCGCGGACGCCCTGGGCCAGCGCGCTGGTGATCATGACGGGGGCGACGCCGGTCGCGATCGACCAGCGCAGCGCCTCCAGCGCCTCGGCCGCCCGGCCCTCGACGGCGCGGTCGGCGACGGTGAAGCTCGACGCCTCGGCGCGCCCGGTGTAGTACCGCGCGACGACCGCCTCGTCGATCGCGCCCTCGATATCGGCGGCCAGCTGCGAACAGGCCGACGCCAGCTCCCGCAGGTCACTGCCGAGCGCGTCGACCAGCGCCTGGCAGGCTTCGGGCGTCGCGGAGCGCCCCGCCGCCCGGAACTCGCCCCGCACGAACGACAGCCGGTCGGCTGGCTTCGTCATCTTCGCGCACGCCACCTCGCGCGCGCCCGCCTTCCGGGCGGCGTCCAGCAGGCCCTTGCCCTTGGCCCCGCCCGCGTGCAGCAGCACGAGCGTGATCTCCTCGGCGGGCGACGCGAGATACCCCTTCACGTCCTTGACCGAATCCGCCGACAGATCCTGGGAGTTGCGCACCGCCACGACCTTGCGCTCCGCGAAGAGCGACGGGCTGGTCAGCTCGGCGAGCGTGCCGGGCTGGAGCTGTTCGGGGGTGAGGTCCCGCACATCGGTGTCCGCGTCGGCGGCGCGGGCAGCCGCCACCACCTGCTGCACCGCGCGGTCCAGCAGCAGGTCCTCCTGGCCCACCGCGAGCGTCACGGGGGCGAGCGGATCGTCGTTTGCACTCTTCCTGGCCATCGCGTTCCAGCATCCCACGCCCCACCGACAACGCCGCCCCGCGCACCCGGCGCACCCGCCCGCTGACCGACAATGGCCGGGTGAGCGATGCACGACACGTACTGGTACTGCCCGACCGCGACGCCGCCGAGGAGGTGGCCGAGGCCCTGGCCGAACGCTTCGGCATCCCCGAGGAACCCCACCTCGTACGGGACGCCCTGGCCGGAGAGGACGACGCCGAGGACGCACAGTGGCTGGTGGTCGTCGAGGACCCGGACGGCCGCTACGACGCACCACAGCTGGACGCCCTCGCCGCCGAATATGAGGGGTGGCGCGAGGGGGAGTAGGGGGCGGGGACGCCCAAGGCGCACCAGACGGTTACGGAACGGGCGGGCAGCACGAGGCCGGCGGAAGCCACGATCCGTGCGGAGACAGCGGGTCGTATGACGGCGACGGGCCACGCGAAGGCGGCGGGGCGCGCGGAGGCGGCGGGGCGCGCGGAGGCCACGGGCCGCCCGTCCGCGGCCCCCTGTGGTCACCGACAGGCGGTTGTGGGTACCCAGCACAGCCAACGCGCCCCCGGTATCGGTACGCAGAACCACGGCTCCCCCACGCCGCAACGCATCGACTGTCCGCGGCGCCGGATGACCGTACGGGTTGTCCGCGCCCACCGAGATGAGCGCGAGCCGGGGTGCCAGGCGTTGGAGCAGCGTCGGGTCCTGGTGGGCGGAGCCGTGGTGGGCGACCTTGAGGACGTCCACGGTGGTCAGCTCCGGGTGTGCTGCCAACAGGGCCTGTTGGGCGGGTGGTTCGAGGTCGCCGAGGAGCATCAGGGTCACGTCGCCGCTGCGGACGAGCAGGGTCACGCTGGCGTCGTTCGGTCCCGTCGCGTCGCCCGTGCCGTCCGCGGGCGGCCACAGGACCTCCCAGCTCAGCTGCCCCAGGCGACGCCGCTCTCCCGGCACCGCGGGGGCCACCGGAACGCCCGCCTCCGCCGCCGTGCGCCGTACGAACTCCGCCTGTCCGGGCGGTTCCCGGAGCGTGGTCGTCTCAATCAGACCGACCGATCGGCCGCGCAGCACTCCGGGCAGTCCGTCGACGTGATCGGCGTGAAAATGGCTCAGCAGCACCACGGGCACGCTCCGCACCCCCAGGGCCGTCAGGCAGCGGTCCATCGCGCGGGGCTCGGGGCCCGCGTCCACCACCAGCGCCGTGCCGTCACCGGCCGCCAGGACCAGGCCGTCGCCCTGCCCGACATCGCAGGCCACCGCCCGCCACCCCGGCGGCGGCCAGCCCGTCAGCACCCGGGTCAGCGGTGCCGGTCGCCACACCACCAGGACCAGCGCCAGCGCACACAGGGCGCACAGCCACCGGCGGCGCAGCATCCGCCGCCCGAGCGGCACCAGGACGACCGTGACGGCGGCGAGCGCGAGCCCGCCCGCCCAGCCGCCCGGCCAGCCGAACTCCGCCCCCGGCAGCGCCGCCCCGGTACGCGCCACCCAGGCGATCCAGCTGACGGGCCATCCCGCGCACCACGCCAACGCCCGGGCGACGGGCGGGAGTACGGGCGCCACGGCGAGGGCCGCGTACCCGAGGACGGTCGCCGGGGCGACGGCCAGCTCCGCCAGGAGGTTGCAGGGCACCGCCAGCAGGCCGACCCGTGCAGCGAGGACCGCGACGACCGGGGCACAGACCGCTTGGGCGGCAGCAGCGGCGGCGATCACCTCGGCGAGGCGCGGCGGCACCCGGCGCCTGCGGAGGGCCGCGCTCCAGCGGGGTGCGAGCAGCAGGAGCGCGCCGGTGGCCAGGACCGACAGCAGGAACCCGTAACTACGGGCCAGCCACGGGTCGTAGAGCACCAGCAGCAGAACCGCCGCGCCCAGGGCGGGCAGCAGGGAACGGCGCCGCCCCGTACCGATCGCCACCAGGGTGATCAGGCCGCAGGCCGCGGCCCGCAGCACGCTGGGGTCCGGTCGGCACACGACGACGAAGGCGAGCGCGAGACCGCCCCCGGTGAGGGCGGTGGCCCGCAGCGAAAGCCCCAGGCGCGGGGCGAGGCCGCGGCGTTCGGCGCGGGAGGCGAGGTGCGGCGGGCCGATCAGCAGTGCCAGCACGATGGTGAGATTGCTGCCGGAGACGGCGAGCAGATGCGTGAGGTCGGTGGCCCGGAACGCGTCGTCGAGGTCGGGCGGCACCCGTGACGTATCCCCGACCACCAGTCCGGGCAACAGCGCGCGGGCGTCGGGCGACAGTCCGTCGGAGACATCGCGGAGCCCGGCCCGCAGGCCGCCGGCCAGGCGCTGGAGCCCGGACGGTGCGCCGGTGACCTGCGGCGGGCCGTCGGCGGAGACCCGGAGGACAGCGGCGATCCGGTCGTCGGGCGGCATCGGCGGGGCGGCGCGGACCGGCACCCGGACGCGGGTGGTCGGCAGCAGCACCCGCCACCGGTCGAGGACACCCGCGCTCCCGGAATCCGCCGCCCCGGCTTGCTCCGGGGAGTCCGGGTGCACGTCCCGGGGTCTCGCCGCTCCGGGCCCCGGGTCCGTGACCTGGGGGTTCGCGTCGGCCTTCGGGTGATCCGTATCGCCGCCACGGCTCGCCACGACGACGAGGGCGGGCGTCCGGAGCGCGGTCACCGCACCATCCGGAGCGGTAAGGCGCACCACATCGGCGGTGAACACCAGGGACGGCGGCAACCGGTGCGATCCGCGGACCTTCGGGCGGACCGTCCGGGGGTCGCCGGTCACCTCCACCTCGACGGTGAGGTGGGTATGGCGCGCGGCCCAGGAGGGCAGCGGCCCGCGCCGGGCGTCCGCCGCGTGCAGCGCCGCGCCGGCCGCGCCCGCCGCCCCGCAGAGCAGCACCGCCGCCAGAGCTACCAGCGCCCCGGCGGACCGCACGTACGCCCCACCGGTGCGCGGGCCGTCCGCCGTCTCCGGGCCCTCCGCCCGGCGTCGCCTCACCGCCGCCCACAGAGCCGGTACGGCGAGGGCGACCGCGAGGGCGCAGCCCGTCGCCACCACGCCCGCCGGGGCACCCAGGGCGAGCACGGCCGCGCCCCACGCCGCCATCGCCGGGGCGACCAGGCGCAGGTCGGCCGGGCCCTCCTGGTGCGGGCCCTCCTGGCGCGGGTCCGCGGTTCCGTGCGGGGAGGCCGCCGCGGTGTGCACGGTCGTGTGTCCGGTGCTCATGGCTGCACCAGGGGCCGCAGGTCGGCGAACTTGCGGTCGCCGATGCCGGTCACCTCGCGCAACTGGTTCACCGAGGTGAACCCGCCGTGCCGGGTGCGGAATTCGACGATGTGCTGCGCCAGTACGGGCCCGACGCCGGGCAGGGTGTCGAGCTGCTGAACGGTCGCCGAATTGAGGCTGACCGGCTGTCCGGGCCCGGCGGCGCCCGGCCCGCCGAGCCCTCCCGAGGCGCCGGACGAGTCCGCGCCGGGCGGCCCGTTCGCACCGCCGCCCGGGTCCGGCGCGCTGCCCGCCCTGCCGACGACGATCTGCTCACCGTCGACCAGCAACCGGGCGCGGTTCAGCCCCTGGGTGTTCGCCCCGCGCAGCACCCCACCGGCCGCGGCGAGCGCGTCCATCACCCGCGCCCCCACCGGTAACCGGCGCACCCCGGGGTGCTCGACCTTGCCCACCACGTCGACCACCATCTGACGGCCCGCGCCGCCGCCCGCCGTCGCACCGGGCGCGGGAGCGGCACCCGACGGCCCCTGCCGCTGCGAGGCACCGGGCCCCGGCACCGCCCGCTCCGCCACCGGGGCCCGCACCGCCTCCGGCGCACCGGACCAGAAGTGCAGCACCGCGAGCACGAGCGCCACCACCAACACCACCCCCACCGCGGCCAACGTTTTCGGCTCCGCCCCACACCGCACCTGCACCCACACGGGCAACCGCTCCCCCACGGCAAGCCGCATGCGCGCCCGACGGGTGAGGGCGGGGGGACAGAGGCTGTTGTGTGGGGCGGGGGTGGCGCCGGGTTTGCGGCTGGGGTTGGGGGTCGCCCTGTCGTCGGCGCCGGGGCTCGCCCCGTGGTGAGGGCTGGAGTTCGTCTTCTGGCTCGGGACGGGGCCGGGGCCGGAGTCGGGGGACGCCTTACGGGACCGGTCCGCCTCATGGCCCGGGGCAGGAGCAGGCCAGGAGCTCGACCGGTGGCGGGAGCCGGTGCTCGCCCTGTGTCCCGGGCCCGGGACAGGGTGGGGGACGAGCGGCGCCTCGCGGGACGGGCCTGCCTCGCGGCCGGGGGCGGAGCCGGGCCTTGCCCCGTATTCGGAGCCACCACCAGGCCCGGTCCCCGTCCTGTCCCGCACCCCCAAGGCGGAACCGGCCCCGGAACCACGGCTCGCCATCCGGCCTGCCCCGACACTCACCGCACGCCCCAGCCCAGGCGCAGAGCTCTCCCCGCGACGTCCCGGCTCGCGGGCAAGGCCCTCCCCACGCCCCGCGGCCTCGGGCCCAGGGCTCCCCTCACTCCCTGCCCCCGGCGCGGGATTCCCCTTCCGCCCCGGCCCGGAGGCGGGTCCTCGGCCCCGCACCCCCTCACGTACGCCACCCCCGACACCGTGCCCCCGCTCCCCTGACGGCGCCTCCGCCGCATCGAAGAGGGCGGCCGCCCGCGCCCGCACCGCCGCCGACACCGTGGCGCGGCGCGCGGCCCGCCGCCCCGCGCGACCGCCACTCCGCACCGGGTGCGGGACGAGGCCGACGGCTGAGGCCGCCCGGGGGCCGGCCTCCTCACCGGGACGCGATACCCCACCAACCGAATGTGACTCTCTGCTCATGCCGACCGACGGTAGGTCGCCCCCGCCCGCCGCGCTGAGCGGCCTCATATCCGGTGGATAACCAGCCGCTTGTGGATAACCACGCCACCCGCAGGGGTGGCGACCTCCCGGCCCGCCTACCCGGCGTGCCCGAGAGCCCCGCCCCCAGCACTACCGCAGAACGACACCGCTACCGCGGCGCGACCACGGCCCCCAGCAACCCCGGACCGGTATGCGCACCGATCACCGCACCGACCTCGCTGACATGGAGCTCACGCAGACCCGGCACGCGTGCGCGCAGGCGGGCGGCGAGGGCATCGGCGCGCTCCGCGGCGGCGAGGTGGTGCACGGCGATGTCGACCTCCGCCTCCCCCGCCCGCTCCGCGGCGATCTCCTCCAGCCGTGCGATGGCCTTGGACGCCGTACGGACCTTTTCGAGGAGTTCGATGCGGCCGTCGGCCAGTTGCAGGAGGGGCTTGACGGCGAGTGCGGAACCGAGCAGTGCCTGAGCGGCGCCGATCCGGCCGCCGCGGCGCAGGTAGTCGAGGGTGTCGACGTAGAAGTAGGCGGAGGTCGCGGCGGCGCGGCGCTCGGCAGCAGCGACCGCGGCGTCGGCGTCGCCCCCCGCCTCGGCGGTCTCGGCCGCCGCCAGGGCGCAGAAGCCGAGGGCCATCGCGACCATGCCGGTGTCCACGACCCTTACGGGGACCGGCGAGTGCCGCGCGGCCAGTACCGCGGCGTCGTAGGTGCCGGAGAACTCGGAGGAGAGGTGCAGCGAGACGATGTCGGTGGCGCCGGATGCGGCGACCTTGCGGTAGGTGTCGGCGAAGGTCGTCGGGGCGGGGCGCGAGGTGGTCACCGGCCGCCGCTTCTGCAGTGCCTGGGCGACGGATCTCGCGGAGATCTCGGTGCCCTCCTCCAGGGCCTGGTCCCCCAGGACGACGGTCAGCGGGACGGCCGTGATGCGGTGGCGCTGCAGTGCCACCGGCGGCAGGTAGGCCGTGGAATCGGTGACGATGGCGACATGGCGGGACATGAAGGGGAGGTTATCGGGGGAAGAGCGGCGGCCGACACTGTGGGGCCTCCCCGCACGCAGCCACGCCGCTCCCTCCCGCTTGGACCACCCGGACCGGCCCCGGGCACGCGCCCCCGCACAGCACCGCACCCCGCACCGTCAGCCCCCTGTGCTCAGTTGGCCCGCCCGGCCCGCTGCGCCTTCTGCCAGGAAGGCGACTTCTGCCAGGAGTATGAGGAACGGCCGCGCGGATCCGGGGCCGATATCGCCTGCGGCTGCTCCGCCCCCGGCCCCGAGGCGGCGGGCGGCCGGGCGCCCGGCCCGGCACCGGCAGGCCGGTCCGAGCCCTCGGAGGAACCGTTCTCCGTCACGCCTTCCGTATCGTCCGAGGCACGGGTCCAGTGCCGCAGCGCGCCCGACTCGACGTCGATCTGATCGCTCAGCGCCGCCAGGTCGTCGTCGGCGAACTTCCGCTGCCGGTCGCGCGCGGCCCAGCGCAGCGACTCCGCGGAGCGGGTGATGCGCTCCAGGCGCTTCCGCAGCTCCGGCAGCCGGGCGGCCGTGGTGGCGCGGTCGGGCTCGCGCTCCAGACGCCTGAGTTCGTCGTCGAGTGCGTGGCCGTGGGCGCTGAGGCGGTCGAACAGGCCGAGCGCCTCGCTCAGGGAAACGTCGTCGGCCGCGCCGCTGCGCAGCGCCTCCTGGGTCGCCCGCATCGACGTACGCAGGGACAACCGCAGCTGGGCCAGCTCGCCCGGGACGCCCGGCTTGGCCAGCTGCCGCGCCCGTAGGCCGGTGTCCTCGACCGTCCGCCGGGCCTGGGCGACGGTGCGGTCCACGCCGCGCTTGGTCAGCTGGACCGCCTTGACGGTGACGAAGACCCCGGCGACGACGAACAGCAGGAAGAGCAGCCCCAGGACGGCGATGGCGGCTTCCATGGGCTCTCCCGGAAAGGTCACGGCGCCGGCCGGTCGCCCGCGCCCGTTCTCTCCACCGTAAACGGCTCGGGCAGGTTGCGGGCCCCGACGGAACCCCCAACCTGCCCGTAGGGGAAACCCCCTACAACCGCGGCCGTAACCGGCCGCGCCGCATCATGCCGGGACGATGTTGACCAGCTTCGGCGCGCGGACGATCACCTTGCGGACACCGGCGCCGCCCAGCGCCGCTACCACCGCGGGCTCGGCCAGCGCCGCCGCCTCCAGGTCCGCGTCGGAGATCGTCGGGGCGACCTCCAGACGGGCCTTGACCTTGCCCTTCAGCTGAACGACGCAGGTCACCGCCTCATCGACGACGTACGCCGGGTCGGCCACCGGGAAGTCGGCGTGCACCACCGAGTCGGTGTGGCCCAGCTTGCGCCACAGCTCCTCGGCGATGTGCGGCGCCAGCGGCGCGATCAGCAGCACCAGGCGCTCCGCGACGGTGCGCGGAACAGGGCCCGCCGCCTTGGTCAGGTGGTTGTTCAGCTCCGTGACCTTGGCGATGGCGGTGTTGAACCGCAGGTTCGCCAGGTCCTGGGTGACGCCGTCGATCGCCTTGTGCAGGGCCCGCAGCGTCGCCTCGTCCGGCTCCGCGTCGACGACGGTGACCTCACCGGTCGACTCGTCGACGACATTGCGCCACAGGCGCTGCAGCAGGCGGTACTGGCCGACGACGGCCCGGGTGTCCCAGGGGCGGGACACGTCCAGCGGGCCCATCGCCATCTCGTACAGGCGCAGCGTGTCGGCGCCGTACTCCGCGCAGATCTCGTCCGGCGTGACGGCGTTCTTCAGGGACTTGCCCATCTTGCCCAGGACGCGGCTGACCTTCTCGCCCTGGTAGAAGTACCCGCCGTCGCGCTCCTCGACCTCCACCGCCGGGACGGCGATGCCGCGGCGGTCCCGGTAGACGAACGCTTGGATCATGCCCTGGTTGTACAGCTTGTGGAACGGCTCGGAGGATGAGACGTGCCCCAGGTCGTGCAGGACCTTCGACCAGAAACGGGCGTACAGCAGGTGCAGGACGGCGTGCTCGGCGCCGCCCACGTACAGGTCGACGCCCCCGTGGGGCTGCGCCTCGCGCGGGCCCATCCAGTACTGCTCGATGCCCGGGTCGACCATCGCGCTGTCGTTGTGCGGGTCCAGGTAGCGCATCTCGTACCAGCACGAACCGGCCCAGTTGGGCATGGTGTTGGTCTCGCGGCGGTAGCGCCGCACGCCGCGGCCGTCGCCCAGGTCCAGCTCGACGTCGACCCAGTCCTCGTTGCGGGAGAGCGGGGTCTCCGGGGAGGTGTCCGCGTCGTCCGGGTCGAAGGTGCGCGGGGAGTAGTCCTCGACCTCCGGCAGCTCCAGGGGCAGCATCGAGGTGGGCAGCGCGTGCGCGACGCCGTCCTCGTCGTAGACGATCGGGAACGGCTCGCCCCAGTAGCGCTGGCGGCTGAACAGCCAGTCGCGCAGCCGGAAGTTGACGGTGCCCTCGCCGATGCCCTCGGCGGCCAGCCACTCGGTGATCTTCGCCTTGGCCTCGGTGACGCCCAGGCCGTCCAGGCTGATCGTGTCGTCCGAGGAGTTGACCAGCTTCGCCTCGTACGAGGAGAACGCGTCGTCCCAGGTGGACGGGTCGGTACCGCGGTCGTCGGAGGGCTGGACGACGCAGCGCATCGGCAGCTCGAAGGCGCGCGCGAAGGCGAAGTCACGGCTGTCGTGCGCCGGGACCGCCATGATCGCGCCGGTGCCGTAGCCCATCAGCACGTAGTCGGCGATGAAGACCGGGGCCTGCTCGCCGCTGACCGGGTTGGTGGCGTAGATGCCGGTGAAGACGCCGGTCTTGTCCTTGGCCTCGGACTGCCGCTCGACTTCCGACTTGGCGGCGGCCTGCTTGCGGTACGCCGCGACGGCCTCGGCCGGGGTGGCGTGGCCGCCGGTCCAGACCTCGTGGGTGCCCTCGGGCCAGGCGTCCGGCACCAGGGAGCCGTCGGCGATCAGCTCGTGCTCCGGGGCCAGCACCATGTACGTCGCGCCGAACAGGGTGTCCTGGCGGGTGGTGAAGACCGTGATCGTGCGCCCCCCGGCGGGGAAGTCGACCCGGGCGCCCTCGGAGCGGCCGATCCAGTTGCGCTGCTGCAGCTTGATCGCCTCGGGCCAGTCCAGGCCGTCCAGGTCGTTCAGCAGGCGGTCCGCGTAGGCGGTGATCCGCATGTTCCACTGGCGCAGCTTGGACTTGAAGACCGGGTAGTTGCCGCGCTCGGAGCGGCCCTCGGCGGTGACCTCCTCGTTGGCCAGGACGGTGCCCAGGCCGGGGCACCAGTTGACCGGCGCGTCCGAGGCGTACGCCAGGCGGTACTCGCCCAGGACACCGGCGCGCTCGGCGGCGGACAGCTCGCCCCAGGGGCGGCCGTCGGGGGTGGGCCGGGTGCCGGCCTCGAACTGCGCGACCAGGGTGTCGATGGGGCGCGCCTTGTCGGCCTCCGGGTCGTACCAGGAGTGGAAGATCTGCAGGAAGATCCACTGGGTCCACTTGTAGTACGCCGGGTCGATCGTCTCGATCGAGCGGCGCTGGTCGTGGCCCAGGCCCAGACGGCGCAGCTGGCGCCGCATGTTGACGATGTTGGCCTCGGTGGAGACCCGCGGGTGGGTGCCGGTCTGCACGGCGTACTGCTCGGCGGGCAGGCCGAAGGCGTCGAAGCCCAGGGTGTGCAGGACGTTGTGGCCCGTCATGCGCTGGTGGCGGGCGTAGACGTCGGTGGCGATGAAGCCCAGCGGGTGGCCGACGTGCAGGCCCGCGCCCGAGGGGTACGGGAACATGTCCATGATGAACTTCTTGGGGCGGGCAACCACAGCGGCGTCCCCGGCCAGGTCACCGCTCGGGTTGGGCGCCTCGTAGGTGCCCGCCGCCTCCCAGAAGTCCTGCCAGCGTGCCTCGATGTCCGCGGCCAGCGCGGCGGTGTAACGGTGCGGGGCCGCCTCGGGTGCGGCGCCCGCGCCCTCACCGGCGGGGGAGGTGGTCGTCTCGCTCATCTCTTCAAGCTCCATCGATCGTCTCTGCCTGCGGCTGCCGCGGACACGGTTGCTGCGGAAACAAAAAGGCCCCTCGCACAGGAGGGGACGCCGCGCCGATGCCGACCCGGACGGCCACCGCGGGTGGCCCGGTCGGTACTGATCAGCGCGGCCCGCTAAGCAGAAGGCGTACGGCACGCATGGCGCCAGGGTACCGCAGGGGGCTCGGGGCCCGCGTCGAGGATTCCCACCCGGCGCGGGCCCCGGCCCGGGGGGGCCCCCCCCCCCAGGGGGGGGGGGCGCGCGGGGGTCCCCGGCTGGGTAAAAATAGTGGAGGGGGGGGGCGGGGGGCGCGCCGGCGGGGGCGGCCCCCGGCCCGCGCGCCCCCGTGGCGAGGAACCCGGCGAGCACCCGGGGGCGGTGGGGGCCCCCGGCCCGCGCGCCCCCTGGATTCAGGGGGCGCGCCGGTCCTGGGATCAGTGGCGGTACGACTCGATGTAGCCGTCCGCCGGGGAGCCGACGCCGGTGACATCGTCGTAGCCGGGGCGGGCGCTCAGAGAGCTGTCCTGGCCCAGGCTGCGCAGCGAGGTCGTGGTGCCCTTGGAGGCGTCGACGCCGTTGACGTAGTCGGTCCGGACGACGGCCAGGCCACGGCCCGCGCCGAGCGGGTGGTCGGTGACGTCGTGGTACGCCGGGGTGCCGTACCGCTGGTAGATGCCGGGGTTGGCGAAGCCGATGGGGATGCCGTGGCGGGCCTGCTGGGCGAGCGCCTGGATACCGGCGATCACGGGCGCGGCGAGCGAGGTGCCGCCAATGCGGTACTCGTCGTAACCCTGCTTGCCACCGGGCAGGGTCTGGGTCTGGCCCACCAGGAAGCCGGTGTTGGGGTCGGCGACCGCGGCGATGTCGGGGACGGTGCGCATCGCTCCGCCGCCGCCCGCCTTCGCGAGCCCGTCAGGGACGATGCCGCGCTGGTAGAAGGGCTGCGCGACGGTCTTGCTGGTGCCGCCGCCGGCGCCACCGCTGAACGCGCCGGGGAAGCCGTCCCAGCCCGCGCCGTCCTTGGACAGCAGCGCCTTACGGGTGCCCCAGCCGGTCTCCCACTGGTACGTGTCGTGCTTGCCGACGGCGAGCGCGGTGCCGCCGACGGCGGTGACCCACGCGGAGTTCGCCGGGGTGTCGACCTGCTTGGTGCCGGTGTTGTCGACCTCGTCGCCGTTGTCACCGGACGAGAAGTAGAAGCCGATGCCCTCGACGGCGCCCTGCTGGAAGACCTGGTCATAGGCGGCGGCCACGTCCGGGGTCTCGTTGGCCTCGATGTCGCCCCAGGAGTTGGAGACGATGTCGGCGAGGCGGCCGTCGACGACCCGGCCGAGGGTGTCGAGGAGGTCGTCGTCCATGCAGGAGGCGGCCCCCGCGTAGACGATGTCGGCGGCGGGCGCGACGGCGTGCACCGCCTCGACGTCGAGCGTCTCCTCGCCGTACCACCCGGAGGCGCCGCACTCCTCGATGTGCGTGTAGTCCTCGGGCAGCACCTGTGAGAGCTGACCCGGGCGGTACCCGGCGTCGCCGTTGCGGGCGGCGTAGTGCCGGGCGTCGGCGGCGATGGTCGGCGAGGCGTAGGCGTCGGTGATCGCGACGGTGACGCCCTTGCCCGTCCACTTCCCCGCCCCGTAGGCGGCGCGCAGCTGCTTGCCGGTGTACCCCTTGACCGCGTACGGCGCCTTGCCCCCGTACGCGCTCGGCAGGCCCTTGGCGGTCCGGGAGCCGTGGTACGTGGAGAACGGCCCGGCGTTACGGAAGACGCCGGGCGGCGGGGGCAGCTCGGTGGAGTGGTGCCGGGCCATCCGGGGCGCGTTGTCCAGGCCGGTGACGGTCAGCACGGCGCCGCCCAGCGAGGCGGGGGCGGAGGCGGTGGCCGAGGGGGCGTGGTAAGTGTGGCCGCCCTTGCGGTAGTTGTGCAGGTCGGTGGCGAAGGCGCGCTCCGCGGCCGAGGCCGGACCGTGGACGGTGAGGTAGCGGCCGCCCGCCTCGGTGACCTTGAGCCCGGCGCCGCGAAGCCAGTCGCTCACGGCGTTCACCTGCTGCCGGGTCGCGCCGTAGCGCGCCTTCACCTGGCCGGGGGTCAGGTACTTCCCGTAGTGGGCGGAGTGCGGGTCGGAGACCGCCTTGGCGTACGCGGCGAGCCCGTCGGCGTCCCGGCCCGCGAGGTAGACGCGGGCGGTGATGCCGGTGTTCTCGGCGGTGGCTCCGCGGTCGGACTGCTGGGTCGCCCAGGCCGGTTTGGTGCCGCGGAGCGCATGCCGTCCACCGTCGTGGCCCGCGGCGTCGGCGGCGGGCGCGCCGAGCGCGAGCGCCCCGGCGATCAGCGGCAGGGCCGCCGCCCACGCCGTCGCGGTACGCGCCCGCCCGGCTCTGCTGCGGCTCGATCTCATGGAACCCCCTGTGGTGACGATGCGGTAGGTGCTGACGGTGGCACCGCGACCGGCTCCGCGACGGCTCGCCGTACGCGCCGCCGTACACCGGCGTCCGGTGCCTCGCGTGCGGCGTGAGACGAGGGAAGGGAGGTGACATGCACGCGATGCGTCACTCTTTCGGTGAAATGTTCACGTCAGGGGCATGGGCACGCCAAGAAGACCCCAAGGAACGACAAGGGCAGGCAAGGAATGGACGGGCAGCGGAAGAGACCGAAGGGGGCCGCGCGCACGCCAAGAACGACCCCAACCGGAGGACACGGGGCGGAATGTGAGTAGACGTCAGGGTACGGCGGGGTGGAGCGGACGCCCGGGAGGCCACCTCGCGCGGCGCGGAACACCGCCCCACCGGCGCCCCGCTCCCCCGGGAACACCCACCGCCGTGCCGTACGCCACACCCGCCACGGAACGCCCGCCCTATGGCGCACCCCACACGCGACGGCCGCGCAGAGAATGGGCGCACAACAAGAGCGGGCCGCCCTTTTCGGACGGCCCGCTCTGATTCCTGTGGAGCTAAGGAGAATTGAACTCCTGACCTCCTGCATGCCATGCAGGCGCTCTACCAACTGAGCTATAGCCCCAGGTCTTCTCCGCTGCGGTCCCCCGCGGCGACATCGACTACATTACACGGCCCTCCCGGGCTTCTGCCAAATCGCTCCTGCTCCGGCCCCCGGAACCGCCCGGGGTACTGTCGGCGGACCGTGCCCGATTCGTCCTGGGGAGCCGTACGCCGTGACCGCGCCGGAGCTGGAACAGTCCACCGAGTCCGGCGGCCGCGCCCCGCTGACGGGGGCGCCGGGACGCCGCGCGGTCCGGTGGGCCGCTCTCGGCTGCCTCGTCTCGTTCGCGGCGTTCTGGACCGCCCAGCGGCTGGCGCACGTGACCATGATCGACCTCATGGTCTACCGCGCGGAGGGCTGGACCGCGCGCACCGGCGCGGACCTCTACGACATGGTCGCCACCTCGGCGCACCTGCCCAACACCTACCCGCCGTTCGCCGCGCTGCTGTTCACCCCGCTGACACTGGTCGGCGTGGGTGCCATGCGCACCCTGGCGACGGCCGGGAACCTGCTGCTGCTGGTGGCCGTCGTTCATCTCTCGCTGCGGCTGGCGGGACGGCCGCACCGGCTGCCGCGTCCGGCCGCGACGCTCGCGCTGTCCGCGCTGCTGGTGTGGTGCGAGCCGGTGTGGACGACCCTGCGCTACGGGCAGATCAACCTGCTGCTCGCGGCGCTCGTGCTGTGGGATCTGACCCGCAGGGACAGCAACCGCTGGGCCGGGATCGGGATCGGTGTCGCGGCGGGGATCAAGCTCACGCCCGCGCTGTTCGCCGTCTTCCTCGCGCTCGCCGGGGCGGTACGGGCCGTCCAGCTGCTGCGCGGCGGCGCCCCGCTGCGTACCGCGCTGCGGGTGCCCTGGCTGCGGCAGGCCGCGGTGGCCACCGTGACGTTCCTCGCCACGGCCGGTCTGTCCGCGCTCGTCCTGCCGCACGATGCGCACCGTTTCTGGACGGAGATCGTCTTCGCCGCGGACCGCGTCGGTGAGGTCGAGATCACCGCGAACCAGTCGCTGCGCGGCGCCCTCGCGCGGCTGCTGCACACCCACGACCCGGGCGGCGCCTGGCTGGTGGGCGCCGCCGTGACGGTCGCGGTGGGACTGGCCCTCGCGGCCGGTGCGCTGCTGCGCGGGGACCGTGCCTGGGCCGCCGTCAGCTGCGCGGTGACGGCCCTGCTGGTCAGCCCGATCTCCTGGTCGCACCACTGGGTGTGGTGCGTACCGGCGCTGATCCTCGTCGGCTCCGAGGCGCTGGCACGCACCGGCGGCGCGGCGCGCCGGTGGAGGGCGGCAACGGGCGTGCTGGCTGCCCTGTTCGTCAGCTTCGCGCTCTGGTGGGTGCCGCACGCCTGGCACCACCACGAGGAACTGCACCAGAGCCCGATCCAGCTGCTGCTCTCCGACGTCTATCCGCTCGCCGGTATCGGGCTGCTGGTGCTGTGCGCGCTGCGGCTGCGACGGGCGGGGTGCGACGCACGGGCGTAGCGCGGGCCGTACCTTCCCGCCTCCGGACGCGGGGTGGCATGGCGTCAGGACGAGTCGGGCATCGGCTCACACGGCGTCAGGCGGGGCCGCGCGTACGGCGATCGGGCGCGCACCGCGGTCGCCCTCAGGCCGTGGCGAAGGAGTAGAAACGCTTCAGCGCGCAGTGTTCGTCGAGGAGTCGTCCGTAGATCGGCTCGCCGTCCAGTTCGCGGTAGGTCTCGATCGGGTCGCCCTTGATGACCAGCGCGCGGGCGCACTCCTCGCACCAGTACTGGAACGCGGAGTTGAGCGGTTCCATGTCACGGACGATCGGCGTACCGCTGCTGCACCAGTCGCATTTCCTGCTGTGGGCTCCCATCGGTCAGCTCCAACTGTGGCCGCAGGACGTACAGACGAAAGAGAGGCCGCCGTTGTCGCCGAGCATCTGCGCCACCCGGGGGGAGCCGCAGGCGGGGCACTGCAACGAGGGGACCGCGCCGTGCGGGGAGGCGGTGTCCGGCAGCCGGTGCGGGCGCGACGGCCCGGCGGCGTCGGGCAGGTCGACGACCTTCCCGGGGATGCTCCTGGGCATCGCGTCCTCTCCTCCCCTGCCGGCCGTCCGATTCTGCCACGGACCGCCGGGCGGGACGGCCTGGCCACGGCGCGGGCCCGGACGCGACGGCCCGCGCACCGAAATCTGCCCGCGCCACCGGCGCCGAACCGTCCGGCGCCCGTACGGCCCGACGACGTCCGGACACAGCAATGATCCCGCCTCGCGCGATCCAGTACGGGACTGGAATCCGTGAGACGGGATCATCCGGGTTGTGGAGCTAAGGAGAATTGAACTCCTGACCTCCTGCATGCCATGCAGGCGCTCTACCAACTGAGCTATAGCCCCGGGTCTTGTTCCGCCCCTCCGGGTTTCCCCCGGCGACGCCGCGAACAAGAAGAACTTTAGCCTGCGACCTGCCCAGATGTGAAATCCGGGCCCGCGGGACGCTCCGCGGACGGCTCAGGCGTCGTCGCCGAGCACCGGCTCCGGGAGGGTCCCGGCGTTGTGCTCCAGCAGCCGCCAGCCGCGCGCCCCCTCGCCCAGCACCGACCAGCAGCAGTTCGACAGACCGCCTAGCCCCTCCCAGTGGTGCGCCTCCAGGCCGAGCAGCCGCCCGATGGTGGTGCGGATGGTGCCGCCGTGGCTGACGATGACGAGGGTGCCGTCGTCGGGCAGCTTCGCGGCGTGGCCCAGGACCACCGGGGCGGCCCGGTCGGCGACCTCGGTCTCCAGCTCACCGCCGCCACGCCGGACCGGCTCGCCGCGCTTCCACGCGGCGTACTGATCGCCGTACCGCTCGATGATCTCCTCGTGCGTCAGCCCCTGCCAGGTGCCGGCGTACGTCTCCCGCAGCGCGGCGTCGTGCGCCACGTCGAGCCCGGTCAGGGCGGCCAGCTCACCGGCGGTCGCCGCGGCCCGGCGCAGGTCGGAGGCGACGATGGCGTCCGGCCCCAGGGCCGCGAGGAGCCGCGCGGCGCGCCGGGCCTGCTCCTGGCCCGTCGCGGTCAGCTCGATGTCCGTGGAGCCCTGGAAGCGGCGCTCCAGATTCCAGGCGGTCTGGCCGTGGCGCCACAGGACGATGCGGCGGCCGCGGCCCGCGGAGGTGCCGTTCAGTTGCTCACTCCCTCTGCCTCGCCCGCCGTGGCCTCGGCGTGCTCGGCGGCCTTGCCGTGGGTCGCCTTGGCGTCCTCGGGGAGCTCGATCTCGGGGCAGTCCTTCCACAGGCGCTCCAGCGCGTAGAAGACGCGCTCCTCGCTGTGCTGAACGTGGACGACGATGTCGACGTAGTCGAGAAGGACCCAGCGGGCCTCGCGGTCGCCCTCGCGGCGGACCGGCTTGGCGCCGAGCTCCTTGTTGAGGCGCTCCTCGATCTCGTCGACGATCGACTTGACCTGGCGGTCGTTGGGCGCCGACGCCAGCAGGAAGGCGTCGGTGATCGAGAGGACGTCGCTGACGTCGTACGCGATGATGTCGTGCGCGAGCTTGTCGGCGGCCGCCTGGGCGGCGGCGGTGATGAGCTCGATGGAACGGTCCGTGGCGGTCACAAGCGGCTTTCGGGTCGGGGACGGGCCGCCCGGCCCCGGGCACACGGCCCACGGCACCACCGCCCGGGCGGGCGGTCCAAGCGGCTTCGGATTCTTCTCAAGGGTCTCACGGACCACCGACACCCCGGCCGGGGATTTCCCGGCGGCCGGGCGCCGCGGGCCCGGGCCCGTACGGAAAAGGGCCGGGCACCTGCTGATTGCGCAGGTACCCGGCCCTCTTCCGCCGCGGTCAGCCCCGGTAGTCCTGGCCCAGGACGACCGTGATGTCCGCGTTGGCGGCGCCGTTCGCCTTGCGGACCGCGGTGTCCGGCAGCCCCAGCGTCTTGGCGACCTCCGCCGCCTTGCCCTGGTCGGCGGCGTCCGCGTAGGTGACCTGCGAGGCCGCCGCGGCGGCGTCCGCGGTGCCGCCGCTGACGACGGTGTAGCCGCCGTTGACCAGCGCCGCCTGCACCTTGGGGGCGGCCTTGGCGTCGCCGGTGGCGTTGCGTACGGAGACCCGCGGGGTGCCGTTCGGATCGGTCTTCTTGACCGTGCCGCCGAGGACGTTCCTGACGACGGAACCGGCCGCGTCGGGGCCCAGGGTGCCGTTCGCCCGCACCGGCAGCAGCAGCGTGCCGTACGCGCCGGTCTTCGCCAGATCGGCGCGGACCGCCAGCGAGCTGCCCAGCTGCGCCTCGGTGAGCGGCGGGTCGAGCACCTGGAGCAGCGACTTCACGGTGGCGGTGGCGCCGTCGGCGTCGCTGGAGACCTTCTTCAGCGTGGCCTGCATGACCTGGCCGAACCGCGTGAGCTGCTTGTCCTGGGTCTCGCCGGGGCCGCGGTAGGTGGCGTAGGCGACCGCCGACTGGCCGTTCAGCAGGCGGTCACTGCCCGGCTTGACCAGGGGCGAGTCGCCCTTCTTCGCCCCGGGGACGGTGGTGTCGGTGTCGACGGAGATGCCGCCGACGGTCTCGACGAGGTTCTCCAGGTACGGGGTGTCGAGCCGCCAGGACGCCTTGAGGTCGGCGCCCAGGAGGGTGCCCAGGGCGTCCCGGGTGGGCTCGGTGCCGTCGTCCTTGACGGACTTGCCGAGCGTGGTGGCGGTGCCGTCGTCCTTGGTGAGGATGAGGTTGTTCGGCAGCAGGACGGTGGTGCCCTTGCCGGTGGTCTCGTTGTCGACCAGCAGGGCGGTGGAGCTGTCGCCGGTGCGGGTGTCGCGGAGGTGGACGACGAGGACGTCGCGCTTCTGCCCGGCGCCCGCCTCGGCGGCGGTGCCGCCCGGGCCGCTCAGCCCCGGCAGCTTCCCGGCCCACCAGAGATAGCCGACCCCGCCGGCCACCAGCAGCACGAGCAACACCACGAGGGCCACGCGGCGGCTGCGGCCCCGGCGTTTGGCCTCCTCGCGGCGCTCGGTGCGGCTCTCGGTGAACTTCAGCCAGTCGATGACGTCCTCGGGGTCCTCGTCGGGCTCCTCGATGAACGCGAACTGCTCCGTCTGGCCCTCCGGGCCCCGGTCACCGCCTGGCGCGGACGGCTCGGGCCCGTCCGCCGGGCCCGCGTCCTCGGGCGGGCGCCGCTGCTCCGGTGGCCGCGGCGGCTGCTCGCGGTGGCGCTGCGGCTCCTCGGGGTAGGCCCGCGGCGCCTCCTGCTCCACGGGGCGGTGCCCGCCCTGGGACGGGTCGCCGTAACCGGGCTGCGCGTAGCCCTGCGCGCCGTACTGCTGCCCCGCGTAGGTCTGCTCCCCGTAGGGGGCCCCGCCGTACGCGTCCTGCCCGTACGTGTCCTGCCCGTAGGCGGACTGCTCGTACGACGGCTCGTAGGCGGACGGCGCGTAGAACGTCTGCTCGTACGGGGGGCGGGGGGCCTGCTGGGGGACCCAGTTCTGCTGCGGTGCGCCGGTGGCCGGGTTCCCGTAGGGGTCGTAGCCCTGGGCGTGGCCGCCGTAGCCGTGCCCCTGGCCCCCGTAGGGGTCGTGGCCGCCGTAGGACGACGGGTCGCCGTACGGCGCGGCGGGCCGCTCGTACGGGTCGTAGTGCGGCTCCTGGCCGGGCGCAGTGTCCTGGTGCACCGGCTGGCCGTACGCGTCGTAGGTGTACTCCTGCCGGCCCTGCCGCCGCTCATGGGCGTACGGGTCGGGGGTGTACGGGTCCTGCGGCCCGTACGGGTCCTGTCGGTCGGTCACCGGTGCCCCTTTCGATCCGCCCCGTCAGCCGTTGTCGCGGTAGAGCTGCTTCTTGTCGATATAGCGCACCACACCGTCGGGCACGAGGTACCAGACCGGGTCGCCCTGGGCGACGCGCGCCCGGCAGTCGGTGGAGGATATGGCGAGCGCGGGCACCTCGACGAGGGAGACCGCGCCGTCGGGCAGCCCCGGGTCGGCCAGCACATGGCCGGGCCGGGTGACGCCGATGAAATGCGCGAGGGAGACCAGTTCCTCGGCGTCGTGCCAGGTGAGGATCTGTCCCAGCGCGTCGGCGCCGGTGATGAAGAACAGGTCGGCATCGCCGTGCAGCGCCCGTAGGTCACGCAGCGTGTCGATGGTGTACGTCTTGCCGCCGCGGTCGATGTCGATGCGGCTGACGGAGAACTGCGGGTTCGACGCGGTCGCGATGACCGTCATCAGGTACCGGTCCTCGGCCGGGGACACCGTTTTGTGGCTCTTCTGCCACGGCTGTCCGGTCGGGACGAAGATGACCTCGTCGAGGTGGAACTGACTGGCCACCTCGCTGGCGGCGACAAGGTGTCCGTGATGGATCGGGTCGAACGTCCCGCCCATCACTCCGAGTCGCCGCTTCACGGGCTCTGTGTGCTCTCCCATGCGTGCAGACCCTACTGGGCGTCGCGCGGCGCCGGAGGCCGGGTACCGGGCTCAGCGGTCCCGGTTGAAGCGGGTGGTGATCACCAGCAGGAGAAGCAGGACGACAAACGCCCCGCCGCCGGTGACGAGCGGGTTGAGGCTGTCGTGCTGGCCTCCCTCGGCAAGGGCGACCAGGGACTGTGCGGGGGCGTGCAGGCTCATCGGCGGGGGACCAATCCGGGCTGGGGGCGGGCAGAGACTTCCGCCACATCGTAAGCGTCGGGTCTGTGCGGGCTCACGCCGACTCCGCCGGGGCCCGGCGCGTACGGCCCGCCCGGCGGTGTGCCGGGCGGCCTCGCTCCCCGGGTCGTGCGGTCAGTTGCCGTCCGAGTCGCCGTAGCCGCGCAGCAGGATCCAGGCGAGGAGGATCGCGCCGAGGACGCCGACGATGATCACGCCGCGCAGCAGCCACCCGGGGCCGTCATCGGCGTGGGAAACGCCGGTGGCACCGGCCGTCGCGGCGGCGTCGGAAGCGGCGAGCAGCACGCTCGGAATCGTCATGGCGGGGCGCTCCGTTGGTACGGGACTGTGCGGTCATGTGGTGCGAGCGCCAGCGTACGCCCGAGCATCCAATCGGGTGTCAGTGGCGTCCTCTAGTCTGGATCACACGCAGTCGAACAGGGGGAGGCCCCAATGACGGAGAGCCCAGACAGCGAGCGCGTGCCGAGCAGGGACCGCAGGCGGTTCCCCGGAATCTCGTCCCGTGCGTACGAACACCCGGCGGACCGGTCGGCGCTGGTGGCGCTGCGGAAGCTCAGCGGGTTCGACACCGTCTTCAAGACGCTCAGCGGCTTGTTGCCGGAGCGCAGCCTGCGGCTGCTCTTCCTGTCGGACTCGGTGCGCGTCGGCGACCGGCAGTTCGCCCACCTCAACGACATGCTGCGCGACGCCTGCTACATCCTGGACCTGGAGAAGGTCCCGCCGATGTACGTCAATCAGGACCCGCAGCCCAACGCCATGTGCATCGGTCTCGACGAGCCGATCATCGTGCTCTCCACCGGTCTGGTCGAGCTGCTGGACGAGGAGGAGATGCGGGCGGTCATCGGCCACGAGGTCGGTCACGCCCTGTCCGGGCACGCGGTCTACCGCACTCTGCTGCTCTTCCTGACGAAGATGGCGCTGCGGGTGGCGTGGATCCCGCTCGGCAATGTCGCGGTGATGGCGATCGTGACGGCGCTGCGCGAGTGGTTCCGCAAGTCGGAGCTGTCGGCGGACCGCGCCGGGCTGCTGGTCGGGCAGGACGTCCAGGCGTCGATGCGCGGCCTGATGAAGCTGGCGGGCGGCAACCACCTGCACGAGATGAACGTCGACGCGTTCCTGGAGCAGGCGGAGGAGTACGAGGCGGGCGGCGATCTGCGCGACTCCGTGCTGAAGATCCTCAGTGTCCTGCCGCGCAGCCACCCCTTCACCACGGTGCGCGCCGCCGAGCTGAAGAAGTGGGCGGCCAGCCGCGATTACCAGCGGATCATGGACGGCCACTACCCGCGGCGCGACGAGGACAAGGACACCTCGGTCTCCGACTCCTTCCGCGACTCCGCGTCCCACTACGCCGACTCGGTGCGCAACAGCAAGGACCCGCTGATGGGCCTGGTGCGGGACATCGCGGGCGGCGCGGGCGACCTCGGCGGCAAGCTGCGCGACACCGTCTTCCGCGGCACCCAGCGCCCCGGTGACTCCGGTGGCGACGGTGCTAGCGGGCCGGGTGGCTCGGAGTCGGCTGGGAAGTAGCGGCGAGGCGGCCGCAGAGCGAGGGGTTCGCCCCCTGGCGGGAGTAGGGATCGGTGCCCGCCGGACGGGCGTCCCCCGCGTGCTGCCCGGCGAGCAGCGGGCGCAGCACGTCCGCCTGCGGGGCACAGGCCATCGGCCCCGCCTGGAGACTGCTCTGCGCGATCTCAAGCCGGTGGCCGGCCAGGTCCTCGCGGTCCAGGCGGAAGCGGATCTCGCGGCGCACGGTGAAGAGCGAGGAGGCGCCGGGCACGGGCTTGCCGGTGCCGTGGGCCGGCTGCTGGGCGGCGCCACCGGTGGCCCGTACCGCGTAGACGAACGTGTAGTCGGCGGTGACCTCCAGGGAGTCGGGGCCGCTCTCGGACGCGGCGAGATCGCCGTTGACCCGGACGTTCTTGTCGGCGAGGGCCGTCGTGCCCTGGTCGAAGCGGATCAGCCAGCCGGTCGCCGCGTGCCGCCCGTCGTCGACGGGGCGCGCCATGCTCCGGTCGAACTGATCGAGCTGCCCGGTGTCCAGCAGCAGACGGACGGAGCGCACGGAGCCGCCGGTGAGGGTGGCCGGGTCGATCGAGGAGCGGACGAGGTACTCCTTCGCCAGCCGCAGCGCCTCGGCGAGCTGCCCGCCGGAGAAGTGCGGGGTGCGGGAGACGTTCGGGAGGTTGACCCCGGCGGCGCCGACCCGGAAGTGGGCGGCCGGGCTGTGGGCGAAGAGATCACCGGGGGCGCCGCCCGGTACTGCGCCGGGCGGGGTGAGCGGCACCACCGACGACCGCAGCGACTGCGCGCCGAGCCCCGGTTCGGCGGCCTTGTACGGGTGGCGGATGCCCATGTAGATGGCGGTGCCGAAGGCGATGACGATCAGCAGGACCAGCAGCAGCGCCTGCCGTGAGCCGGGAAGCCGCACCCAGGGGCGGCGGGGGCGGACGGCGGGCGCGTGGTGCTCACCGAGACGTTCGTCGGCGGAGTTCTCCTTGAGCCGGGCAGCACGGATGAACGACTCGTCGAAGACCATCGACCGGTACTCGTCCTCGCCGCCTCCCGGAGCGCCGTCCGGCGTCCCCTCGGGAGGGTCACCTCGTCCGCTCATACCACCAGGGTAGGTCGGCGGGGCGGCGCGTAAACGTCGAGGAGCCGACGCCGTGTGCCCGGCGGCGCGACGGCCCAGGACACTCCCGGGCCATCAGTGCGGCCGGGACCCGGCCGACGCGGACGGCGGGACGGCTCCGGCGGACGCGGGCGGCGGCAGGGGGCGAGCCGGTCCGTGGCCGGGTGCGGGCCCGCCGGACGGGGTGTCCGGGCCGCTGGAGGCGGGGGGCCGCCCCGGGGCCCCGGCACCGGCGGTGCGGTGGACGGCGGTGAAGGCGAGGGCGACGAGGCCGACGCCCATGACGACGGCGAGCACCCAGGCCACCGGGCGGTGCCAGTGGGCGGTGCCGCGGTACGGGCGGAGCGCGCCGCCGTGGGGCCCGTACGGTCCGTAGGGCGCGAAGGCGTCGTCGCGGGCGTCGTACGGGGCCGGGCCGCGGGGGTCGTCGAAGGGGTCGCCGCTCTCCTGCTCGGGGCCGACGGCGAGACCGGCGCGGGCCTCGGCTGCGGCGACGAGGCGTTCGACGGCGGAGGGTTCGTGGATCTGTGCGGAGCGGACGAACGCCTCGTCGAAGACCACGGAGGCGAAGTCCTCGTCCGCCGCTCCGTGGCTCCCGTGGTCGTGCTCGTCGGGCTGTTCGCCGTCCGGGAACGGCGTGCCCCCCGCGTCGTCCGGCACGCGTCCAGATTAGCCCCGCTCGGGCGGCTTGGGCAGGGAGCGGGGCCAACGACCTCGCCCGTGATCAGCGGGTGTGCCCGTCGCCGGTGACGATGTACTTCGTGGAGGTCAGCTCGGGCAGTCCCATGGGGCCGCGGGCGTGCAGTTTCTGGGTGGAGATGCCGATCTCGGCGCCGAAGCCGAACTGGCCGCCGTCGGTGAAGCGGGTGGAGGCGTTCACGGCGACCGTGGTCGAGTCGACCAACTGGGTGAAGCGGCGGGCGGCGGCCTGCGAGCCGGTGACGATGGCCTCGGTGTGGCCGGAGGTCCAGCGGCGGATGTGGGCGACGGCCGCGTCGAGGTCGGGGACGACGGCGGCAGCGATGTCGTACGAGAGGTACTCGGTGGCCCAGTCCTCGTCGGTGGCGGGCGCGACCAGACCGGGACCGGCCTGCTGCCAGGCGGCGTCTCCGTGCACGATCACACCGGCCTGGGTGAGGGCTTCCAGGGCGCGGGGCAGGAACGCGTCGGCGATACCGGCGTGCACGAGGACGGTCTCGGCGGCGTTGCAGACGCTGGGGCGCTGGGCCTTGGAGTTGACGAGGATCGAGAGGGCCATGTCGATGTCGGCGGCCTCGTCGACGTAGACATGGCAGTTGCCGGTGCCGGTCTCGATGACCGGGATGGTGGACTCCTCGACGACGGTGCGGATGAGCGAGGCGCCGCCGCGCGGGATCAGCACGTCGACCAGGCCACGGGCGCGCATCAGTTCACGGACCGCGTCGCGGCTCTCGCCGGGGACCAGCTGGACGACGTCGGCGGGGAGACCGGCGCCCGCCACGGCGTCGCGGAGGACCGTGACGAGGGCGGTGTTGGAGGCGTACGCGGAGGAGGAGCCGCGCAGCAGGACGGCGTTGCCGGACTTCAGGCAGAGGGCGGCGGCGTCGACGGTGACGTTGGGCCGGGCCTCGTAGATGATGCCGACGACGCCGAGGGGGACGCGGACCTGCCGCAGGTCGAGGCCGTTGGGGAGGGTCGAGCCGCGGACGACCTCGCCGACCGGGTCGGGCAGGGTGACAACGTGCCGGACGTCGTCGGCGATGGCGGCGATCCGCTCCGGGGTGAGGGTCAGCCGGTCGACCAGCGACTCGGAGGTACCGGCGGCGCGGGCCTTGGCGGTGTCCTCGGCGTTGGCCGCGACGATCTCGTCGGTGCGGGCGACGAGGGCGTCGGCGACGGCGAGCAGGGCGCCGTCGCGGTCGGTCCGCGGCAGCGGCGCGAGAAGGGCGGCGGCCTCCCGGGCGCGGGCCGCGGTCGCGAGGACGGGTGAGGAGTGCGAGGCGCTGCTGCTGGTCATGGGCGGAAGACTAGACGAGCGGCGGCGCGGGACCGCGGGGTGGTTCACGGAGCGGACGGGGCAGGGCGGCCCCGCCGGACCGGGCGCTCCGGACCTGGCTCGCCCCCGCCGCCCTCAGTACGGGTGTACCCCCACAGGCGCCGCCGGGGGCGGGCCGTAGCCCTCGGCGATGCGCTGGTGGTAGGTGTCGCGGTCGATGACCTCCAGGCCGACGATCTCCCAGGGCGGGAGACCCGCCGTGGAGCGGTGTTCGCCCCAGAGGCGGAGGGCGACGGCGGCGGCGTCGTGCAGGTCGCGGGCCTCTTCCCAGTACCGGATCTCGGCGTGGTCGTTGGCGTAGCGGCTGGTCAGCAGGAACGGGTGGTCGTGGGCGAGCCGTTCGAGGGCCCGCCGGACGTCCGCCAGCGGGGCGTCGGCCCCGGAGACGCTGAGTGTGACGTGCCACAGCCGGGAGACCTCCTGGCTCCCGGGGTGCGGCGCCTGTTGCGGTGCGGCGTGCGGTCGGCTGCGGGCGGCGTCGTCGTCCGGCCGGGCCGGGGCGTCCGGCGGGGTGCCGGTCCCGACGCTGGTCAGTGTGCGCTCCGCCGTCCCTCGGAGCGGTGCCCCTGGGCGCCCTCGTACCACGGCGGCCTCCTGTGCTGCGAATGATGCGAATCGCCCCGCGCGGGCGCGGAGCCGATCGGTGCGGTCTTCCTCGGCGTGCTGCGGGCACCGCTCACCTGCGGTGCCCCCGCAACAAAGTGGACCAGTCCCCGGACCGTCGCGGGGGCGTTTTGGCGAAGGTCCCCGCGGAAAGGGGGCACGCCGCTCCGGTACGGGCGCCGCCGCGCCGGGTGGCCGCGGGCGCCGGACGCGGCGTCACCGGCGGGGCGGGCGGGGCCGTCGGCGCAGTGGAGGCGTCAGTGGCCGAGGAGGACGAGGTCGTCGCGGTGCACGACCTCACGCTCGTAGGCGGGGCCCAGCTCGCGCGCGAGGTCACGGGTCGAACGGCCGATCAGACGGGGGATCTCCCGGGCGTCGAAATTGACCAGCCCGCGGGCGACGGCAGCGCCGGACGGGTCCCGCAGTTCGACCGGGTCGCCCGCGGTGAACTCGCCCTCCACCGCGGCGATCCCGGCGGCCAGCAGCGAGGAGTTCCGCTCGACGATCGCGCGCACCGCGCCGTCGTCGAGGACCAGCGCGCCGCGCGGGGTGGAGGCGTGCGCCAGCCACAGCAGACGGTCGGCGGAACGGCGGCCGGTGCGCAGGAAGTGGGTGCCGGTGGGTCCGCCGGCCAGCGCCTCGGCGGCGTGCACCGCGGAGGTCAGCACCACCGGGATCCCGGCCGCCGCGGCGATCCGGGCGGCCTCGACCTTGGTGACCATGCCGCCGGTGCCGACCCCGGCCCGCCCGGCGCTGCCGATCTCGATGCCCTCCAGGTCCTTGGGGCCGCTGACCTGCGCTATCCGCGTGGTGCCGGGGGTGGACGGGTCGCCGTCGTAGAGACCGTCGACATCGGAGAGGAGGATCAGCAGGTCGGCGCGGACGAGGTGGGCGACGAGGGCGGCGAGGCGGTCGTTGTCGCCGAAGCGGATCTCGTCGGTGGCGATCGTGTCGTTCTCGTTGACGATCGGCACGGCGCCCATGGCCAGCAGCTGGTCCAGGGTGCGGCAGGCGTTGCGGTAGTGGGCGCGGCGGCTGGTGTCGTCGCTGGTCAGCAGGACCTGGCCGACGCGGCGGCCGTAGCGCGCGAAGGAGGCGGTGTAGCGGGCGACGAGGAGGCCCTGGCCGACGCTGGCGGCGGCCTGCTGCCGGGCGAGGTCGCGGGGGCGCCGGTCGAGGCCGAGGGGCGACAGGCCCGCGGCGATGGCGCCGGAGGAGACCAGCACGATCTCCTTGTCGCGGTACTTCGCCAGCGTGTCCACCAGCGCGTCGACCCGGTCGGCGTCCAGTCCCCCGGCGGCGGTGGTCAGCGAGGACGAGCCGACCTTCACCACGACCCGGCGGGCCTCGGCGACACCCTCGCGCGGCCCCGCGCCCCCGCAGGTCCCGTCGGCCGTCGCCCCCTGATTCGCCCCTGCCACTGCTACCCCTGTGCTCGCGTCCGGTACCGCCGTGCGGGGGCGGCCCGCGGGCCGCCCCGTCCAGGCAATCTACGGCAGCGGGCGGGGCGCGCGCGTGGCGATATCGCCTGGCGGACGGTGCGCGCGGGCGGTGCGCGCGGGCGGCGGGCGCGGTGTGCTTCTGCTCACGCCGGGCGCCGCGGGGCGTGGCGGCGGGGCGCGCAGGGGCGTTGGCGCCCCGCCCGCGCGGCGAGGACAAGACGGATAAGACGGTGACGGCGCCTCGGAGGTTGCGTTCGTTTGGTCCGTATTCGCGGTGATGAGATCCACAGCAGATTGTCACCGGAGCCAACAAGGTCATACGGTCGGGTGTCCACCGGTCCCGTTTCCCCGCCCCAGCGGCGTCGCAGCGCGGGGCCCGGCCGCCCCCTCGGCCTTCCCTGACCTTCTTTCTTTTTGCTGCCAGGAGCCCTTCCCCGTGCCTTCCGCCGGAATCGCCCCCCGCCGAGCCGTACAGCTCGCGGCGCTGCTCGCGATGATGGTCGCCTTCATCGCCCAGCTTCTCGGTGCGCTGTTGCCCGTCATACCGCTGTTCATCGTCGCATCCGTGGTCAACCTCGGCCTCGACCTGTTCCTCCAGCACACGCAGCCCGCGCTGTTGGCGGTGCTGGGCCGGGTCCGCTTCGACGTCACGGTCCGCCAGTTGCTGCGCGACATGCTGATATTGGTCGGCCTGCTGCACATCGACGGCATCAATCCGCTCGTCGAGCAGGCGCCGCTCACCATCGCGCTGCTGGCCTTCTACGGCACCCACTTCGTGTGCCAGGCCCTCGCGGTGCTGGTGCGGCGCGGCCGCGCGCTGCCGTTCGTGACGCGGAACGTCGACGCGAGCGCGCTGGGGCTGTCCGACGCGCCGCCGCGGCTGCTGTCCCGTCAGACCGGCCGCCGGCTGCTGCGCTTCTCGGTGCCCACCACGGTCGGCATGATGGTCACCGCGCTCACCACGGACGCGTTCTGGGGCGGCGTCGGACTGGCCGTCTCGCTGGTCCTCTCGATCGGCGGCTCGGTGTACCTGGGCACCTGGCTGATGCCGAAGAAGCGGGTGCTCGGCGAGGCACGGGCGCTGGAGTGGCTGGATCGCTGGCTGGCCGCGTACGAGCCCACGGTCGGCATGTACTTCTCCGGCGGTGCGTCCTCCGCGTACCAGGCCAACATGTGGCTGTCGACCCTCGACGGTCTCGACGGCAAGCCGATCATCGTGCTCCGTGAGCGCTTCATGGTGCAGAAGATCGAGGCGACGGACATCCCGATCGTCTGCATCCCGAAGGTCGCCAACCTGATGCGTCTGGAGCACTCCGCGCTCAAGCTGCTGCTGCACCCGGCGAACTCCGGCAAGACGTCGCAGATCCTGCGCATCCCCTCCATCAAGCACGCCTTCATCAACCACGGTGAGAGCGACAAGCTGTCGTCCTGCAACCCGTACGCCAAGGCGTACGACGAGGTGTGGGTCGCGGGCCCGGCCGCCCGGGACCGCTACCAGCTCGCCGACATCGGCGTGGAGGACAAGGACGTCGTCGAGGTCGGCCGCCCGCAGCTGGCGCCGATCCGGCCGTCCGCGGGCCCGCCCGCCGCGGACCGGATGACGACGGTGCTGTACGCCCCGACCTGGGAGGGCTGGGACGGCAACCCGGGCAACACCTCGGTGATCCTGGCCGGGGAGAACATCGTCCGGGCGCTGCTGGCCGACCCCAAGGTGCGGCTGCTGTACAAGCCGCACCCGATGACCGGTTCGGTGGAGCCGCGGGCGGGCGCCGCCGACACCCGGATCCAGGCGATGATCGCGGAGGCCAACACCCGGCGCGGCGGCGAGCGGCCGGGCGCGGCGGCGGCGGCCGAGCTGGACCGCCGCGAGGCGGAGCTGGCCGCGCTGACCACCTCGGAGTTCCGCAACAGCGCGGACGAGCTGGAGCGGATGCGGCTCCAGGGCACGCCGCCCGAGGGCCGCGCGGCCGCCGTCGCGGCCGCCGCCGACGCCTGGGAGAGCGCCTACTTCGCGTCCTTCCCGGCGTGGGAGCACCTCGTCATCACCACCGCCCGCCCCGGCATCTTCGGCTGCTTCAACGAGGCGGACGTGCTGATCAGCGACGTCTCCAGCGTCGTCTCGGACTACCTCACCAGCGAGAAGCCGTACGCGGTCGCCAACACCTCCGGTATGACGGAGGAGGAGTTCCGCACCCACTTCCCGACGGTGCGCGCCGCGGCGATCCTCACGCCCGCGGCGGACGGCGTCGCCGGGCTGCTGGAGAGCGTCCGCAACCCGGAGCTGGACACCCTCGCGGCCGAGCGCGCCGTCCTCAAGGAGCATCTGCTCGGCCCGTCGGATCCGCCCTCGTCGGTCCGCTTCAACCAGGCCGCGCTGGACCTCTGCGCGAAGGCCGACGCCCGCCGCGTCCGGATGGAGCGCCGCCTGGCCGGTATCCCCGGGCAGCGCGCCCAGGACGAGGAGGCCGTGGCGGGGCCCGGCCCGCACACACCGGAGGCGCCCGCGGCGGTCTGAGCCACGGGACGCAGCACACCGGCCCGACGGGGCCCCCCCCCCCGGGGGGGCCCCCGGGCGGTTCGGGGGGCCCCCCGCCCGCCGCCGGACCGGACCCGGGGGGCGACTGTCGGGGGGGGGTATACGCCGGCGGCAGGTCGCGGTGGGG
>NZ_JBHYGX010000018.1:32647-39542 GCF_042739975.1 Streptomyces sp. NPDC059080
GTTTACGAGACCCCCCGGGGGGGGCGCGGGGCGGTCGGCGCCCCGGGCCGTCGCCCCCCGGCCCGAGGGGCCCCGCCGCAGGGGCGGCCCCCGTCGGCGTTCCGGGACGCACGCTCCCGGCGGCCTTCCGTACCCGGTCGGACCATAGACTGTGAGGGATATCCGCAGGCGACAGTCGCCGGTCCGGTACGAGAGCGAGCCGAGGGAATTCCGATGGCCGAGTGGCGCCCCGTGCGGCAGGCCCGCACGCATGAGCTGGTGCTGGAGAGCATCGAGGCGCAGGTGCTCGCCGGGGAACTGAAGGCCGGGGACCGGCTGCCGCCGGAGCGGGAGCTGGCGCCGGTGCTCGGGGTCAGCCGCTCGGCGCTGCGCGAGGCGCTGCGGGTGCTGGAGACCATCGGGGTGCTCGTCGCGCAGGCGGGCCGGGGCGCGGACGCCGGGGCGCGGATCGTCCGCCACCCCGACGACGCACTCGGCCGGCTGCTGCGGCTGCACTTCGCGCTCGGCAGCTACAGCCTCCACGACGTGCTGGAGGCCCGGGTCACCCTGGAGCGCTCCAGCTTCGAGGCGGCGGCGCGGCACGGTGCGCCGGACGCGCTGGACGAGGCCGAGGAGCTGCTGGTGCGGCTGCGCGCGGAGGACCTGTCCGCCGCGGACTTCAACGATCTGGACACCCGTTTCCACGTCGCCATCGCCCGCAGCTCCGGCAACGACCTCACCTCGACGCTCACCTCCGCGGTCCGCGAATCGGTCCGCCCGCTGATCCTCCGGGCCCTGGAGGCCGCCGAGAACTGGCCGGCCACCGCCGCCGCCCTCAACGACGACCACACCGCACTGCTCCGCCTGGTCCGCGCGGGCGACGGCGCGGCCGCCGCGGACCTCGCCGAACGGCACATCCGTGGGTTCCACGGGGGGCTGGTGGAGGGGGCGGACGGTTCCGGCGGCGCGGGCGGCTCCGGCGGCGTGGGGGACGCGGACGCGTAGCCGGGGCGGACGCCGGGCCGGGCCGTGGCTCGGCCTCGCCCTTGGCCTCCTCGTATCCCGACCCTGGCCTGGCCTGGCCCTGGCCTGGCTTGGCTTGGCTTTGGCTTATCCCTAGACCGGCCCTGACCTGGCCTGCCGCCCCTTCCTCCCGTACAGCCCCACGGGCCACGTCCGTACGACGCCGCGTACAGCGCTCCCGCCCCCTCCGCAGACACGCCCGACACGCCCGGTCCGCACCACCCCCACACCTCACTTCCGGCCCGACGCTAGAATGGTCGGACCGTAAAATTCTGTGGGAGGCGCTCCATGCGTATCGGACTCTTCGCCACCTGCCTGGGGGACACGCTCTTCCCGGACGCGGTGAAGGCCACCGCCCTGCTGCTCGCCCGCCTCGGGCACGAGGTGGTGTTCCCGCCGGAGCAGACCTGCTGCGGCCAGATGCACGTCAACACCGGCTACCAGCGCGAGCCGGTCCCCCTCGTCCGCGGCTTTGCCGAGCAGTTCGGGGACGCGTCGATCGAGGCGGTGGTGATGCCGTCCGGTTCCTGCGCCGGTTCGGTGCGCCATCAGCACGAGATCGTCGCCGCGCGCTACGGCGACGCCGCGCTCCGCGCCGGCGTCGCCACCGTCAAGGAGAAGACCTACGAGCTGTCGGAGCTCCTCGTCGACGTACTCGGCACCACCGACGTCGGCGCGTACTTCCCGCACCGCGTCACCTACCACCCCACCTGCCACTCCCTGCGGATGCTGCGGGTCGGCGAGAAGCCGCTGCGGCTGCTGCGCGCCGTCGAGGACATCGACCTCGTCGCACTGCCCGAGGCCGACGCCTGCTGCGGCTTCGGCGGCACGTTCGCCGTCAAGAACGCCGACACCTCCACGGCGATGCTGCACGACAAGGTCGGCCACATCACCTCGACCGGCGCCGCGGTCTGCACCGCGGGCGACTCCTCCTGTCTGATGCACATCGGCGGTGGACTCTCCCGTATCCGGTCCGGCACCCGCACCCTGCACCTCGCGCAGATCCTCGCCGCCACCCGCACCGCGCCGTACGTCCCGACGGAGGCCGTCCGATGAGCCGCACCTTCCTGGGCATGCCCGCCGCCCCGCCCCGCGCCCCGTACGGCGCCGGAAACCTCCGCGGCGACCGCAGCTTCCCCAAGGCCGCGCACGACGAGCTGCGCAACGACCAGCTGCGCCGCAACCTCGGCAAGGCCACCCACACCATCCGCGCCAAGCGGCTCGCGGTCACCGGCGAACTCCCCGACTGGGAGCGGCTGCGCGACGCCGGTGCGGCGCTGAAGGCCGCCACCATGAACCGCCTCCCCGACCTCCTGGAGGAGCTGGAGCGCAAGGTCACCGAGCGCGGCGGCACCGTCCACTGGGCACGCGACGCCGTCGAGGCCAACGCGATCGTCACCGAGCTGATCGAGGCGACCGGCAGCCGCGAGGTCATCAAGGTCAAGTCGATGGCCACCCAGGAGATCGGCCTCAACGAACACCTCGAAAGCCGCGGCATCACCCCGTACGAGACCGATCTCGCCGAGCTCATCGTGCAGCTGGCGCACGACAAGCCGTCGCACATCCTCGTCCCGGCGATCCACCGCAACCGCGACGAGATCCGGGAGATCTTCCTCAAGGGGATCCCCGGCGTCGACCCGGAGCTGGACGCCGTGCCCGCGCATCTGGCGGCCGCCGCCCGCGCCTATCTGCGGGAGAAGTTCATGACGACGAAGGTCGCCGTCTCCGGCGCCAACTTCGGCGTCGCCGAGACCGGCACCCTCGCCGTCGTCGAGTCCGAGGGCAACGGCCGGATGTGCCTGACCCTGCCCGAGACGCTGATCACCGTCATGGGCATCGAGAAGGTCATCCCCCGCTACCAGGACCTGGAGGTCTTCCTCCAGCTGCTGCCGCGCTCCTCCACCGGCGAGCGGATGAACCCGTACACCTCGATGTGGACCGGCACCACGCCGGGCGACGGGCCGCGCGACTTCCACCTCGTGCTGCTCGACAACGGCCGCACCGCCGCCCTCGCCGACTCCGTCGGCCGCGAGGCGCTCCACTGCATCCGCTGCTCGGCCTGTCTCAACGTCTGCCCGGTCTACGAACGCGCCGGCGGCCATGCGTACGGCTCGACGTACCCGGGCCCGATCGGCGCCGTCCTCACCCCGCAGCTCGCCGGTATGCACGCCGCCAAGGACGACCCCAACAGCTCGCTGCCGTACGCCTCCACCCTCTGCGGCGCCTGCTTCGACGCCTGCCCCGTCAAGATCGACATCCCGTCGCTTCTGGTCGAGCTGCGCCACCAGAAGACCGAACAGTCCGGTACGACGGCGGAGAAGCTGGCGATGAAGGCGGCCGCCGGGGTGATGAAGCGGCCCAAGGTCTACACCGCCGCGCAGAACGCCGCGCGCCTCGGCCGGATCGCCGGTGGCCGCGACGGCACGATCTCCCACCTGCCGCCGCCGTTCAGCGGCTGGAGCGAGAGCCGCGACACGCCCGTCCCGCCCCGCCGCACCTTCCGCTCCTGGCTGGCGTCGGCCGAAGGCGCCGCCGCCCTGCGCGACGCGGCCGCCGAGGGCGCCCGGCAACGGGCCGCCACCCCCGAGAACCCCGACACCCCCGAGGAGGAGCGATGACCGCCCCCACGACCGCGCGTGAGACGGTGCTCGGCCGGATCCGCGACGCCCTGGTGCTCGCCCCGGCCCCGGAGGTGACCGTCCCCCGGGCCTACCGCACCGGCCGCACCCTCCCCGACGCCGAACGTCTCGCTCTCTTCACCAACCGGCTCGTCGACTACCGCGCCGAGGTCCACCCCTGCACCGCCGAGGAGACCGCGGCCACCGTCGCCGCCGTCCTCGCCGCCCGCGGCGCCCGCCTCGTCGGCATCCCCGCCGGACTCGACCGCGCCTGGCTGGCCGGATACGACGGCGAGGTGCACGAGGACGACGCGGCGGTGGCACCGCCCGCGCTGGACGCCCTCGACGGCGTGGTCACCGCCTCCGCCGTCAGCTGCGCCGAGACCGGCACGATCTTCCTCGACAGCTCGCCGGACCAGGGCCGCCGCGCCCTGACGCTCGTCCCCGACCTGCACGTCTGCGTCGTCGACCTGTCGAGCGTGGAGGCCGGCGTCCCCGAGGCCGTCGCCCGGCTCGTCCCCGACCGCCCGACGACGCTGATCAGCGGCCCGTCCGCCACCTCCGACATCGAGCTGGAACGCGTCGAGGGCGTCCACGGCCCCCGCACCCTGGACGTGATCATCCGTACCGACGCCTGACCGGACGTCCGACCGGACCGGCAGGGCGAAGGCCCCGGGAGGAGCGTCCGATGCTGTTGGTCACTCAGCATCGGAGCATCCTCCCGGGGCCTTCGCCCTCGCTCCCGGAACTCGCTGTCAGAACTCGCCGCCAGAACTCGCCGTCAGAACTCGCCGCCAGGACCGGCCGTCAGGACCCGCCGTCAGAACGGGCGGAAGCCGTCGTACTCCTGCTCCGCATCGTCCCGCGCCGCATCGCGGTCCCGGCGGCGCTGGGCCGCGGGCCGCGGCGCCTCCAGCCGGTGGTCCTCACCGCGCCGGCCGAGCATCTCCGCACCGGCCGCCATCGTCGGCTCCCAGTCGAAGACCACGGCGTTGTCCTCGGGGCCGATCGCCACGCCGTCGCCGGTGTGCGCACCGGCCTTGAGCAGGGCGTCCTCGACGCCGAGGCGGCTGAGCCGGTCCGCGAGGTAGCCGACCGCCTCGTCGTTGTTGAAGTCCGTCTGCTGCACCCAGCGCTCCGGCTTCTCGCCGCGCACCCGGTAGAAACGGTCGGCCTCCTCGGTGACGGTGAAGCCGGAGTCGTCCACCGCCTTGGGCCGGATGACGATACGGGTCGCCTCCTGCACGGGCTTGGCCGCACGCGCCTGCGCCACGATCTCGGCCAGTGCGTACGACAGCTCCTTCAGGCCCTGCCGGGCGACGGCCGACACCTCGAAGACGCGGAAACCGCGCTCCTCCAGATCGCCGCGGATCATGTCGGCGAGGTCCTGGCCGTCCGGGATGTCGACCTTGTTGAGGACGACGAGCCGCGGCCGGTCCTCCAGCCCGCCGTACTGCGCCAGCTCCGCCTCGATCATGTCGAGGTCGGAGAGCGGATCGCGGTCCGACTCCAGCGTGGCGGTGTCCAGGACGTGGACCAGCACCTCGCACCGCTCCACATGGCGCAGGAACTCCAGGCCCAGGCCCTTGCCCTGGCTGGCGCCCGGGATCAGACCGGGCACGTCCGCGATGGTGTAGACCGTCGAACCGGCCGTCACCACACCGAGGTTGGGGACCAGCGTCGTGAACGGGTAGTCCGCGATCTTCGGCTTGGCCGCCGACAGCACCGAGATCAGCGAGGACTTACCGGCGCTCGGGAACCCGACCAGCGCGACATCCGCGACGGTCTTCAGCTCCAGCACGATGTCGCGGGCCTCACCGGGCTCGCCGAGCAGCGCGAAACCGGGCGCCTTGCGGCGGGCCGACGCCAGCGCGGCGTTGCCGAGACCGCCGCGGCCGCCCTGCCCCGCGACGAAGGTGGTGCCCTGCCCGACGAGGTCGGCGAGGACGTTGCCCTTGCGGTCCATGACGACCGTGCCGTCCGGGACGGGCAGAACGAGGTCCTGGCCGTTCTTCCCTGCGCGGTGGTCACCGGCGCCCGGCTGCCCGTTGGTGGCCTTGCGGTGCGGGTGGTGGTGGTATTCGAGAAGCGTCGTGACGTCCTGGTCCACGACGAGGGTCACGTCGCCACCGCGCCCGCCGTTGCCGCCGTCCGGCCCGCCGAGCGGCTTGAACTTCTCCCGCATCACGGAGGCCACGCCGTGGCCTCCGTTACCCGCGGCGACGTGCAGTTCGACGCGGTCCACGAAGGTGGTCATGGTGAGGTGCCTCCAGATAACTACGGGGATGTCTCTGTACTAACACGCCAAGGGCGGACCGGCCTTCCCGCTCGCGCGAGAAAGGCGGTCCGCCCTCGGAGTGGTGCTACTGCTGAGCTGTCGCCCGGCGGCTGATTACTCAGCGACCGGAACGATGTTCACGACCTTGCGACCACGGTGGGTGCCGAACTGCACCGCGCCCGCAGCCAGGGCGAACAGGGTGTCGTCGCCGCCGCGGCCGACGCCCGTGCCCGGGTGGAAGTGGGTGCCACGCTGGCGGACCAGGATCTCACCGGCGTTGACGGCCTGACCGCCGAAGCGCTTCACGCCGAGCCGCTGAGCATTGGAATCGCGACCGTTCCGAGTGGACGATGCGCCCTTCTTATGTGCCATGTCTCCTCAGTCCCTTACTTCGCCGGAGCGTCGATGCCGGTGATCTTCAGCGCCGTGTGGAGCTGGCGGTGGCCGATCCGCTTCTTGTAACCGGTCTTGTTCTTGTACTTCTGGATCCGGATCTTGTTGCCCTTGTGGTGGTCCACGACCTCGCCCTGGACCTTCACGCCGGCCAGGACCCACGGGTCGCTGGTGACCGCGTCACCATCGACGACCAGCAGCGTCGAGAGCTCGACGGTGTCGCCGACCTTGCTGGTGGAAATGCGGTCAACCTCGATGACGTCGCCGACAGAAACCTTCTGCTGGCGTCCGCCGGTGCGCACGATCGCGTACACGCGGAACTCTCCTTCGCTGGAAACGGATCCTCTGATGCCAGCCGCTCACACGGGCCTGGGAGACTCCCGTGAAATCCGAGTGGACGAGCGGCCTCCCCCGGCGGAGAGCCGGGAGGTGTGTGCTCAGGGGTTTGGCGTCACAGACACCGACGGTCAAGGTTACGGGGCCTTGACCTGGGGGTCAAACCGGCCCCGGGGGGTGCCCCCCCCCGGGGCCCGCCCGGCCCGCACGGCACCACCCCGGGCCAGGCGGGGGCCGCGGCGGGGGTGGTTGGCCCCCCCCGCGTATC
>NZ_JBHYGX010000018.1:39552-49080 GCF_042739975.1 Streptomyces sp. NPDC059080
GCTGTTTTTTCCCACACAACCCCGCGGCTGCCTGGTCGGGGGCCCGTGCGGGGGGGTCACCCCCGGCCCCGGGTCCCCCCCCCCCGGGCCCCACGGCCGGACCGTCAGTCCTCCACGGCGGACGAGGCGGGCTCGGCGGCGGTCTTCTTGGCCGCCGCCTTCTTCGCCGTCGTCTTCTTCGCCGTGGTCTTCTTCGCGGTCGTCTTCTTCGCGGCGGTCTTCTTGGCGGCGGTGGTCTTGGCGGTGGTGGTCTTGGCGGTGGTGGCCTTCTTCACCGCCGCCGTCTTCGCCGTCGCCTTCTTCGCCGTCGTCTTCTTGGCCGCGGCCTTCTTGGCGGTGGCCTTCTTGGCGGTGGTGGCCTTCTTCACCGCCGCCTTCTTCACCGTCTTCTTGGCGGCGGGCGCCTCCTCGGCCGGAGCCTCGGCGGGCGCCTCGACGGTCTCCGCCGGAGCCTGGACCGCTTCCACGGGGGCCGCGGCGGCTTCCGGCGTCTCGACCACGACGACCGTCGCCTCGGCGGCCTGCGGGGAGCCCGCAGGGGCGGACACCTTACGGGTCGCCCGGCGGCGCGGACGGGCCGGAGCGGGCTCCGGCGCGGCGGGCGCCTCGGGCTGCGGCTCGGGCGCGGCCTCCGGCTCCGGGACGGTCTCCGCCACCGGCACCACGATCGCGGCGGCCTCGGCGGCCTTCGGGGCGCCCGCGGGGGCAGACGCCTTCCGGCTCGCCCGGCGGCGGCCACGGCCCCGCGCGGTGGCGGCGGCCTCGGCCTCGGCCGGGCTGCTGTACCACTCGTCGGCGTCGGCCACCGCGGGCTGCAACTCCGCCTCGGTCACCGACACGGGCTCCAGCTCGGGCGCCTCGGGGTGCTCGGCCACCGGCTCCGCCGGCTGCTCGGCGGCCTGCTCGTGGCGCTCGCCGCCGCCCTTGCCCTTCTTCTTGCGCTTGCCGCCACCGCCGACCGACGTCGGCTGGTCCATGTGGACGATGACGCCGCGGCCGTTGCAGTGGACGCAGGACTCGGAGAACGACTCCAGCAGGCCCTGGCCGACCCGCTTACGGGTCATCTGGACCAGGCCCAGCGAGGTGACCTCGGCCACCTGGTGCTTCGTCCTGTCGCGGCCCAGGCACTCCAGCATCCGCCGCAGCACCAGATCGCGGTTGGACTCCAGGACCATGTCGATGAAGTCGATGACGACGATGCCACCGAGGTCGCGCAGGCGCAGCTGGCGGACGATCTCCTCGGCCGCTTCGAGGTTGTTCCTCGTCACGGTCTCTTCGAGGTTGCCGCCCTGACCGGTGAACTTGCCGGTGTTGACATCGATCACGACCATCGCTTCGGTCTTGTCGATCACCAGCGAACCGCCGCTGGGCAGCCAGACCTTGCGGTCCAGCGCCTTCATCAGCTGCTCGTCGATCCGGTACGTCGCGAAGACGTCCACGTCCGACGTCCACTTCTGGAGCCGGTCGGTGAGGTCCGGGGCGACGTGCGCGACGTAGCCGTGGATGGTCTCCCAGGCGTCGTCACCGCTGACGATGACCTTCGAGAAGTCCTCGTTGAAGATGTCGCGGACGACCCGGACGGTCATGTCCGGCTCGCCGTAGAGAAGGCTCGGCGCGCTCGTCGAGGGCGTCTTCGCCTTCTTCTGGATCTCCTCCCACTGTCCCTGGAGGCGCTCCACGTCGCGGCGCAGCTCGTCCTCGCTGGCGCCCTCCGCGGCGGTACGGACGATCACGCCCGCGTCCTCGGGGACGATCTTCTTGAGGATCTGCTTCAGCCGGGCGCGCTCGGTGTCGGGCAGCTTGCGGCTGATGCCCGTCATCGAGCCCTCGGGCACGTAGACGAGGTAGCGGCCGGGCAGCGAGACCTGGCTGGTCAGGCGGGCGCCCTTGTGGCCGATGGGGTCCTTGGTGACCTGCACCAGCACGGACTGGCCGGACTTGAGAGCGGTCTCGATGCGGCGCGGCCCGTTGGCCATGCCCAGCGCCTCGAAGTTGACCTCACCGGCGTACAGCACCGCGTTGCGGCCCTTGCCGATGTCGACGAAGGCGGCCTCCATCGACGGCAGGACGTTCTGCACCTTGCCGAGGTAGACGTTGCCGACGTACGAGGTCGACTGCTCCTTGTTGACGAAGTGCTCGACGAGGACGTTGTCCTCCAGCACGCCGATCTGGGTGCGCTCGCCGCTCTGGCGAACGACCATGGCCCGCTCTACGGCCTCGCGGCGCGCCAGGAACTCCGCCTCGGTGATGATCGGCACCCGGCGGCGGCCCTGCTCGCGGCCCTCGCGGCGGCGCTGCTTCTTCGCCTCCAGACGCGTCGAGCCCTTGATCGACTGAACCTCGTCGGCGCTGGTGGACTCGGTGTCCTTCGCCTTGCGCTCGCGCGGCTCGCGGACCTTGAGGACGGTGCGCTCCGGGTCGCCGTCGTTCTGGGCCTCGCCCCCGTCGGCGTCCCCGCTGCGGCGGCGACGGCGGCGACGGCGACGGCTGCTGCTGGAGCCGCCGGACGGCTCCTCGGCCTCGGCCTGCTCCTCGGCTGCCTGCTCCTCGGCGAGCTCCTCGTCCTCGGCGCCCTCCTGCTCCTGCTCGGACGCCTCGGCGGCCTGCTCGTCCGCGTCGGCGGCCTCACCGCGACGACGGCGGCGGCCACCGCGGCGGCGACGGCGCGAGGGGCGATCGCCCGACTCGTCGTCGTGCGCGGCCTCGCGCTGCCCGGCCGCCTCCTCGGACTCCTCGGACTCCTCGGCGCTCTCCTCCGGCTCCTCGACGGGCGCGACGGCGGCGGGCTCGGCGGCCCGCTCGGCGCGGCGACGGCGACGGCGGCCGGACGGCTGCTCCTCGCGGGGCTGCTCGGCCTCGGCCTCGGTCTCGGTCTCGGCCGCGACGGCGGCCTCCTCCTCGCGGCGGGCCGCGGCGGCGGCAGCGGCCGCGGTCTCCGGGGTCTGGAACATCGGCTCGGCGAAGACCGGCGCCTGGAAGACGGCCGTCGGCGGACGCTGCGCACGGCGGCGACCACGGGCCGGGGCCTCCTTGGCGGGTGCCTCCTTGGCGGGTGCCTCCTCAGCGACGGGCGCCTCGGCGACGGGCTCGGCGACCCGCTCACCACGGCGACGGGCCCGGCGCTTCGGCGCCTCGGCGACCGTACCCTTCGGCTCGGCCGGAGCCTCCTTCACCGGAGCCTCCTCGGCGGCCTTCGGCGTCTCGTCCGCGCCCTGCGGGGCCCCGGCGGGAGCGGTGGCCTTACGGGTCGCCCGGCGGCGGGCACGGGGGGCGGGCGCCTCCTCGACGGCTTCGGCCTGCGGCGCCTCCTCGACGGGTGCGGCGGCCGGAGCCTCCTTTGCGGGGGCCTCCTCTGCGGCGCGCGGGGCACCGGCCGGGGCGGTGGCCTTACGGGTCGCCCGGCGGCGCGGACGGGCGGGCGCGGCTTCCGCAGCAGGTGCCTCCGCGGCGGGGACCTCGGGCGTCTCCGCGACGGGCGCCTCGGCGGCGGCCTCCGGGGTCTCCTCCGCGCCCTGCGGGGCCCCGGCGGGAGCGGTGGCCTTACGGGTCGCACGGCGGCGGGTACGGGCACGCGGCGCGGCGTCGGTGTCAGCGGCGGGCGCGGCCTCGGCCGGCGCCTGCGGCGCGGGCGCTTCGGCGGCGGGCGCCTCGGCGGCGGGCTGCGGGGCACCGGCCGGGGCAGTGGCCTTACGGGTCGCCCGGCGGCGCGAACGGGCGGGCACGGCTTCCGCAGCAGGTGCCTCCGCGGCGGATGCTTCCGCAGCGGGTGTCTCGGCGGCGGGCGCCTGCGGCGCGGCCCCGGCTGCTGCCTGGGGGGCGTCGCTCGCCACGGCGGCGGCTCCGCCGCCCTGCGGCGGGCCCGCCGGGCGGGATGCCGCGCGGCGCCTGCGGCGCGGCGGCAGCGTGTCGCTGGGGGAATTGTTGTCGTCCGCGCCACGGTCCGTGGACGGCGCGGGTGCGGTGGGCTCAATAGGTTCGAGCATGCGGGCGGTTCTCCCGTCACGCTCCCGGGCGCCGGGCCTGGTCCGGCCGCAGCGCCGCGTCATGTGCGCGGCTCTGCGGTCCGGGGCGCGGGCGCCGCACGGGAGCTGTCGTCTCGCTCGCCGGGCCCGTGGTCCGGGGCCGACGAAAGTCTTCTGGTCAGTGCGTCTGCCGCACCGGGGTGGCTCCCTGGTTGGTCGGCGACGCGACGACGGCGCTCTACGCGGTGCCGTGCCCGGCACCAGCCGGGTTGTCCCCGCTCGGCGCCGTCGCGGCACGTGGCCCGGCGGCCATGGATGGGGCGGCCGTGGCAGCGTCGCGGTCGGGCGCCAGCGGGTCGGTCACCGCGCCGGTCTCCTCATCGAGCAGCCCCTGCGCCAGCCTGGTCACCGCTGCGGGGACCGGCGGCGCCAGGTCGGCCGCGGCTCGGAGGCCGGACAGGACGTCGTCGGGTCGAACGGCAGGTGTCACATGCCGAACAACCAGCCGCAGTATCGCACAGGCTTTGCCGTCGGGCCTATCGCCATCGGCGGCGGAGGTCTCCAGCGCACGCACCGCGGCCCGCGCGTCGAAGGCGCGCATGCCGTTCTTCGTACGGCGCTCGACCTGCACCTCCTCGGCGGCGAGGAACGCCGCCACGGCCCGCTCAGCCTCCTCCGGCGCGACACCGTCGAGCCGGAGCTCCCACACCGACGCCTGGAGCCGGTCGGCGAGTCCGCTGGTCCGCGCCTCCACGGCGTCGGTCACATCGAGGCCCGCGGGCAGCGACGCGTCCAGCAGCGCCCGCAGGGTCGCGGGGTCACGCTCCTGGGTGAGCTGGATCTCCAGATACTCGGCCTCGCTGCCCGTACCCGTCGGGGCGGCGTTGGCGTACGACACCTTGGGGTGCGGGGTGAAGCCCGCCGAGTAGGCCATGGGGACCTCGGCTCGGCGCAGCGCCCGCTCGAAAGCGCGCTGGAAATCGCGGTGGCTGGTGAACCGGAGGCGGCCGCGCTTGGTGTAGCGCAGACGAATGCGCTGCACCGCCGGTGCGGGCGGCGGGCCTTCGGGCTGTCGCTTGCCCAGTGTCGTTCAGTCCTTCGTGAGTGCGGTCGTACTGCTACCAAGAGTACGTGCCACGCGCACCGGCGGTTCCCCACGGTGCGCTCCGGCGGCCGCCGGAGGCCGCGCTCAGGCACTGAAGAGCGCGCGGCGGACCTCGCGGGCGGTCTCCCGCGCCAGCCGCAGCGGCGGCCCGAAAACGGCCTGCAGCCCATGCCCCACCGGAGTGAACACCCACCGGTACAGCCACCGCGACGGGCACGCCACCAGCCCCCGCCAGAAGAACGCGATGCCCCGGCCAACGGCCCGGGAGATCCGCCCGGCAAGGCGCCAGCAGGCGGCGAGGAACACCCCGAGGACGCACAGCACCGGCCACAGCACGTACTGCCACACGGCGGTGGCGGGGATCACCACCAGCCACCGGAAGAGCGGGGTGAGGATCCGGCGGTACGTCCAGCAGGCCGGGACGACGATCAGATACCGGACGAGGAAGCGGGCCGGAACCACCAGAACGTGGTGGAGCAGCCGGACCGTCGCCCGCCCCAGAGGAGCGAGCACCCAGCGGTACAGCCAACAGGCAGGGGCCACGACCAGATACCGGACCAGGAACGCCACCGGGACCACGATCAGGTGGCGGAACAGCCAGGCCACCGCCCGGCCCACCGGCGCGGGGCGGCATCGCCCCAGTGTGCGGGAACGGGAACGGCCCGGCGCCGCGGTTCGGGGGGCCGGGCCGAACTGCCTTGCCTGCGCGGCCACTCGGGTTGCCGGTGACGGCAACTCCCGTATAAACGTGGCCACTTGGGGAGTCGCGGATGGCAACTCCCCTCCGTGCGCGGCTACTTGTCGACGACCGACAGCGGCAGCAGCTTCTTGCCGGTCGGGCCGATCTGGATGTCGAGGTCGAGCTGGGGGCAGACGCCGCAGTCGAAGCACGGGGACCAGCGGCAGTCCTCGACCTCGGTCTCGTCGAGGGCGTCCTGCCAGTCCTCCCAGAGCCAGTCCTTGTCGAGACCGGAGTCGAGGTGGTCCCAGGGCAGGACCTCCTCGTAGGTGCGCTCACGGGTGGTGTACCAGGCGACGTCGACGCCGAAGTCCGGCAGCGCCTTCTCGGCGGCCGCCATCCAGCGGTCGTACGAGAAGTACTCACGCCAGCCGTCGAAGCGGCCGCCGCCCTCGTAGACGGCGCGGATGACGGCGCCGACGCGGCGGTCACCGCGGGAGAGCAGGCCCTCGACGATGCCGGGCTTGCCGTCGTGGTAGCGGAAGCCGATGGAGCGGCCGTACTTCTTGTCGCCGCGGATCTTGTCGCGGAGCTTGGCGAGCCGGGCGTCGGTCTCCTCGGCGGAGAGCTGCGGGGCCCACTGGAACGGCGTGTGCGGCTTGGGGACGAAACCGCCGATGGAGACCGTGCAGCGGATGTCGTTCTGACCGGAGACCTTGCGGCCCTCGGCGATGACGTTGACCGCCATGTCGCCGATCTGGAGGACGTCCTCGTCGGTCTCGGTCGGCAGACCGCACATGAAGTACAGCTTCACCTGCCGCCAGCCGTTGCCGTACGCCGTGGAGACGGTGCGGATCAGGTCCTCTTCCGAGACCATCTTGTTGATGACCTTGCGGATGCGCTCCGAGCCGCCCTCGGGCGCGAAGGTCAGTCCCGAGCGACGGCCGTTGCGCGTCAGCTCGTTGGCCAGGTCGATGTTGAACGCGTCGACCCGGGTGGAGGGGAGGGACAAGCCGATCTTGTCCTCCTCGTACCGGTCGGCGAGGCCCTTGGCGACGTCGCCGATCTCGGTGTGGTCCGCGGAGGACAGCGACAACAGGCCGACCTCCTCGAATCCCGTGGCCTTCAGGCCCTTGTCCACCATCTCGCCGATGCCGGTGATGCTTCGCTCCCGGACGGGACGCGTGATCATGCCTGCCTGGCAGAAACGGCAGCCGCGGGTGCAGCCACGGAAGATCTCGACCGACATCCGCTCGTGGACGGTCTCGGCCAGGGGGACGAGCGGCTGCTTGGGGTAGGGCCACTCGTCGAGGTCCATGACGGTGTGCTTGGACACCCGCCACGGGACGCCGGAGCGGTTGGGCACGACGCGGGAGATCCGCCCGTCGGCCAGGTACTCGACGTCGTAGAACTTGGGGACGTAGACGTTGCCGGTCTTCGCGAGGCGGAACAGCAGCTCGTCGCGGCCACCGGGGCGACCCTCCGTCTTCCATGCCCGGATGATGTCGGTGATCTCCAGGACGGCCTGCTCGCCGTCGCCGACGACCGCGCAGTCCAGGAAGTCCGCGATGGGCTCCGGATTGAACGCGGCGTGACCGCCCGCGAGGATCAGCGGGTGGTCCTCGGTGCGGTCCTTGGCCTCGATCGGAATACCGGCGAGGTCCAGGGCGGTGAGGAGGTTGGTGTAGCCCAGCTCGGTGGAGAAGGACACACCGAGCACGTCGAAGGCGCTGACCGGACGGTGCGCGTCGACGGTGAACTGCGGGACACCGTGCTCCCGCATCAGCGCCTCCAGGTCCGGCCAGACGCTGTAGGTGCGCTCGGCGAGGACGCCCTCGCGCTCGTTGAGCACCTCGTAGAGGATCATCACGCCCTGGTTGGGCAGGCCGACCTCGTAGGCGTCCGGATACATGAGCGACCAGCGGACATCGCAGTCGTCCCACTCCTTGACGGTGGAGTTCAGCTCGCCGCCGACGTACTGGATCGGCTTCTGGACGTGCGGGAGAAGGGCCTCCAGGCGTGGGAAGACCGACTCGACAGGCATCGCGGGATCTTTCGTCGGCGGGCAGGGGTGACCCTCAAGCCTAACGTGTCCGAAGGGGCGGCCTTGACGTGCGCCGGGGGCGAGGTAGGGGTGCGGTGGGTTACGGGGGCGGGGCCGGGCGGTGCGCCCGGGGCGCGGCGGGGCCGGAGCCACGGAGCCTGGGCGAGCCCGGGGCCGTGGCGGGCCGGGGCCGTGGCGGGCCCGGGGCCGTCAGCCGCTCGTCCGCGCTCCCGGCGGCGCCTGCTTCTCGGCCTTTTTCCACAGCCGGGGCAGCCGTTCCTCGCATGCCGTCGCCAGCGCCTCCTGCCGGCCGTACAGCAGGCCGTAGGTAAAGGCGTTCTCGCCCGCCGCGTACGCCTGGTCGGCCAGGTCCCGGAGCACGGCGCGGGTCACCACGCTGTCGTGGTGGTCGCCGAGCACCTCCTGGAGGGCGGTGGCACGGCGGACGCACCGGGCGGCGGCCCGGCCCAGTGCCGGGCGGGCCGCCTCCGCGCCGTACCGGAGGCGCTTGGCCGCCTTACGGGCCTCGTGCAGCGCCTGGTCGCGCTCCGGTCCCGGCGGGGCGTCCCGCGCGCGGCGCATCCGGCCGGACAGCCGCCGGAAGTCCTTGCGCAGCGCCCGGAGCAGCTCCTTCTCGGGCGCGCGGGCGGCGGTGCGGCGCAGCGGCGGGTCGGCGAGCAGCCGGTCCAGGGTGTCGAGCAGCGTCAGATAGCGATGGCCGTCGAGCACCGTGGCGAGATGCCGGGCGGCGCCATGGTGGGGCCGGGACCAGGTGCGTACCCGGGTACGCACCGGCCCTACGCGCAGCTCCCGCGGCAGCGCGGCGAGCCCGTCACCGATCCGCGCGGTCAGCACCTCGCGGTCCCGATCGATGCCCAACTCCCCGGCTAGCCAGGCGAGTTCGGCAACGACCGGATCGGTCGCCGTCCGGTCGAGCAGCCGCCGGTAGGAGCGCAGTGCACCGCGCAGCCGACGGGTGGCGACCCGCATCCGGTGCACCGTGTCGGGCAGCTCGCGGCGGACCGCGGGGTCGAGCGCGACGATCGCCCGCGCCTGCTCCCGGAGGTAGGCGAGGACGGTGTCCCCGGCGGTGGGCGCGGGGGCGCCGCTCCCCCGCCGCGTGGCCCGCTCCGCTCCGGTCACCGCCAAGGCCCGGGCGAGCTTGGACGGATACGCCCCCGGTGTCAGCCCCCCGGCCCGCAACCAGGAATCCAAGGCATCCAACAGCTCCGGCGCGGCCCCGGGCGACAGTTCGGCCTCCACCTCGCACCAGGACGCGCGCGTACCGTCCGGCCGCTCCGCGCGGACCTCGTCGTACGCCAGCTCCGCGAGCGGCGTCCCCGCGGCGTCGGTCAGCAGCGTCACCTCGCGCCGGGTCCGCAGCCGCATCACGGGGACCAGCGCGGCGCCGCGCACCCGTGACCGTACGAGGGCGGCCAGCTCGGGCGGTACGGCGTCGGAGAGCGGTGCGCGGATCTCGTCGCGGACGTCCGGGCGCACCGGGAGCTTCAGATGCCAGCCGGGGTCGGGGCCGCCGGTCCGGCGGCGCAGGGTGAGGCCGTCCGCAGCGAGGCGGCGGTCCTCGGTGTCGTAGTAGAGCGCGTCGAGGGCCGTGACGCCGCCCGGCTGCGCGGCGGGGGGGGGCGCGCCCCCCCGCGGCCACCCGCGCGCGGAGGCGCCGCGGGCGGGGGGGGGGGCCACCCCGCGGCACGCCCGCCGCGCGCCGCACCACAACACA
>NZ_JBHYGX010000018.1:49090-66160 GCF_042739975.1 Streptomyces sp. NPDC059080
CGGTGCGCTGGGCGTGGTTATTTTTTTAACCCCACCGGCGACGCCGGGCCGCCGGGGCCGCGCCGCCCCGGCGGCGCCCCGGGGGCGCCGCCCGCCCCCCACGGCCGGATCCGGGAGCCGGACGCCGTCGGCGGCGTCGTACTTCCGCTCGGTCTCCCGCACGGTGCGCGCCATACCTCGAATCTAGAACCTCGGCCCGGCATGTGCCCTGCGCGGCGCCGCGGTCGACGGGCGGACGCGTCGCGAACGGCCCGGGGCCGCGCCCGGCCCTGGCCCCCGGGCCGCGCCCCGGAGAGCGCGGCGCCCCCGCGCCGGGGCGGGCGGGCACCGGCGCGCTTGCCACCGTGCGCCACCGTTCCGCACCACCGTGCGCCCCACCTGACGACGGCGCGCCCGCCAGGACCGGGAACGCTCCGCGCACCCTGAATTACGGTGTGCGAGGGCCGGAGGCGGAGGGCCCCAGGGGGTGTCTTTTCGATCTTCGTGGATCAGGCCACGGCCCCGCGGAGACCGGGAAGACGCCCCTGTGCCCTCGTCCGGCCCGCCCGATGCCGTCCGTCCGCCGGTGCCCGCGCGGCCCCCGGCGGCCGACCTCCCGGGAAGGGAGAACCCGTGCACCCGCCCCGCACCACCGGTGCCCACCCGCCGGACCGCGCCGCGACCGGTACCCGCCCGCATCTGCTGATCGCGCCGAGCGGCCCGGCCGCCGCCCGCGCCGCCCGTGACTTCGTCCGTGCCGTGCTGCGCGGCACCCCGGCCGAGCCGCTGCGGGACACCGCCGTCCTGCTCACCTCCGAGGCGGTCACCCGGGCACACCCGCTCACGGACGGCGCACCCGATGTGCTGGTGCACGTGGTGACCGGGGACGGACCGGCCGGGGTGCGGGTCAGCGTCCACGGCGGGCCCGGCGGCCCCGCGCCCCGGACCGGCCACGACGGCGCCGCGGACCTCTCCGGCCTGCTGTTCGGCGCCCTCGCCGACGCCTGGGGCATGGCGGAGCCCGGCGGGACGGACCGCCCCGCCGGGCTCTGGTTCGCGCTGCTGGCCCCGCGCCCGGGGCGTCAGCGGGAGGCCGACACCGGCCGCTCCACCCGGATGGACTGCAGCAGCCCTATGGCGATCCAGACGGCGAACATCGACGTACCGCCGTAGGAGACGAACGGCAGCGGCAGACCGGTGACCGGCATGATGCCGAGCGTCATGCCGATGTTCTCGAACGCCTGGAACGCGAACCACGCGATGATCCCGGCGGCGACGATCGTGCCGTACAGCTCCGTCGTCTCCCGGGCAATGCGGCAGGCGCGCCACATCACGATGCCCAGCAGGACGATGATCAGGCCCGCGCCGAGGAAGCCCAGCTCCTCACCGGCGACGGTGAAGATGAAGTCGGTCTGCTGCTCGGGGACGAACTGGCCGGTGGTCTGGCTGCCGTGGAAGAGACCGGAGCCGGTGAGCCCGCCGCCGCCGATGGCGATGCGCGCCTGGTTGGTGTTGTAGCCGACGCCCGCCGGGTCCAGGCTCGGGTTGGCGAACGCGGCGAAGCGGGCGATCTGGTACTCGTCGAGGAGATTGAGCTGCCAGATCGCGAGGCACCCGACGACGCCGGTGCCCAGCAGGCCGAGGATCCAGCGGTTGGAAGCCCCGGAGGCGAGCAGCACGCCGAGGATGATGGCGCCCAGCACCATGATCGATCCGAGGTCCGGCATCAGCAGGATGACCAGGACGGGCACGGCGGCGAGGCCGAGCGCCTGGACGACGGTCCGGTGGTCGGGGTGCGGGGTGTCGCCCGCGTCGACCCGGGAGGCGAGGATCATCGCCATCCCCAGCGTGATGGTGATCTTGGCGAACTCGGCGGGCTGCAACGAGAAACCGCCGGGGATCGCCAGCCAGGACCGCGAGCCGTTGATGGTGGCGCCGATCGGCGTCAGCACCAGCAGCGCCAGCACCACCGACGCGCCGAAGAGCACCGGGATGGCGCCGCGCAGCGTGCGGTGGCCGAGCCAGACGGTCCCGGCGGCCAGCGCCAGGCCGATGCCGGTGTTCATCAGGTGCCGCAGGAAGAAGTAGTACGGGTCGCCGTGGTTCAGCTCCATGCGGTTGCGGGTCGCGGAGAAGATCAGCAGCGAGCCGAGCAGCGACAGCGCCAGACAGGACAGCAACAGCGGCCAGTCGAGCTTGCGGACCGCCGAGTCACGGTCCATCAGCTTGCCCCAGGCGCCGGCCTCGGGGGCGTACCGCCGGACGTTGAACATCCGGGAGGTGGGACTCGTCGTCACTCTTCCTCCGCTCCCTGGTCCGCTTCGTCCGCCGACGGGTCGTCAGCGTTCTCCAGGGGTTCGACGGGCTGCGCCTGGATCGTGCCGTCGCGTTCGATGACCGGCAGCGACGCCTCCGGGGCCGGGAGCAGCGCGGACTTCTTGTCGATCCCGCCGCTGTCGTCGACGCCGTAGAGCGCGTTGTAGATCTTGCGGACGGCCGGTCCCGAGGCACCGGAGCCGGTACCACCCTGGGAGATGGTCATGACGATGGAGTAGTCCTTGGTGTACGTCGCGAACCACGAGGTCGTCTGCTTGCCGTAGACCTCGGCGGTACCGGTCTTGGCGTGCATCGGGATCTTCTCCTGCGGCCAGCCCTGGAAGCGCCAGGCGGCGGTGCCGCGGGTGGCGACGCCGGCGAGCGCCGCGTCGATCTGCTGGAGCGTCTGCGGGCTGTCGGGCAGCTTGCCGTGCGCCTTCGGCGTGATCTTCTCGATGCTCTTGCCGTCGGGGCTGACGATCGCCTTGCCGAGGGTCGGGTCGTGGAGCGTGCCGCCGTTGGAGAGCGCGGCATAGATCGTCGCCATCTGGATCGGGGTGACGAGGGTGTCGCCCTGGCCGATGGAGTAGTTGACGGAGTCACCGGCGCGCATCTTCATGCCGGACTCGCAGTTCTCCTTGGCGATCTTGGAGACGTAGTCGTCGGCGTTCTTGCCCTGGGCGCACCAGCCGGTCTTGTTCGCCTCCCAGTAGTCCTTCTTCCAGCGGCGGTCCGGGACCCGGCCGCTGACCTCGTCCGGCAGATCGATGCCGGTCTTCTTGCCGAGGCCGAACTGATGGGCCGTCTTGTAGAACCAGTCGGCGGGGTTCTTGGGGCTGTTGCCGCCGTCCTTCTTCCACTGGTCGTAGGCGATGTGGTAGAAGACCGTGTCGCAGGAGACCTCCAGCGCGCGGCCGAGGCTGATCGGGCCGAAGTTCTCCGACTCGAAGTTCTTGAAGACCTGGCTGCCGATGTTGAACGAGCTGGTGCAGGGGTAGCGCCCGTTGAACGGGTAGCCCGCGTTGACGGCGGCGGTGGTCGAGATGACCTTGAAGATCGAGCCGGGCGCCGCCTGCCCCTGGGTGGCGCGGTTGAGCAGCGGGTAGTTGGACTTCTTGCCGGTGAGCTTGGCGTAGTCCTTGCCGGAGATCCCGCCGACCCAGGCGTTCGGGTCGTACGAGGGGTTGGACGCCATCGCGACGACGCGGCCGGTCTTCGCCTCCATGACGACGACGGCACCGGCGTCCGCCTTGTAGTTGGTGCCGGTGTTCTTGTCGTGCTCCAGGCGGGCGTCCTTCATCGCCTGGTACAGCTCCTTCTCCGCCACCGCCTGTACCCGGGCGTCGATGCTGGTGATGACGTTGGCGCCGGGGACGGCCGGATCGCTGTGGCCCTTGCCGATGACCCGGCCGAGGTTGTCGACCTCGTAGCGGGTGACCCCGGCCTTGCCGCGCAGCGCGCTGTCGTATGTCCGCTCCAGGCCGGAGCGGCCGATCTGGTCCGAGCGCAGCAGCGGCGAGCGGGTGCGCTCGGCCTTCTTGATCTCCTCGTCGGTGACGGGCGAGAGATAGCCGAGGACCTGCGCGGTCTCCGCCTTCGCCGGGGCGGCATAGCGGCGGACGGCGGTCGGCTCGGCGCTGATGCCGGGGAAGTCCTCGGAGCGCTCGCGGATCTGGAGGGCCTGCTGGGTGGTGGCCTTGTCGGTGATCGGGATGGGCTGGTACGGCGAGCCGTTCCAGCACGGCTGCGGGGTCTTCGCGTCGCAGAGGCGGACCTTGTTGCGGATCTCCTGCTCGGGGATGCCGAGGACGTCGGAGAGGCGGCCGAGGACGGCCTTGCCGTCGTCCTTCATCCTCAGCAGCTCGGTGCGGCTGGCGGAGACCACCAGCCGGGTCTCGTTGTCGGCGAGCGGCACCCCGCGGGCGTCGAGGATCGAACCGCGGGTGGCCGGGTCGACGACCTGCTGGACGTGGTTGCTGCGGGCCTTGCTCGCGTAATCCTGGCCGTTGCGGATCTGGAGGTACCAGAGGCGGCCGCCGAGGGTGAGCAGCAGGGAGAAGACGAGGATCTGGATCGCGACGAGCCGGGCCGTGACCCGGGTGGTCCGGCCGGTCTCAGGAATGTTGCTCATGGCCCCTCCGCAGCTCGGCCCGGACGCGCGGCAGTCGGTCGGTCACAGCCGCTTGACCCCCTTGATGCGGGCGGCCTTGTTCCGCGCGGACCGGCCGAGGAGGCCGCCCCGGGAGGTCCGGGCCGGCTTCGGCGCCCGCCCGGCCTTCATGCCGCCGCGGGACGCCTTGAGGCCGGTGCCGGTGGTCATCCAGCCGTACGCGGGCTCCCGCCCGGCGACCGCGCCGCTCGGGCTGCCGGGGCCGTCGCTGGTCAGCGGCTCGCCCTCCAGGCGGCGGGCGAGCGCCATCACGCCGGGGACGATGAACGGGGCGAGCAGCAGGTCGTAGACGGTGGCGCTGAGGACCAGACCGCCGACGCCGACGTGCCGGGCGGTGGTGTCGCCGACCAGCGCGCCGACGCCCGCGTAGAGCAGCGTGGAGACGACGGCGGCGCCGAGGACGGCGAGCAGCGGGACGGTCGCCGAGCGGTGGCGGCCGTTCTCCGGGCGGGTCAGGCCCGCGGCGTACCCGACGACGCAGAGCACCAGGGCGTAGCGGCCGATGGCGTGGTCGGAGGGGGGCGCGAGGTCGGCGAGGAGTCCGGCGGCGAAGCCGACGAGGGAGCCGCCGACGTGCCCGTACACCAGCGCGAGACCGACGACGACGAGCAGCAGCAGATCCGGTACGGCGCCGGGGAGTTGGAGCCGGGCCAGGACGCTGACCTGAAGGACCAGGGCGACGAGCACGAGCGGGACGGTCAGCAGGATCCGGTAGATGCGCATCAGTCAGCTCCTGGGTATTCGCCGTCGGAGGGTGTGGCGGTGACCGTGACCGTGGGCGTCGGCCGTGGCTTCGCCGGCGGGCGCGGCAGCACGCTGTCGCGCGGGTCCTGGCGCGGCGGCTGGACGACCACGCCGACGACATCGAGCTGGGAGAAGGCGACGTAGGTGCTGACCTGGACCGTGCGGGTCAGATCGCCGTTGGACGGCTCGACCTTGACGACGCGGCCGACCGGCACACCGGGCACGAACGGCTTGTCCTTGCTGGAGCCGAAGGTGACCATCCGGTCGCCCTTCTTCACCGCCGCCTTGCCGTTGAGGAGCTGCACCCGCATCGCCCGGCCGCCCTGACCGGACGCGAACCCGATCTCGTTGGTCTTCTCCATCCGGGTGCCGACGGTGAAGTCCGGGTCGTTGGCGAGCAGGATGGTGGCGGTGGAGGTGCCGACGGTGGTGACGCGGCCGACGAGCCCGTCGCCGTTGAGCACCGTCATGTCGCGGGCGATGCCGTCGCGGCTGCCCGCGTCGATGGTGACCGTCCAGGAGAAGCCCTGGGCCGCGCCGATGGCGATGACCTGGGCGCCCTTGATGCCGTACTGCCCGGCACCGGCGGTCTTGAGCATCTTGTCCAGCTCGGCGGCGCGGTTGCGGTTGCGGTCGGACGAACCGAGCTTGGCCTTCAGGGTGGCGTTCTCGCGTTCCAGCGCGGCGATTCTGGTGTGCCGTTCGCCCGAGTCGCGTACCGCGCCGATGGCGTTGCCGATCGGGTTGACCGCTCCGGCGACCCCGTTCTCGACGGGGCCGAAGGCGGAGGCGGCGGCCTGGCGGGCACCGTCGAGCGGGGACTGTTCGCCACCGCGGATGTCCACCGTGATCAGCGCGAACGCGATGGCGACCAGCAGCACAAGTAGCAGCCGGCTCTCTCGTGTGTCCCTCACGTGCGGCGGCCGTGTCCTTCCTCGTAGGACCGGCCGGCTGCGGGCCCGCGCCGGTCTCGTTCGGGAGTGCTGAGCGTTGTGCCTGTGTGTGCGGTGACTGGTGATGTGCGGTCAGTTCACCGGTTTTTCCGGGAGGTTGGGGCGATGCCCGGGGGCCGGGCGATGCCCGTCCCGGGGTGGTGCCTGTATATCAGCGGACCGCCGGAAGAAGGGGGCGGCCCTCCGCCATGGTGCCCGCCCGGCACGGACGCCGCAGGGCGTCCGCGGCCCGGACGGTCCGGTCGGGTTACCTGCGCGGCTGGGAGTCGAGGACCTGCTGGAGCGCCTCGAACTCCTCGACGCACTTGCCGGAGCCGAGCGCGACGGAGTCGAGCGGGTCCTCGGCGATGTGGATGGGCATACCGGTCTCGCGGCGCAGCCGCTCGTCGAGGCCGCGGAGCAGGGCGCCGCCGCCGGTGAGGACGATGCCGCGGTCCATGACGTCGCCGGACAGCTCCGGCGGGCACTTGTCGAGGGTCGTCTTGACCGCGTCGACGATGGAGTTGACGGGCTCCTCGATGGCCTTGCGGACCTCGGCCGCGGAGATGACGACGGTCTTCGGCAGGCCGGAGACCAGGTCGCGGCCGCGGATCTCGGTGTGCTCGTCCTGCTCCAGGTCGTACGCCGACCCGATGGTGAGCTTGATGCTCTCGGCGGTCCGCTCGCCCAGCAGAAGGCTGTACTCCTTCTTGATGTGCTGGATGATCGCGTTGTCCAGCTCGTCACCGGCGACGCGGATGGACTGGGCCGTGACGATGCCGCCGAGCGAGATGACGGCGACCTCGGTGGTGCCGCCGCCGATGTCGACGACCATGTTGCCGGTGGCCTCATGGACCGGCAGACCGGAACCGATCGCGGCGGCCATCGGCTCCTCGATGATGTGCACCTGCCGCGCACCCGCCTGCGTCGACGCCTCGATGACGGCGCGGCGCTCGACGCCGGTGATGCCGGAGGGGACGCAGACCACGACCCGCGGGCGGGCCAGATACCGCCGCTTGTGGATCTTGAGGATGAAGTAGCGGAGCATCCGCTCGGTGATCTCGAAGTCGGCGATGACGCCGTCCTTGAGGGGCCGTACAGCGACGATGTTGCCGGGCGTGCGCCCGATCATCTTCTTCGCCTCGGCGCCCACCGCGAGGATGCCGCCGGTGTTGGTGTTGATGGCCACGACCGAGGGCTCGTTCAGCACGATCCCGCGACCCCTGACGTACACCAGCGTGTTGGCGGTGCCGAGGTCGACAGCCATGTCACGGCCGATGAACGACATGTTGTTCCCCATGAGGATACGTCTGGCCTTCCCAACTGGAGCGAATGCTTACTGGAGGTCGGCAGGAGGTGATGCGCCGTGGCGCGGAAGCTTCATCGTAGTTCGTCGCGCCACCCGCCCGAACACGGCGGTGGGCGCCACTTGCGCCATTGTCGGCGGTACCCGCACCCGCCTTCCTCAATGGTGACGTCGTGTCGCCGTTTCGCGTTCCCCCGAACGCGCCTCATATGCCAGGAGGCGACCGGTGATTTCACCGGTCGCCCCTGGTCACGAGCGTCATACGCGTGATGACGTATCAGGAAAGGCCGGGAAAGAAAATCTTGATCTCCCGTTCGGCGGACTCTTCGGAATCCGAGGCGTGGATCAGATTCTCCCGGGTGATCGTGCCGAAGTCCCCACGAATGGACCCACTCGGTGCGGTAATCGGGTCGGTGGGACCGGCGAGCGCGCGGACGCCCTCGATGACCCGCTCACCTTCGACGACGAGAGAAACCACCGGACCGGACGACATGAAAGCAACCAGCGGCTCATAGAAGTCCCGGCCGACATGCTCGGCGTAATGCTGCTCCAGGATCGCGCGGTCGAGGGTGCGCAGCTCCAGGGCACCGATCGTCCAGCCGGCCTTCCGCTCGATCCGGCCGATGATCTCGCCGACCAGGCCACGACGGACCGCGTCAGGCTTGAGGAGGACGAGGGTGCGCTGGCTCATGAAGAAGGCTCCTTGCAAAGAACGGGATGCGGTGAAGCGAGGCTACAGGGAAGCGACCGGAACCCGGCGGGCGGGAGCGGGCGGGCGACGCCCGCGGCCACCGGCCGGGCCGCCCGTCCCCGCGGCGCCGGCGGACACTCCCTACGCCGCCTCCGCCTCCGCCTCGGCCGTCGCCGCCCAGCGGGCCTTCGCCTCGTCGATCTTCCGGCCGTAGTGCACCGACGCCCACCACAGCGCGGCGAACACCACGCCGAGGAAGAACATCGTCGGGACGAAGAAGCCGCTGGCGATCAGGGCTATCTGCAGGGCCCAGCCCAGCTGGACGCCGCCCGGCCGGGTCAGCGCGCCGCACAGCAGGACGCACAGCAGCATCGCGATGCCGCTGACCGTCCAGACCGTGGCCGCCGGGAGGTCGTTGAGCCGCATCGCCACCAGACCGGCGAAGCCGATGACGAAGAACTCGCCGATCAGAGTGCTCGCGCAGAGCGTGCGCATCGTCAACGCCTCCCCAGCAGCAGCCGGGCCTCGCCGACCGTGATCACCGAGCCGGTGACCAGCACACCGGCTCCGGAGTACTCGCCCTCTTCCTCGGCGAGGGTGATCGCCGCCTCCAGGGCATCGTCGAGCCGCGGCTCGACCTGGACCCGCTCGCTGCCGAAGACCTCGACGGCGACCGCCGCCAGCGCGTCCGGGTCCATCGCGCGATGGCTGGAATTGCGGGTGATCACGACCTCGGCGAAGACCGGCTCGAACGCCTCCAGGAAGCCCCGGACGTCCTTGTCGTCGCTGGCGCCGACCACGCCCACCAGACGACTGAAATCGAACGCCTCGGTGACCGACTCGGCCGCCGCCCGGGCGCCCGCCGGGTTGTGCGCGGCGTCCAGCACCACCGTCGGGCTGCGGCGGACGACCTCCATCCGGCCCGGCGACGCGACGGAGGCGAACGCCCTGCGGATGGTGTCGATGTCCAGGCTGCGGGCGTGCGCCGAGCCGATGCCGAAGAACGCCTCGACCGCGGCGAGCGCCACCGCGGCGTTGTGCGCCTGATAGGCACCGTGCAGCGGCAGGAAGATGTCCGGGTACTCGCCGCCCAGACCGCGCAGCGTCAGCATCTGCCCGCCGACCGCGACCTCGCGGGAGAGCACGCCGAACTCCATGCCCTCACGGGCGACGGTGGCGTCCACCTCGACCGCGCGCTTGAGCATCACCGACGCGGCCTCCACCGGCTGCTGCGCCAGCACGACCGTCGCGTCCTTCTTGATGATCCCGGACTTCTCGACGGCGATCTTCTCGGGGGTGTCCCCCAGCCGGTCGGTGTGGTCCAGCGCGATGGGGGTGATCACCGCGACATCGCCGTCGATGACGTTGGTCGCGTCCCAGGTGCCGCCCATGCCGACCTCGACGACGGCGATGTCCACCGGGGCGTCGGCGAACGCGGCGTACGCCATCGCCGTCAGCACCTCGAAGAACGAGAGCCGGTACTCCTGCTGGGCGTCGACCATCTCGATGTACGGCGCGATGTCCCGGTACGTCTCGATGAAGCGCTCGGCGGAGATCGGCGCACCGTCCAGGCTGATCCGCTCGGTGACGGACTGGACGTGCGGGCTGGTGTACCGGCCGGTGCGCAGATCGAACGCGCCGAGCAGCGCCTCGATCATCCGGGCGGTGCTGGTCTTGCCGTTGGTGCCGGTGATGTGGATGGCGGGGTAGGCGCGGTGCGGGGAGCCGAGGATGTCCAGCAGCGCCTCGATGCGCTGCACCGACGGGTCGAGCTTGGTCTCCCCCCAGCGGCCCGCCAGCTCCTCCTCGACCGCGCGCAGCGCACGGTCGGTCTCGGGGTCCTCGGGACGGGTCGGCACGCCGTCTCCCTGCGGGGGGCCGGCCTGCGCGCGCAGGGTCCGGCTGCCGGCCTCGATCACCGCGAGATCGGGGTCGCGCCGGGTCTGGGCGTCGACCATCTCCTCGAAGGCGTCGGTCGGCTCGGGGTCGTCGTTCTGGGGGCTCTCGCTCACGCCGACCAGTCTACGAGTCACCCCTGACAACGGTCTCGCCCGCACCACGGCCCGTGGCCGCCCCGCAGGTCCCGGGCCCGCCACCCGGACCCGCCGCCCGGCGCACCTCCGCGGCCCGCCGCGCCGGACCGGCCCCCCCCCCCCGGCCCGGCCCGCAGGGGGGGGCCCGCCGGGCCCCCCCCCCCCCGCCCCCCCCCCCCGCCCCGGGCGGGGGGGGGGGGCCCCGGCGGGACCCGGCCCGCCCGGCTCACCGCAGCGCCGCCTTCATCATCGCCCGGGCGACCGGTGCCGCGAGGCCGTTGCCGGAAACCTCGTCGCGCGTGGCGCCGCTGTCCTCGACCATCACCGCGACCGCCACCTGACGCCCCCGGGCGTCCTGCGCGTACGACACGAACCACGCGTACGGGGTACCGCTGTTGTCGACGCCGTGCTGCGCGGTGCCGGTCTTGCCACCGACGGTCAGGCCGTCGATCTTGGCGTTGGTGCCGGTGCCCTTGTCGACGACGGTGCGCATCGCGGAGCGCAGCTGCGCGGCGGTGCCCGCCGACATCGCCCGGCCGTACGTCTTCGCGCCGGGCTTCTCCAGGGTGTTGCCGGAGCCGTCGGTGAGCCGGTCGACCAGCTGCGGGGTCTTGAGCTCGCCGCCGTTCGCGATGGCGGCGACGACCATCGCCATCTGCATCGGCGTCGCCTGGTCGTCGAACTGCCCGATGCCGGAGAGCGCGGTCTGCGCCTCGTCCATGTCCTTCGGGTAGACGCTCTTGCCGTTCCGTACCGGGGTGTCGATCTTCCCGTCGTTGAACCCGAACTTCTCCGCCTGCGCCCGGACCTTGTCCTTGCCCAGGTCGGCGGCCATCTTCGCGAAGACCGTGTTGCAGGAGTACTGGAGCGCGGTGCGGATGTCCGCGTTCTCGCACGGCGCCGAGGCGCTCTCGTTGGTCAGCCGGGTGCGGGTGTGCGGCAGGGTGTACGGGTCGGGGCTGCGGGTCGGTTCGTCGACCGAGGAGTACAGCCCGTTCTCCAGCGCGGCGGCCGCGACGACCAGCTTGAAGGTGGAGCCGGGCGGCAGCGCCTGCCGCAGCGCGCGGTTCACCTCGGGGCTGTCCGGATCGTCACTCATCGCCTGCCACGCCTTGCCGTCCGCGTCATCCGATCCGGCGAACTTCCCCGGGTCGTACGAGGGCGTGCTGACCATCGCGAGGATCTTGCCGGTCGCCGGGTCGAGGGCGACGGCCGCGCCCTTCTTGGCGCCGAGCGCCTTGTACCCGGCCTTCTGCACCGACGCGTCGATGGTGGTGGCGACGTCGCCGCCCTTGGGGCGATGTCGCGTCAGCGCGTCCGCCGGGGACTGCAGGCGGCTGTCGGTGCCATCCAGGAGGTCGCCGTAGAGCGCCTCCAGCTGGGTGGATCCGTAGACCTGCGAGGAGAAGCCGGTGACCGGTGCGTAGAGAGCGCCGTCGGTGTAGGTGCGCTTGTACCGCAGCGACCCGGAGGTCTTGGCGGAGCCGGTGACGGGTTGCCCGTCGACGAGGATGTTGCCCATCGGGGCGGCGTATTTCTCTATGGCGACCCGGGGATTGTGCGGATCGCTGCGGTACGTGTCGGCCTTGGCGCCCTGGATCCAGGTGACCCAGCCCATCAGCGCGACGATCAGCGCCAGGCAGAAGACCGAGACCCGGCGCAGAGGTGTGTTCATGATCGGGCGCTGCTCCTCACGGTTCGGGCGGTTCCTCCGGAAACTCCGGCGGCCCCGCCCAGGGTCACCCGGCTTCATGAGAGCGCGATGAAAATGACCTTTCGGCCCGGACAGGGAACGTTTCCGTCGATTACTCCCTCTTCGTCTGAGGGGCCTCCGGGGCCCCCTTCCGGTACGAGCGGACGGAATACGGGAGCGAAGAACGTGCCGCCGACACATCAGCGGATGCATTTGGTGCTGCTCACCGGCTGGACGGTGCTGTGGTTCGCGGTGGTGGAGCCGCACGGCGGCTTTTCCTGGCACTATCTGCGGGCCGGGGGTGAACTCCTCTACCAGGGGTCGGCCGGCGACGGCACCGGCGGCCTCAACCTCTACGCACACCACCCCGAGCTCCAAATGGGGCCGGTCAGCTTCCTGGCCGCCGGGGTCTTCAACCCGTTCCCCGAGGCCACCGGGCAGTTCCTGGCCGCGGCCCTGATGTCGCTGCTCGGCCTGGTGATCACCGTGCTGGCCGGGCGCAGCGCCGCCGAGCACTTCCTGGGAACCGGCACCAACCACCGGCGGCTACGGCAGCGGGTGCTGTTCGCCGGGCTGGCGTTCATCCCGATGTGGATCGAGGTCGCGGTCCGCTTCGGCCACCTCGACGACGTTCTCGCGCTCTTCTTCACCGCGCTCGCCGTCCGCTTCCTGACCCGCGGCAACCCGGCCGCGACCGGCGTCTGCCTGGCGCTGGCGATGGACGCCAAGCCCACCGCCCTCGCCTTCCTGCCGCTGCTGCTGGCCCTCCCCCGGCGGCAGTGGCTGCGGGCCGGGCTGTGGTGCGCGGCGCTGGTCGCGGTCGCCTGGCTGCCGTTCTTCCTGGACTCCCCCGACACGGCGGCCGCGGCGCGCTTCGCCATCCCCAACCACCCGGCGTCCGCGCTGCGCTGGCTGGGCGTCGGCGACCCCGAGACGCCCGGTTGGGACCGCCCCGCACAGGCCGTACTGGGCCTGACCCTCGGCTCGCTGGCGGTGTGGCGGGGCCGCTGGGCCGCCGTGGTGCTGCTCGGCGCCAACGCCCGCATCGTCCTCGACCCGAGCGTCTACACGTACTACACGGCGTCGGTGCTGCTGGGCACGCTGCTCTGGGACGTCATCGGGCAGCGGCGGCTGGTGCCCTGGTGGAGCTGGCTGGCGCTGCTCACCCTCTACGGCAGCGTCTTCGCCGTCCCCGACGACGCGGCGCGCGGCCTGATCCGGCTGGGCTTCGTGGCGGTGTCCACGGCGTACGTCCTGCTCTGGCCGGTGCGCGAACGGGGAGGACGGCGCAGGCCCCCCGCCGGTACGGACGAGGGGCCTGCGGTGTGCATCCCGGGGCAGTCCCCGGGTGCGGTCATGCCTGCGGGAGCGCCGCCAGCTGAGCGGTGATCCGGACGAGGTCCGCCTCGGCGGTCTCCAGCCGGCCGCGGATCTTGTCCACGACCTTCTCCGGCGCCTTGGCGAGGAACGCCTCGTTGCCGAGCTTGCCCAGGGCCTGCGCCTTCTCCTTCTCGGCGGCGGCCAGGTCCTTCGTCAGCCGCTTGCGCTCCGCCTCGACGTCGATCGCACCGGAGAGGTCCAGCGCGACGGTGGCACCGGCGACGGGCAGCGACGCGGTGGCGCTGAACTCCTCCCCCGCGGGCTGGAGGCGCAGCAGCGACCGCATGGCCGCCTCGTGCGCCGCCAGCGCCGTACCGGCCAGCTCCACCCGCGCGGGCACCTTCTGGCCGGGCTGGAGGCCCTGGTCGGAGCGGAACCGGCGGACCTCGGTGACGACCTGCTGGACCAGCGCGATCTCCTGCTCGGCCGCCGTGTCCCGGAAGCCGGAGTCGGCCGGCCACTCGGCGACGACCAGCGACTCGCCGCCGGTCAGCGTCGTCCACAGCGTCTCGGTGACGAACGGCACGATCGGGTGCAGCAGCCGCAGCGTGACGTCCAGGACCTCGCCCAGGACCCGCGCCGAGACCTTCGCCCCCTCGCCACCGGCCATGAACGTCGTCTTCGACAGCTCGACGTACCAGTCGAAGACCTCGTCCCACGCGAAGTGGTAGAGGGCGTCGGCGAGCTTCGCGAACTGGTAGTCGTCGTAGAGCGCGTTGACGTCGGCGACGGTGGCGTTGAGGCGGGAGAGGATCCAGCGGTCGGTCGCCGACAGCTGCTCGGCGGCGGGCAGCGGGCCCTCGATCGTCGCGCCGTTCATCATCGCGAAGCGGGCGGCGTTCCAGATCTTGTTGGCGAAGTTCCGCGACGCCTGGACCCAGTCCTCGCCGATCGGCACGTCGGTGCCGGGGTTGGCGCCGCGGGCGAGCGTGAACCGCAGGGCGTCGGAGCCGTACTTGTCCATCCAGTCCAGCGGATTGACGGTGTTGCCGAACGACTTCGACATCTTCTTGCCGTGCTCGTCACGGACCATGCCGTGGAACGCGACGGTGCGGAAGGGCACCTCCTCCATCGCGTACAGGCCGAACATCATCATCCTGGCGACCCAGAAGAACATCAGGTCGTACCCGGTGACCAGCGTCGCGTTCGGATAGAACGTCGCGAGGTCCTCGGTCTTCTCCGGCCAGCCCAGCGTGGAGAACGGCCACAGACCGGAGGAGAACCACGTGTCGAGCACGTCGGTGTCCTGCTCCCAGCCCTCGCCGCTCGGCGGCTGCTCGTCGGGGCCGACGCACACGGTCTCGCCGTTCGGGCCGTGCCAGACGGGGATGCGGTGGCCCCACCACAGCTGCCGGGAGATGCACCAGTCGTTGAGGTTGTCGACCCAGTCGAAGTAGCGCTGTGTCAGGTCGGCGGGGTGGATGTTCACCCGCCCGTCGCGGACCGCGTCGCCGGCCGCCTTGGCGAGTGTCTCCACCTTCACCCACCACTGGAGCGACAGCCGCGGCTCCAGCGTGGTCTTGCACCGCGAGCAGTGGCCCACCGAGTGGACGTACGGCCGCTTCTCGGCGACGATCCGGCCCTCGGCGCGCAGCGCGGCGACGATCGCCGAGCGCGCCTCGAAACGGTCGAGTCCCTCGAACGGGCCGTGGGCGGTGATGATGCCCCGCTCGTCCAGGACCTTGATCGATTCGAGGTCGTGGCGCAGGCCGATGGCGAAGTCGTTCGGGTCGTGGGCGGGCGTGACCTTGACGGCACCGGTGCCGAACTCCGGGTCGACGTGCGTGTCCGCGACGACCGGGATGGTGCGGCCGGTCAGCGGCAGCACGATCCGCTTGCCGATGAGGTGGGCGTAGCGCTCGTCGTCCGGGTGGACGGCGACCGCGGTGTCACCGAGCATCGTCTCGGCGCGGGTGGTCGCGACGACGACGGTGTCCTCGCCCTCGCCGTACTTCAGCGAGACCAGCTCGCCGTCGTCGTCCTGGTAGTCGACCTCGATGTCCGAGATGGCCGTCAGGCAGCGCGGGCACCAGTTGATGATGCGCTCGGCGCGGTAGATGAGGCCGTCGTCGAACATCTTCTTGAAGACGGTCTGGACGGCGCGGGAGAGGCCCTCGTCCATGGTGAAGCGGTCGCGGTCCCAGGCGACGCCGGTGCCCAGGCGCCGCATCTGCCCAGCGATCTGGCCGCCGGACTCGGCCTTCCACTGCCAGACCCGCTCGACGAACGCCTCGCGGCCCAGGTCGTGGCGGGACTTGCCCTCCTTGGCCAGCTCCCGCTCGACGACGTTCTGCGTCGCGATGCCCGCGTGGTCCATGCCGGGCTGCCACAGCGTCTCGTAGCCCTGCATGCGCTTACGGCGGGTGAGGGCGTCGATCAGCGTGTGCTCGAAGGCGTGGCCCAGGTGCAGCGAGCCGGTGACGTTCGGCGGGGGGATGACGATCGTGTACGGGGGCTTCTCGCTCTTCGCGTCGGCGGTGAAGTAGCCCCGCTCTACCCAGCGCTCGTACAGCGGCCCCTCTACGTCGGCCGGCGTGTACTGAGTCGGCAGTTCGGGGGCGCTGTGGTGGCTCTGCTGAGTGTTCTCGGTCACGACCGACAGTGTACGGGCGAGGATGTCGCAGCTTCGAATCGGTTTCGCCCCCGGGGCACCGACTGTCAGCGGTGTCGTACAGGATGTGTCGGGGCAGGACACGGCCTGCCCCGCCAGCAGTCACGAGGGGAACCGCTCCATGAGCTTCAACCAGCCGCCGCCCGGACCGTACGGCCAGCAGCCGCAGCAGCCCGGAGCGTACGGTCAGCCGCAGCAGCCGGCCCCGCAGCCCGGCTACGGCTATCCGCAGCAGGGCGGCCCCGTGCCCCCGCAGCAGGGCTACGGCTACCCCCAGCAGGGCGCGCCCCAGCAGGCACCGTACGGCCAGCCGCAGCAGCCGGGCCCCTACGGCCAGCCGCAGCAGCCGGGCCCCTACGGCCAGCCGCAGCAGCCGGGCCCCTACGGCCAGCAGCAGGCCCCGTACGGCCAGCAGACCCCCTACGGCGCGATCCCGCAGGGGCCGCCGCCGTCCTCCGGCGGCGGCAAGAAGATCGGCCTGATCATCGGCGGCGTGGCGGTCGTCGCGGCGATCGCCGTGGGCGCGTACTTCGCGTTCGGCTCGGGCGGCAGCGTCCCGCCGTACACCATCGTCCTCAAGGACAAGCTGGTGAACGGCGAGTACACCAAGGCGCCCGAGCAGCCGGGGGCGGAGAGCTCCAAGGACTTCTCCAACGACAAGGAACTGCGGGCGATGGGGATCACCAACGGCAAGGCCGTCACGGGGTCCTACGCCAACGCCGGCGATCAGCTCCTGGGCGTCACGGGCATCTACGGCGAGGTCGCGGACCCGAATTCGGCGGTGGACGCCTTCTTCGCCAAGATCGACGAGCAGCAGAAGAAGTCGAAGGCGACGATCGAGACGACGGTGCCGACCAGCTCGTACTCCCCCGACGACTTCGACGGCGCCGTGCTGAAGTGCCGGACGCAGAAGGCAACGGTATCGGCCGCAGGAGCCTCCGCCGCCATTACGGCGTCCACCTGCATCTGGGCCGACAGCAGCGCCGTCGGCGTCGTCAACTCCCAGGCCAAGCCCGACCCGTCCGGCGCCTCCGTCGCGCAGGCGCTCAGTGCGGAGCAGCTGTCGGAGAAGACCGCGAAGGTCCGCAATGAGGTGCGCCAGGAGAAGTAACGGCCCCGCGGGACCGACGAAGCCGCCCCGCCCCCCGCTGGCGGGCCGGGGGGGTGTGGTGTTAGGGGGGGGGGCGGGGGGCCCCCCCCGGCCCGCCGCCCTAA
>NZ_JBHYGX010000018.1:66169-71109 GCF_042739975.1 Streptomyces sp. NPDC059080
CCCGTGGGGGGGGCCCGACGGTCCCCCCCCCCCGCTCTCCGTGGGGGGGGCCCGCCCCCGCGCCCCCCCCCACCCCGCCCGGCGGCGGTCCCGCGCCGGGGCGGCTTCGTGTGTACGGGGTGGGCGCGGGCGCGCCCCGCGCTCAGGCGCTCTTCTCGTGCGGCTCGCCCGACTCGCCGCGGCTGCGCGGCACCAGCGTCGGGTTGACGTTGGAGTGCACGACGTCCTCGGTGATGACGACGCGGGCCACGTCCTTGCGGGAGGGCACCTCGTACATCACCGACTGGAGGACCTCCTCCATGATGGCGCGCAGACCGCGGGCGCCGGTGCCGCGCAGGATGGCCTGGTCGGCGATGGCCTCCAGGGCCGGGCGGTCGAAGTCCAGCTCCACGCCGTCGAGTTCGAAGAGGCGCTTGTACTGCTTGACGAGGGCGTTGCGCGGCTCGACGAGGATCTGCAGCAGCGTCTCGCGGTCGAGGTTGTGGACCGAGGTGAGGACGGGCAGGCGGCCGATGAACTCCGGGATCATCCCGAACTTCACCAGGTCCTCCGGCATGACGTCCTTGAGCTGGTCCTTCGACTCGATCTCGCGCTTGGAGCGGATCGTGGCGCCGAAGCCGATGCCCTTGGCGCCGGACCGCGCCTCGATGATCTTGTCCAGACCGGCGAACGCGCCACCCACGATGAACAGCACGTTCGTCGTGTCGATCTGGATGAACTCCTGGTGCGGGTGCTTGCGCCCGCCCTGCGGCGGCACCGAGGCGGTGGTGCCCTCCAGGATCTTCAGCAGCGCCTGCTGAACGCCCTCGCCGGAGACGTCACGGGTGATCGAGGGGTTCTCGCTCTTGCGGGCGACCTTGTCGATCTCGTCGATGTAGATGATCCCCGTCTCGGCCTTCTTGATGTCGAAGTCCGCGGCCTGGATCAGCTTGAGCAGGATGTTCTCGACGTCCTCGCCGACGTATCCGGCCTCGGTGAGGGCGGTGGCGTCCGCGAAGGCGAACGGGACGTTCAGCATCCGGGCGAGGGTCTGCGCGAGCAGCGTCTTGCCGGAGCCGGTGGGGCCGAGCAGCAGGATGTTGGACTTGGCCAGCTCGATGCCCTCGTCGCCGCGACCGCCGCCGTTCTCACCCGCCTGCACCCGCTTGTAGTGGTTGTAGACGGCCACCGAGAGGGCCTTCTTGGCGGGCTCCTGGCCGACGACGTAGCCGTTGAGGAACTCGTAGATCTCGCGGGGCTTGGGAAGCTCCTCCCAGCGCACCTCGGAGGTCTCGGCCAGCTCCTCCTCGATGATTTCGTTGCAGAGGTCGATGCACTCGTCGCAGATGTACACACCAGGTCCCGCGATGAGCTTCTTCACCTGCTTCTGGCTCTTTCCGCAGAATGAGCACTTGAGCAGGTCGCCGCCGTCACCGATGCGTGCCACGAGGTGCTTCCCCTTCGCCTGGGATCCGCATTGCTCCTACGGACCCGGGTGCTTGCCTATCGACGGTACCTTGCCGGGCCCTTCGTACGGGCCCCCCTTGGCCCGACTCCGTCGACTCGGTCCAAGGGGGCGGGCGTCCGGCGCCTGTGCGGGTACCGCTAACCCATCGATACCGACGCCTTGCGCGTCGACACGATCTGGTCGACCAGACCGTACGCCAAGGTCTCCTCGGCGGTCAGGATCTTGTCACGCTCGATGTCGTCCCGGATCTTCTCGATCGGGGTCGAGGAGTGCTTGGCCAGCAGCTCTTCCAGCTGCGCGCGCATCCGCAGGATCTCGTTGGCGGCGATCTCCAGGTCGGAGACCTGACCGCGGCCGGTCTCGCTGTACGGCTGGTGGATCAGCACGCGGGCGTTGGGCAGCGCCATCCGCTTGCCGGGGGTACCGGCGGCGAGCAGCACGGCGGCGGCGGAGGCCGCCTGGCCCATGCAGACCGTCGAGATGTCGGGCTTCACGAACTGCATCGTGTCGTAGATCGCGGTGAGCGCCGTGAAGGAGCCGCCCGGGGAATTGATGTAGATCGAGATGTCGCGGTCGGGGTCCATCGACTCCAGGCACAGCAGCTGCGCCATGACGTCATTGGCCGACGCGTCGTCGATCTGCACGCCGAGGAAGATCACCCGCTCCTCGAAGAGCTTCGCGTACGGGTCGTACTCGCGCACGCCCTGCGAGGTGCGCTCGACGAAACGCGGAACGATGTAGCGGGACTCGGCGCGCGGGCCGGAAAACTCGGACTCGGCGCCCTGGTACAGGCCGCTGCCGGGGAAGTTGTTCATCGGGGGTTCACCGTCCTGGTGGCGATCAAGGGGCTGGGTGGCTGTGGGGCGAGTGGTCCGCGGGCTCAGGCCCCGGTGCCGCCCCCGCCCGGAACGCCGGCGGCAGAGGTCATGACGTCGTCGATGAGGCCGTACTCCTTGGCCTCGTCGGCGGAGAACCAGCGGTCACGGTCGGAGTCCTGGGTGATCCGCTCGACGGTCTGACCGGTGTGGAAGGAGGTCAGCTCGGCCATGCGCTTCTTGGTGTGCAGCAGCCGCTCGGCGTGGATCTTGATGTCCGACGCGGAACCGGCGAGACCGGCCGAGGGCTGGTGGATGAGGATCTCCGCGTTGGGCAGCGCGAACCGCTTGCCCGGGGTGCCGGCGCTCAGCAGGAACTGCCCCATGGAGGCGGCCAGGCCCATGGCGATCGTCACCACATCGTTCTTGATGTACTGCATGGTGTCGTAGATCGCCAGGCCGGCCGAGATCGAGCCGCCCGGGGAGTTGATGTAGAGGAAGATGTCCTTGTCCGGGTCCGCGGCCAGAAGAAGCAGCTGCGCGGTGATCTTGTTGGCGATGTCGTCGTCGACCGGCTGGCCGAGGAAGATGATCCGCTCGCCGAGCAGCCGGTTGTAGACCTGGTCGCCAAGGCCACCGAAGGTCGGCTCAGCGGCGGCGGAAGGCATCGGGATCGTCACGTGTCCACCTGCTCGTTGTCGGACGGTACGGAACCGTCTCAGCGTCGTCTGCCGGGGCCTGGGGGTCTGCGCCGTACGGTGTCGCCCCGGCGCGTTCGGAGACTCCCCTGCCCTCGTATCTACGGACCCTAACGCGCAGGTCGGACAACGCCATCCCGCTGGGAGAACTGTTCGCTGTGAGCGCAGGCTCACCGGGCGGTCAAGCGCACGGGCCCGAACACACGCAGCGGCGCGTTCGGGCCCGTGATCAAGAGGTGCGGGAGGGTGCCGGAGCTCAGCTCTCGGTCTTCTCCGCGGCCTCGGTGCCCTCGGCCTCGGCGACGACGGTCTCGGCGATCTCGTCCTCGTCGTCGTCCAGCTCGACGACCTCGCCGTTGCTGTCCTTGACGGTGGCGGCCTCGACGACGACGGCGAGCGCCTTGCCGCGGGCGACCTCGCCGACGAGCATCGGCACCTGGCCACCCTCGACGACGGCCTGGGCGAACTGGTCGGGGGACATGCCGGAGGACTGGGCGCGGCGCATGAGGTGCTCGGTGAGCTCCTCCTGGCTGACGTTCAGCTTCTCCTTGTTGACCAGCTCATCGAGGATGAACTGGGTCTTGATGCCCTTCTCCGCCTGCTCCTTGGTCTCGGCGTCGAACTCCTCCTCGCTCTTGCCCTGGATCTCCAGGTACTTCGCGAGGTCGAGGCCCATCTGGCCGAGCTGGTGGTTGACCAGGTTGTGCTTGCGGGTGTTGATCTCGTCCTCGAGCAGCTTCTCGGGGATCGGGACCTCCACGAGCTTCAGCAGCTCGTCCAGCACCTTCTCCTGGGCCTGGGTGGCCTGGTCGTACTTCTTCATCTGCTCGAGGCGCTTGGCGCTGTCGGCCTTCAGCTCGTCGAGCGTGTCGAACTCGCTGGCCAGCTGCGCGAAGTCGTCGTCCAGCTCGGGCAGTTCGCGGGCGGCGACGGCGGTGACGTCGACCTTGACCTCGGCCTCCTTGCCCTGGGCGGAGCCGCCCTTGAGCTCGGAGGTGAAGGTGGCGGTGCCACCGGCCTCGACACCCTTGACGGCGTCGTCGATGCCGTCCAGCAGCTCACCGGAGCCGACGGTGTAGCTGACGCCCTTGGCGACGCCGTCCTCCAGGACCTCGCCGTCCACCTTGGCCTCGAGGTCCAGCGTCAGGACGTCGCCGTCCTGCGCGGCGCGCTCGACAGGGCTGGTGGAGGCGAAGCGCTCACGCAGCTGCTCGACCGACTTCTCGATGTCCTCGTCCGACACCGTGACGGCGTCGACCTCGACCTCGATGCCGGAGTAGTCCGGGATCTCCAGGGCGGGGCGGATGTCGACCTCGGCGGTGAAGGCCAGCAGCTCGCCGTCCTTCAGCTCGGTGATGTCGACCTCGGGCTGACCGAGGACGTTCAGCTCACCCTCGTTGACCGCTTCGGTGTAGAACTTCGGGAGCGCGTCGTTGACGGCCTCCTCCAGCACGGCGCCACGACCGAACCGCTGGTCGATGACGCGGGCAGGGATCTTGCCCTTGCGGAAGCCCTTCACCGTGACCTGCTGGTTGATCTTCTTGTACGCCGCGTCGAGGCTGTCCTTGAGCTCCTCGAAGGGCACCTCGACAGTGAGCCGAACCCGGGTCGGGTTCAGGGTCTCCACGGCGCTCTTCACGGTTCGGTCTCCTTGGGGCTGACTTCTTGGGGTTCTGCTGGGATCTTCCGGGATGCTCCCGCAGGCGCGGGCCCCAGCCGATCGCGCCCGGTCCAGAGACGCACGGGCACGCAGCTTGCATAGTAACCGCAAGGAGGAGGGCACCGACAATGCGACCTCGCGGGCCGTCCGGCGGGCGCTCGCGGCGCGTGGGGCCATGGAGGAACCGCATACGGATATCCGTATGCGGTGGCCGGGCGGGCCGCGGGGCGCGGGGCAGGGGCACCCGGCCGCCCCCCCCGCTGGATGTGGTGGGGGGGGGGGGGTTATGACCCACAAACCAACCCCCCCCAACACGACAC
>NZ_JBHYGX010000018.1:71119-81151 GCF_042739975.1 Streptomyces sp. NPDC059080
CGACTGGTGGTGGCCCCCGACTTTGCCCCGCCGCGGGCGGGGGGGGGGGCGCGGGCGGGGGGGGGGGCCTTGGTGTACCGGCATCGGCTTATCGGTTGGGGGTGGCCGGGCGGGCCGCGTCCCGGGGAACTGGTCCACCGGGACGCACGCCGTAGTACTGCTGGTCGGGGTGGCCGGATTCGAACCGACGACCTTCCGCTCCCAAAGCGGACGCGCTACCAAGCTGCGCCACACCCCGTCGGTGCGACACGTAGGGTACATGGCCGATGGCGCTGCGGCTGCCGGATGTCCAGGCGTGGACAACCGGTGTGCGAGGGAGGGACCCGACCCGCTACAGTGCACTGCGTGCCTGGGTCGCGACGACCTGTGGCGCATGCGGGCGTAGCTCAATGGTAGAGCCCCAGTCTTCCAAACTGGCTACGCGGGTTCGATTCCCGTCGCCCGCTCAGAGAGTGAAGAGGCCCCGGACCGGCTGGTCCGGGGCCTCTTTTTCGTACGCGGGCGGGCGCACGGGGTGTGGTGGCGAGCGTGCGTGCCAGGCGTCGCGGGGCGGGCGGGAGTTTGACGGCACGCCCTAGGGTGATCGGCATGGAGATCTGGATCAATCCCGCGTGTTCCAAGTGCCGTTCGGCGGTCGGCCTGCTCGACGAGGAGGGGGCGCAGTACACCGTGCGCCGCTACCTGGAGGAGCCGCCGACGGCGGACGAGCTGCGGGCCGTACTGGAGCGCCTGGGGCTGGAGCCGTGGGACATCACACGGACGCAGGAGGCCGAGGCGAAGGAGCTGGGGGTGGCGTCCTGGGAGCGGTCGGATGCCGGGCGGGAGCGGTGGATCGAGGCGCTGGCCGCACATCCCCGGCTGATCCAGCGGCCGATCATCACCGCGGACGACGGCACGGCGGTCGTCGGGCGCAGCGAGGAGGCGGTGCGGTCGGCGCTGGCGCGGGGTGCGCAGGGCGGTCCGGCCGGGAGCTGACACGGGTCCGGGGCCGGGCCGCGGGTGCGGTCCCGCCCCGGGGCCGGCGGGCGGTGCCGCGCGGTGTGCCGCCGGACGGCGGCGGGGCGGCGCTCAGAAGGTGATGTGGTTGATCGTGTCCGCGAGGGAGTTGAAGAACCGGTTTATGGACGGGGCCATGCCGCTGGACGCGAGGAAGAACCCGAAAAGAATGGCGACGATCGCCGGGCCTGGCTTGATCGTCTTGCCGCGGATCAGCACGATCAGCACGATTCCCAACAGCAGCACCACTGACAGCGACAGAGCCACAACTGATCACACCCTCGGTCGGAAGCCTCACCGGCCGGGAAGTGTGCAGCCGCGCACACCCCCGCAGACACCCATCGTGCCACCAAGTCACTTCCCACCGCATACGGGTGATGAACCATCGGCCAACGCTTTGCCTGCTTCATACCGTTGAGGGGTGAAGGGGACGAACGTCACGCTCGCACGGTGGGCGGGGGGACGTTTCGGCAAGGGGCCAGGAAGCGGGCGCGGAGGCGGCCGGGCGGGGCACCGTACGGTGCGGGCGGCACGGAGGAAAACGGTGCGCGCCGCGTGAACGTCAATTCGGCCTGATCATTTCGTTGCACCTGGCCGGTAAGTGACGTTCACCACTTGGGTATTCGACCGGCGGCGCCGGCGCATTCGCCGCGCGGGCGCCGGAGCGCATTTCCCGATGTGGCGCCCCTCACGTTCGGCGCGGTGACGCGCGGCCGGGGAGTGTGACATTCCCTCCGACGACCCCGCCGTACCTTATCGACCGTTTCATGGGGGTGAAATGCCACAAAACTGCGCCGTGATCGGGGAGTTCACCGGCGAATGAGGCATTCGTACGCGATATTGCGGAGCGCACCGCAGAAATGGATCACGCGGGGGCCGGCGCCGGTATACGGCGCTTACCTGGGGGAATGGCGAATTACCTGACGGCGGTTTTACGCATTCGACGGATCGCCACTAGGGTGCCTCAGATGTTTCCGCCTGCGCCGACCTCGCGACGTGCCCTCCCCGAGGCCCGGGAGGGGGCGGATGCGGACCCGGCGCCACCCTCCGGCGGACCGGCGGAGCGCCCCGGTTCCGGGGTGGCGGCGCCCGCACGGGGCCGGGACGCGTTCTTCGACAATGCGAAGTACCTCGCCATCGTGCTGGTGGCGATGGGGCACTCCTGGGAGCCGCTGACCGACGGCAGCCGCGCCGCCGAGGCGCTGTACATGACGGTGTACGCCTTCCACATGCCGGCGTTCATCATCATCTCCGGCTACTTCTCGCGCAGTTTCGACATGCGCAAGGACCGGCTCCAGCGGTTGATCACCGGCGTCGCCGTCCCGTACGTCCTCTTCGAGGTCGCGTACACCTTCTTCGCGCGGTGGGCGAACGACGATCCCAAGATGCCGATCAGCCTGCTCGATCCGTGGTTCCTGACGTGGTTCCTGGTCGCGCTGTTCATCTGGCGGCTGACGACGCCGCTGTGGAAGATCGTCCGCTGGCCGGTTCCGCTGGCGCTCGCCATCGCCGTCGTGGCCTCCGTCTCCCCGGGGATCGGTGACGACCTCGACCTCCCACGCGTGCTGCAGTTCCTGCCGTTCTTCGTGCTGGGGCTGAATCTGAAGCCGGAGCACTTCGCGTGGGTGCGGCGGCGGGCGGTGCGGATCGCGGCGGTCCCGGTCTTCGTGACGGCGGTGACCGTGGCGTACTGGGCGGCGCCCCGGATGACGTCGGCGTGGTTCTACCACCGCGACAGCGCGCAGGAGCTGGGCGCCACCTGGTGGGCCGGGGCGATGATGAGCCTGGCGCTCTTCGGGTGCTCGCTGGTGCTGACGGCGTGCTTCTACTCCTGGGTGCCGACCCGGCGGACGTGGTTCACGGTGCTGGGCGCGGGCACGCTCTACGGCTATCTGCTGCACGGCTTCCTCGCCAAGGGCTCCCGTTTCTGGGGCTGGTTCGACGATGACGCCTGGCTGCACACGCCGCTCGGGGAGATCGCGGTCACGGTGATCGCCGGTGTGGTGGTGACGGCGCTGTGCACCCCGCCGGTGCGTAAGGTCTTCCGGTTCGCGATGGAGCCGACGATGGCGTGGGCGTTCCGCAAGGACCCGGAGGACGCCCGTCGGGCGGTCGCGGGGCGGAAGGCGGCGCCCGAGCCCGTCGGCGCTACGCGTCCCGGCAGATGAGGAGCAGCGCCCGGTCGTCGTTGACGTCCTTGGCCACCGCCTCGATCAGATGCCAGGCGGCGCCCGCGAAGCCGCCCGCGACATAGCGGTCGGCCTCGCCGGTCAGCCGGTCCATGCCCTCGGCGATGTCGCGGTCCGAGGACTCGACCAGACCATCGGTGAACATCATCAGCACATCGCCGGGGCGCAGCCGGCCCTTCACCGGGTCGAACTGCGCCCCGTCGTAGACCCCGAGCAGCGGGCCCTCGCCGGACTTCTCCTCCCAGCGGCCGGTCCCGGCGCAGAGCTGGAGCGCCGGGAGGTGGCCCGCGGAGAGCAGTTCGTAGTCGCCGGACTCCAGGTCGAGGACCAGGTGGATGGAGGTGGCGAAGCCCTCGTCCCAGTCCTGGCGCAGCAGATAGCCGTTGGCCGCGGGCAGAAAGCTGTTCGGCGGCAGGGAGCCGAGGAGGCCGCCGAAGGCGCCGGAGAGCAGCAGCGAGCGGGAGGCCGCGTCCATGCCCTTGCCGGAGACGTCGGTGAGGACGACCTCCAGGATGTTGCCGCCCTGGGTGCGGGAGGCGACGACGAAGTCCCCGGAGAAGGACTGCCCGCCCGCCGGGCGCAGCGCCATCTCGTGGTGCCAGCCCTCCGGCAGCCGGGGCAGTTCGCTCTGTACCCGGATGCGTTCGCGCAGGTCGAAGAGCATGGTGCTGCCGCGTCGCCAGGGCACGCCGACCCGGCTGCGGAACTGCGCGATCAGCAGGCCGATCAGCCCGACGGCGGCGACGATCAGGACCGTGCCGGGCGTGATGCGCTCCGGTCCCTCGTCGTACGGACCGAAGAGCGCCGCCTCCACGATCAGGGCGGTCGCGGAAGCGGCGTAGAGGGCGAGGAGGTTGGCTGGGCGCAACAGGAGGCCGCCGGCGATCACCGGAAGGACCAACGCGGTCGGTCCGAACCACTCCGTATGCCACAGCGTGCCGCCCGCGGTGAGCACCACCGAAATCAGCAGCGCGGCGAGCGCGGGTCCGTCGGAGCCGTCGCCACGGAAGTAGTCGACCCCCGCCTTGCGCACGCGGACGCGGGCCCGGTGCAGCGCTTTGTGCAGCCGGGCCGTCAGGGGTTCCGATCTCGGGCGGCGTGTCATGTCACGGGGACTTTATCCACCCGTTCGGCGGCACGTCGATTCGCCGGACGCCGCCCGGTGTGATTGCCGGGAATCCCGTTCGAAATGCGGTCGCGCTGCCGGAGTACCTCCTGGTACAGGTGGCGTATGACGACAGAGTTGCGGGTGTTGCAGCCGGATGAGGGAGACGCCTGGTACGGGAAGCTGGAGCGGGCGTTCGGCGAGGAGGAATCCGCCGAGGAACGGGCCATGTGGCGGGAGCTGATGGAGCCCGGACGCTCCCTCGCGGCCTGGGACGACGACGAGATCGTCGGGACGGCGGGCGCGTTCTCCTTCGGGCTGACGGTGCCGGGCGGGGCGTCCGTGCCGGCGGCCGGGGTGACGATGGTGAGCGTGCAGCCGACGCACCGCCGCCGCGGGGTGCTGCGGGCGATGATGCGGCGGCAGCTGGACGACGTACGGGAGCGGGGCGAGCCGCTGGCGATGCTGACGGCATCCGAGCCCGTGATCTACGGGCGGTTCGGGTACGGCGCGGCGACGCAGGAGATGCGGATCAAGGTCGACACCACCCGGGTGGCGGAACCGGACCTGCCCGGTTCCGACGACGTACGGCTGCGGCTGAAGGAGCCGGCCGAGGCGCTGGCGGCGTGCGAGGCGGTCTACGCGCGGACGGTCGCGGGGCGCGCCGGGATGCTGGTACGGCCGCCGGGCTGGGATCGGATGATGATCCTCGACCCGGAGGACGACCGCGACGACGACGAGGGGCCACTGCAGTGCGTGGTGGCCGAGGCCGACGGTGAGGTGCGCGGCTACGCGCGCTACTCCGTGGTGACCGACTGGGCCGATGCGGGGCCGCAGGGCACGGTCCGGGTGTGGGATCTGTGCGCGACCGATCCGGTGGTGGGCGCCGCGCTGTGGCGCTATCTGTTCGGCATCGACCTGACGACCTACGTGACGGCGCGGAATCTGCCGGTGGACGATCCGCTGCTGCACCTCGTCGCGGACATGCGGCGGTGCCTGATCGGGCTCCACGAGGCGGCGTTCGTACGGCCGGTGGAGCTGGGCGCGGCGCTGGCGGCGCGGACGTACCAGCGGCCGGTGGACACGGTGCTGGAGGTGGCCGACCCGTTCTGCCCGTGGAACGAGGGCCGCTGGCGGCTGTCCGGCGACGGCACCGGCGCGACCTGCGAGCGGACCACCGACCCGGCCGAGCTGGCGCTGTCCGTGCGGGAGCTGAGCTCGGCGTATCTGGGTGGCTTCACGCTGTCGGCGCTGGCCGGGGCCGGGCGGGTGCGGGAGCTGCGGCCGGGCGCGCTGACGGCGGCGTCGGTGGCGTTCGGCGCGGACGTCGCGCCGTGGCTGCCGCACGAGTTCTGAGCGTGGCGGCGGGCGGCTGACGGCGGCCTCCGGGCGGGCGTCGGCGGGTGCCGCCGGGCGCGGGCTGGGGCGGTCCAGGGCACGCGGGTCGGAGGTAGCCGGGCCCACGGGCCGAGGCACGCCCCGGGGCGCCGGACGCCCCGCTCAGCCCCCGTTCGCGGGCTGGCAGCGCGGGCACCAGAAGAGATTGCGGGCCGCCAGGCCGGCGGTGCGGATCTCGGTGGCGCACAGGTGGCAGGGCTGGTGGGCGCGGCGGTAGACGTACACCTCGCCGCCGTGGTCGTCGACGCGCGGCGGGCGGCCCATCGCCTCCGGCAGGTGCTCCGGCCGGACGGTGTCGATCCGGTTGTGGCGGACGCCCTCGCGCATCAGGGCGACGAGGTCGGCCCAGATCGCGTCCCAGTCGTCGCGGGCGAGGGCCCGGCCGGGGAGGTACGGGTCGATGCCGCGGCGGAAGAGGACCTCGGCGCGGTAGACGTTGCCGACGCCCGCGACGATCTTCTGGTCGAGGAGGAGCGCGGCGACGGTGGTGCGGCTGCGGGAGATACGGCGCCAGGCCCGCTCGCCGTCGTCCTCGGGGCGTAGCGGATCGGGGCCGAGACGGTCGTGTACCGCCTGCTTCTCGGCGTCGGTGATCAGCGCGCAGACGGTGGGTCCGCGCAGGTCGGCGTAGTGCTCGCCGGTGGCGAGGCGGAGCCGGACGGTGTCGGTGGCGGGCGCAGCGCGTCGCCCCTGGACCGGAGCTTGCCGGACGTCCTCGGAGGAGGGGACGGTGCCGAAGCCGAGCTTGCCGAAGAGGCCGAGGTGGATGTGGATCCATCCGGCGGGCCCGAAGCCGAGGAAGAGGTGCTTGCCGTGGGCCTCGGCGCGCTCCAGGACCCGGCCGTCGACGAGCGCCGCACCGGCGGCGAACCGGCCCTGCGGGCTGCTCGCGCGGACCGTCTCGCCCGCGAAGCGCTCGCGATGGTCGAGGGCGAGGCGGTGGATGGTGTGCCCCTCGGGCATGCGATGCGTCCTTAGGTGGGCGCGCCCGCTCCCCCGGCGACCGGGGAAGCGGGCGGCATCGGGCTCGCGGGCGGTCAGCCCTGGGGGTGGTGGGCCGGGATCGGGGGGAGTTCGCCGGTGGTCTCGTACGCCGAGAGCATCTCGATGCGGCGGGTGTGACGCTCCTCGCCGGAGTACGGGGTGGCGAGGAAGATCTCGACGAACTTGGTCGCCTCCTCAAGGGTATGCATCCGGCCACCGACGGAAATCACGTTTGCGTCGTTGTGCTCGCGGCCGAGCTTCGCGGTCTCCTCGCTCCAGGCCAGTGCGGCCCGGACGCCCTTGACCTTGTTGGCGGCGATCTGCTCACCGTTGCCGGAGCCGCCGATCACGATGCCGAGCGCGTCTGCGTCGGCGGCCGTGCGCTCAGCTGCACGGAGGCAGAACGGCGGGTAGTCGTCCTGGGCGTCGTAGAGGTGGGGACCGCAGTCGACGGGCTCGTGGCCGTGGGCCTTGAGCCAGTCGACGAGGTGGTTCTTGAGGTCGAAACCGGCATGGTCGGAGCCGAGATACACGCGCATGGCATGAGTGTGGCATGCGGAATGTGGCTCTGTGGCGCCGGGTCTTCGTACATATGGCGGGGAGGTTTCAGCCACTCTTCATACAGCTGAACAGGAACGACAACGATCCGGAGTCGGATCTTCCTAAGCGGCCGGTGCCGACTGTCTAATGCGGGGACTCGAAACCGAGAACCACTGAAGGACGGTGCATATGGGCACGCACCCGCCTACCACGGACGGGCTTCAGGCAGGACTCAAGAACCGGCATCTGTCGATGATCGCCATCGGTGGCGTCATCGGTGCCGGACTGTTCGTCGGGTCCGGAGCCGGTATCAAGGCCGCCGGGCCGGGCATTCTCCTCTCCTACGCACTGACCGGACTTCTGGTCGTGCTCGTCATGCGGATGCTGGGTGAGATGGCCGCGGCCTCCCCCACGTCCGGTTCGTTCTCCGCGTACGCGGACCGTGCGCTCGGCCGCTGGGCCGGGTTCACCATCGGCTGGCTGTACTGGTTCTTCTGGTCGGTCGTGCTGGCCGTCGAGGCGACCGCGGCCGCCTCGATCCTCACCAACTGGGTCCCCGCCGTCCCGCAGTGGGCGTGGGCGCTGTTGGTCATGATCGTACTGACCGGTACCAACCTGATCTCCGTCAGCTCGTTCGGCGAGTTCGAGTTCTGGTTCGCCGGGATCAAGGTCGTCGCCATCGTCGTCTTCATCGTCATCGGCGCGCTGGCGATCTTCGGTCTGCCCCCGGGCGACCACGCGGTGGGGATGTCGAACCTCACCGGACACGGCGGCTTCCTGCCGAACGGCCCCGGGGCGATCCTCTCCGGCATGCTGCTGGTGGTCTTCTCCTTCATGGGCAGCGAGATCGTCACCCTGGCGGCCAGCGAGTCGCCGAACCCGGTGAAGGCCGTGCGCCAGGCCGTCAACAGCGTCATCTGGCGGATCGCGCTCTTCTACCTCGGCTCGATCGCGGTCATCGTGACGCTGCTGCCGTGGAACGACCCGAAGCTGGACGCGAGCCCGTACGTGGCCGTGCTGGAGTCGCTGAACATCCCGTACGCGGGCACCGTGATGGACGTCGTGGTGCTGACGGCGGTGCTGTCCTGTCTCAACTCGGGTCTGTACACCGCGTCCCGGATGGCCTTCTCGCTGGGTGAGCGCGGCGACGCGCCGAAGGCGTTCGCGAAGGTCAACAAGGGCGGCGTCCCGGCCGTGGCGATCTGGGCGTCGGTCGCCTTCGGCTTCGTCGCGACGATCTTCAGCTACACCTCGCCGGAAACCATCTTCCAGTTCCTGCTGAACTCCTCGGGCGCCGTCGCGCTCTTCGTATGGCTGGTCATCTGCTTCTCGCAGCTGCGGATGCGCAAGATCATCGAGAGGGAGATGCCGGAGCGGCTGACGGTCCGGATGTGGCTGTACCCGTGGCTGACGTACGCGACGATCGCGCTGATCCTCTTCGTCGTGGGCTACATGTTCTACGACCCGGAAGGCCGCAAGCAGATGGTCCTGTCCGTCGTCGCTGCCGTGGTGGTCCTCGCCATCGGCCTGATCCTGGACCGGCGCCGTCCCCGCGAGGCCGCCGCCTCTGTTCCGGCGCAGGCCGTTCCCGCCGAGGCGCCCGAGGCCGCCCCCGCGGAGGCCGCGGACCGCGCGTAGCCGCCGGGCACGTACGGCACGGAGGTACGGATACGGGGAACGGGCCGGGCCCCGCAGTCACCAACTGGGTGAGTGCGGGGCCCGGCCCGTTCCGTGGTTCCGGGCCCGGCGCGTGGCATGCGCCGGGCTGCCCGTGGTCCGTCAGTCGCGGCGTCCGGCCAGCTTCCAGGCGGTGGGCAGGGCGCCCATCGCCAGGGCCGCCTTGAGGGCGTCGCCGATGAGGAACGGCATCATTCCGGCGGCGAGCGCCTGGCCGAAGGACATGCCGGTGCTCAGCGCGAGGTAGGGGACGCCGACGGCGTAGATCACCGCGAGACCGGCAGCCATCGTCCCGGCGGTGCGCAGCGCGCCCCGGTCTCCGCCGCGGCGGGCCAGCGCGCCGACGACGACGGAGGCCAGCAGCATGCCCAGGACATAGCCGAAGGTGGCGCCGCCGGGACCGGACTTGCCCTCGGCGAACCACGGCACGCCCGCCATGCCGACCGCCGCGTACAGCGCGAGGGAGGCGAGGCCGCGGCGGGCGCCGAGCGCGGTGCCCACCAGCAGCGCGGCGAAGGTCTGGCCGGTCACCGGCACCGGGGAGCCGGGGATCGGCAGAGCTATCTGGGCGGCGACGCCGGTCAGGACGGCGCCCCCGGCGACCAGCGCGGCGTCACGGACGCGGGCGCGGGTGGCGGTGGCGGCGGGCAGCAGATCGGCGAGGACCGCACCGGGACGGGTGAGAGCGACAGTGCTCATCAGGACTCCGCGAAGGTCAGAGGGATACGGACAGGTCGGACCCGATGGACGTTAGTCGAGCGGGGCCACCGCGATCATCGTGTGGCGGCGACAAAGCGGCGCCGGACGGCTTGGAGAGTTCCGAACAACCCCTACCCGTGCCGGGCGTAGCCGTCCCCTGAGCCTTTTCGCAGGTCACGTGATGCTCGTCACCCAGCGGGCGAGCGTTTTGCGGTGGTCGCCGGGGCGGGGAAACTGTGAAGGACCACAGGCCGCGCCGTCCGCGGGGCCCCGCACCGCGCGAGAGTACGAGCCATGCACGACGCACCGCCCTCCTCCGGGAAACCGCCGCTCGGAGAGGGGGGCGGGGGGGGGGGGGCGCGCGCCCCGGGGGGGGGGGGCCGGGGGCGGGGGGGTGGGGGTGGGGGGGGGGGGGTGTGGGGCGGGGGGTGGGTTGGGGGTGGG
>NZ_JBHYGX010000018.1:81161-84479 GCF_042739975.1 Streptomyces sp. NPDC059080
TGTCTTGTTTACTCTAATGGAAGTCCTCACCGCCCTCCTCGGGTAAACCGCTGCGTGTTGGGGGGGCGGTGGTGTGTTACCCGCTCGCCGGGGGGCTCAAGCAGCGGCATCTGACGATGCTGGGCCTGGGCGGGGTGATCGGCGCCGGGCTGTTCGTCGGGTCCGGTGCGGGCATCGCGGTGGCCGGTCCCGGCATCACGGTGTCGTATCTGATCGCGGGCGCGCTGGCGATGCTGATCATGCGGATGCTGGGCGAGATGTCGGCGGCGATGCCCGCGTCCGGGGCGTTCTCGGTGCACGCGGAGCGGGCGCTGGGCCGCTGGGCCGGGTTCAGCGTCGGCTGGCTGTACTGGTTCCTGCTGGTCGTGGTGCTCGCCGTGGAGGCGACGGGCGCGGCGCAGATCGCGCACGGCTGGGTTCCGGCGGTGCCGCAGTGGGGCTGGGTGCTCCTCTTCATGGTGGTGTTCACCGGCGCCAACCTCGCGGCGGTGAAGAACTTCGGCGAGTTCGAGTTCTGGTTCGCCACGCTGAAGGTCACCGCGATCGTGCTCTTCCTGGTGCTGGGCCTGCTGGCGGTCTTCGGCGTGCTGCCGGACACCGAGCCGGTGGGGCTCGCCAATCTGACCGGGCAGGGCGGCTTCCTGCCGCGCGGCTGGTCCGGGGTGGTCTCCGGGGTGCTGGCGGTGGTGTTCGCGTTCGGCGGTCTGGAGGTCGTCACCATCGCGGCCGCCGAGTCGGACGATCCGGCGCGTGCGGTGGGCCGCGCGGTGCGCAGCGCGGTGTGGCGCATCCTCCTCTTCTACGTCGGCTCGATGCTGGTGATCGTCGCACTGCTGCCGTGGTCGAAGCTGGTGCCGGGGAAGAGCCCGTACGTCGCGGTGCTCGACCACATCGGGATCCCGGGCGCCGGGCTGATCATGAACATCGTGGTGTTCGTGGCGCTGCTGTCGGCGCTGAACGCCAATCTCTACGGTGCATCCCGGATGATCTTCTCGCTGGCGGAGCGGGGCGAGGCGCCGCGCGGGCTGCTGAAGGTGGCGGGCGGGGGTGTGCCGCGGCGGGCGGTGCTGGCGTCGGTGGCGTTCGGCTTCGTGTCGGTGTTGCTGAACCTCAAGTGGCCGGATTCGGTTTTCCTCTATCTGCTGAACGCGGTCGGCGCGGTGCTGCTCTTCGTCTGGGCGCTGATCGCCGTGTCGCAGCTGCGGCTGCGGCGGCGGATCGAGCAGGAGGCGCCGGAGAAGCTGACCCTGCGGATGTGGGCGTTCCCCTATCTGACCTGGGCCGCTCTGGCGGGGATGGCTGCGGTGCTGGTGCTGATGCTGGCCGACGCCACCGCCCGGCCGCAGCTGCTGTGGTCGGCGGGGGCCACCGCGGTGGTCCTGTTGGTCGCCGGTGTCCGGGAAGTGCGGGGCTGGACATCCCGGCGCTGAGGCGGAGTTGTGCCGCCTTGGCCGGGCTTGTGGTGGCATACAACGATGACCTGGACACGTACGGTCACGATCGCGTCTGAATACCGAACATTCGCTGCATGCCTGTTGCCCTGAGCGGACACCGACGCCCAGACTGAGCGCGCTTCACCGAGGACCCCTGTTCACGCGCCATTCGCAGAGCTGTGCCTGCCGTCGCGGGCGGGGGGCCGGGGGTCGGCGGCGGAGGCGTACAGGTCGCAGCCCCGGGAGAACGCAGATTCGCTCCGCTTCGCTCTCACCACTGGGACAGGTACGACATGAATGGGATACCCCCGTCCGCCGCGACCGCGCGCGAGCGGTCCGACGCGGACCCGGGAGGCGACGGCGGCACCCCGCTGTCCAACGGCCTCAAGCAGCGCCATCTGTCGATGATCGCCCTGGGCGGGGTGATCGGCGCGGGACTGTTCGTCGGGTCCGGTGCGGGCATCGCCGCCGCCGGGCCGTCGATCGTCCTCGCCTACGCGGTGTCCGGTGCGCTGGTCATGCTGATCATGCGGATGCTGGGCGAGATGGCGGCGGCGAACCCGGCGTCCGGGTCGTTCTCGGTGCACGCCGGGCGGTCGATCGGGCCGTGGGCCGGGTTCACCGCCGGCTGGATGTTCACCGCGCTGCTGTGTGTGGCGGTGGCCGCCGAGGCGATCGGCGCGGCGGGCATCATGACGCAGTGGTTCCCGGGCACCCAGACGTGGATGTGGGTGCTGCTCTTCATGGTGATCTTCTGTGGCGCCAACCTCGCGGCGGTCAGCAACTTCGGTGAGTTCGAGTTCTGGTTCGCCGCCCTGAAGGTCGCCGCGATCGGCATCTTCCTGATCCTGGGCCTGCTGGCGATCTTCGGCGCGCTGCCGGGCACCGCCGCACCGGGCACCGCCCACCTCACCGGCGACGGCGGCTTCCTGCCCAAGGGCGTGGACGGCCTGATGGTCGGTCTGCTCGCGTCGGTCTTCGCGTACGGCGGTCTGGAGACGGTGACGATCGCGGCGGCCGAGTCGAAGGACCCGGTGCGCGGCGTGGCGCGGGCGGTGCGGACCGCGATGTGGCGGATCGCCCTCTTCTACGTCGGTTCGATGGCGATCATCGTCACCGTCATCCCGTGGAACGAGCCCTCCCTCACCAAGAGCGGCCCGTACGTCGCGGTCCTCGACTACCTGGACATCCCGGCGGCCGGTCAGATCATGAACGTGGTCATCCTGGTGGCGCTGCTGTCCGCGATGAACGCCAACATCTACGGCTCGTCCCGGATGGCGTTCTCGCTGACCTCGCGCGGGCAGGGCCCGGCGTTCCTCGGCAAGGTCAGCGGCGGTGTGCCGCGCCGCGCGGTGGTGTTCTGCTCGGCGTTCGGCTTCCTCGCGGTGCTCTTGAGCTTCTGGTGGCCGACGACGGTCTTCCAGTGGCTGCTCAACATGGTCGGCGCCGCGGTGCTGGTGGTGTGGGGCTTCATCGCCGCCGCCCAGCTGCGGATGCGCCGCCAGCTGGAGCGGGAGTCGCCGGAGAAGCTGGTCGTGAAGATGTGGGCGTTCCCGTTCCTGACCTGGGTGGCGCTGGCCGGTATCGCGGTGGTGCTGTTGCTGATGCTGCGGGACGGTGACCAGCGCGTCCAACTGCTGTTCACCGGTGGGTTCGCGGTGGTGCTGGCCGCGATCGGGCTGCTGCGGTCGAAGCTGGGCCGCACCCCCGTGGAAGGCGAGCGGACGGCGGCCGGCTGACCGGACCGCACGCACCGTACGAGAGGCGGGGGGGGGGGGCGGGGGGGGGGGCCCCCCCCCCCCCGCGCGGGCCCCGCGCCGCCCCCCCCCCCAACCCGGCCGCGGGGATCCCCCCCGGGGGGCGGATCGGGCGGTGTTGGGCAACA
>NZ_JBHYGX010000018.1:84489-85545 GCF_042739975.1 Streptomyces sp. NPDC059080
GTGTGGGCGGGCGGGGGGGGGGGGGGGGGGGGGGGGGGGGGGGGGCGCGGGCCGCGGGGGGGGGGGGCGGGGGGGGGGGGGGGGGGGGCGGGCCCGCCGCCCCCCCCCCCCCCCCGCCTCCGTCTTCGGCACCGGGCAGCCCGCCCTTACCGGGCCGGTGATCACCCCGGCTGGTAGCGTAGCGAGCGTTCTTGCACATCAATTGCAATAGCTCCCTGTTGCAATAAGAAGGCGTAAGCAGTTGGAGAGGCTGGGCACATGGCGACCTACACCCTTCCGGAGCTCCCCTACGACTACTCGGCGCTGGCCCCGGTCATCAGCCCCGAGATCATCGAGCTGCACCACGACAAGCACCACGCGGCCTATGTGAAGGGCGCGAACGACACCCTGGAGCAGCTCGCCGCGGCCCGCGACAAGGAGCAGTGGGGCGGCATCAACGGGCTGGAGAAGAACCTCGCGTTCCACCTCTCCGGGCACATCCTGCACAGCATCTACTGGCACAACATGAGCGGTGACGGCGGCGGCGAGCCGGACGCGAAGGACGGCGTGGGCGAGCTGGCCGACGCCCTCGCCGAGAACTTCGGTTCGTACACCGGTTTCAAGGCACAGCTGACGAAGGCCGCCGCCACCACGCAGGGCTCCGGCTGGGGCGTGCTCGCCTTCGAGCCGGTCAGCGGCCGCCTGATCGTCGAGCAGATCTACGACCACCAGGGCAACGTCGGCCAGGGCTCCGTGCCGATCCTGGTCTTCGACGCCTGGGAGCACGCCTTCTACCTTCAGTACAAGAACCAGAAGGTCGACTTCATCGAGGCGATGTGGCAGGTCGTCAACTGGCAGGACGTGGCCAAGCGCTACGCCGCCGCCAAGGAGCGCGCGCACACGCTGCTGCTGGCCCCCTGAGGCCCCTTGAGCGTCCTGCCTCGTGATCGTCTTCTCCACCTTCACCCGGCAGGCGGAAGAACGGCGGGGGGGGCCCCGCGGGGGGGGGGGGGGGGGCCCCCCCCCGGGCGGGGGGGGGGGGGCGGTAACCGCCGCGCCGGGGGGGGGCGGGGGTTT
>NZ_JBHYGX010000018.1:85555-113179 GCF_042739975.1 Streptomyces sp. NPDC059080
CGCCGCCCGCCTCGGCCGCCGCCGCCCTCTCCACCCCCCCCCCCCCCCCCCCGCCGCGGCGCTCGCCCGGGCGCCGCCCGGCGCGGCCCCCCCGCCCCCCCCCCCCGCCCATGTCCGGGGGCGTCAGTCGAAGACCGGACCGGCCGTGCGGGTCCGCTTGATCTCGTAGAAGCCGGGGACGGAGGCGACCATCAGGGTGCCGTCCCACAGCTTGGCGGCCTCGTCGCCCTTGGGCGCGGGCGTGACGACCGGCCCGAAGAACGCGATGCGCTCGCCGTCCGCGCCGGGCACCGCGATGACGGGCGTGCCGACGTCCTGCCCGACCAGCTCGATGCCCTCCTTGTGGGAGGCGCGCAGCGCGGTGTCGTACGCGTCGGAGTCCGCGGCCCCGGCGAGCTCGGCGGGCAGGCCCGCGTCGGCGAGGGCGCCCGTGATCGCGGCGCGGTCGCGGCCCAGACCTTCGTGGTGCATGCGGGTGCCGAGGGCGGTGTAGAGCGGGCCGAGGACCTCGCTGCCGAACCGCTGCTCGGCGGCGATGCAGACCCGCACCGGGCCCCAGGAGCTGCCGCCGGGCCGCATCGGCACGGCGTACTCCGGCGGCAGCTCGTCGAGGCGGTTCTCGTTGAGCACCGCCAGACTCATGACGTGCCAGCGGACCTCGACCGGTCGGACCTTCTCCACCTCCAGCATCCAACGGGACGTCATCCAGGCCCAGGGGCAGAGCGGATCGAACCAGAAGTCGGCGGGGGTCTTCGCGGTGTCGGACACAGGCTCTCCTCGTGTGCGGTGGACGCCGGGGCGTACGCCGGTCGGCGCCCGCTTCAACAGAGATCGGGCGTGCCATGATTCCCGTGTTCGACCGGTGGACGACGAAACCGAAGAAGACGACGAACAGGACGAAGGAGTCACAGCGTGCCAGGTGAGAATCTGTCCCGGGACGAGGCCCACGAGCGCGGACGGCTGCTGAGCGTCGACGGGTACGACGTGGCGCTGGACGTCCGGTCGGCGGTGAAGGGCGAGGACACCTTCCGCTCGCTGACCACGATCCGCTTCCGCTGCGCCGAGCCGGGCGCCACGACCTTCGCGGATCTGGTGGCGCCGTCGGTGACGTCGGTGACCCTCAACGGCACGGTGCTGGACCCGTCGGCGGTCTTCGACGGCACCCGCATCACGCTCGCGGACCTGGCGGCGGAGAACACCCTGACCGTCGACGCGCAGTGCGCCTACAGCCGCACCGGCGAGGGCCTGCACCGCTTCGTGGACCCCGAGGACGGCGAGGTCTACCTCTACACGCAGTACGAACCGGCCGACGCCCGCCGGGTCTTCGCCACCTTCGAACAGCCCGACCTCAAGGCCCCGTTCACCTTCGAGGTGACCGCGCCCGAGGAGTGGCTGGTGCTCAGCAACGGCGCGGAGGAGGGCGAGCCGTCCGGCGGCCGCCACCGCTTCGCGACGACGCGGCCGGTCTCCACGTACATCACCGCGGTGGTCGCCGGGCCGTACCACTACGAGCGCGACAGCTACCGGCGGACGTTCGAGGACGGCACCGAGCTCGACATCCCGCTGGGCGCGCTGTGCCGCAAGGGGCTGGCCAAGCACTTCGACGCGGACGACATCTTCACCGTCACCAAGCAGGGCCTGGACTTCTTCCACGACCACTTCGACTACCCGTACCCGTTCGGCAAGTACGACCAGGCGTTCGTCCCGGAGTACAACATCGGGGCGATGGAGAACCCGGGGTGTGTGACGTTCCGCGAGGAGTTCGTCTTCCGCGGCAAGGTCACCGAGGCGGCGTACGAGCGCCGGGCCAGCGTCATCCTGCACGAGATGGCGCACATGTGGTTCGGCGACCTCGTCACCATGGAGTGGTGGGACGACCTGTGGCTCAAGGAGTCGTTCGCGGACTACATGGGCGCCCTGTCGCTGGTGGAGGCGACGCGCTTCCACAACGGCTGGATCACCTTCGCCAACCACCGCAAGGCGTGGGCCTACCGCGCCGACCAGCTGCCCTCCACCCACCCGGTCACGGCCGACATCCGTGACCTGGAGGACGCCAAGCTCAACTTCGACGGCATCACGTACGCCAAGGGCGCCTCCGTCCTCAAGCAGCTGGTGGCGTACGCGGGCCGGGACGCGTTCCTGGAGGGCGCCCGCCGCTACTTCAAGCGGCACGCCTACGGCAACACCCGGCTGACCGATCTGCTGTCGGTACTGGAGGAGACCTCCGGCCGCGACATGGCCACCTGGTCGCGCGCCTGGCTGGAGACCGCCGGGGTCAACGCGCTGACCCCGCAGCTCACCTGTGACGCGCAGGACCGCATCACCGAGCTGGCCATCCTCCAGGAGGCCGCCGCCTCCCACCCGGAGCTGCGGCCGCACCGGGTGGCGGTCGGCCTCTACCGGCGGGAGGACGCCGCCGGTTCGCTGGTGCGCTACGCCCGCGCCGAGGTCGACGTCGCCGGTCCGCACACCGTCGTCACGGAGCTGGCGGGCGCCGAGCGGCCCGAGCTGATCCTCGTCAACGACGACGATCTGACGTACTGCAAGACCCGCTTCGACGAGGGCTCGCTCGTCGCCCTCCGCGCCCGCCTCGGCGACCTCGCCGATCCCCTGGCGCGCGCCCTGTGCTGGTCGGCGGTGTGGGGGCTGACCCGTGACGGGCTGATGCCGGCCCGCGACTACCTGGACCTGGTGCTGCGGTTCGCGGGGCGGGAGAGCGACATCGGCGTGCTCCAGACGCTGCACTCACAGGCGCAGGGGGCGCTGGAGTCGTACACCGCGCCGGAGCACCGGGAGGCGGCGGCCCGCGCGCTGGCCGAGGGTGCGCTGCACGAGCTGCGGGTCGCCACGCCGGGCAGCGACCACCAGCTGGCCTGGGCCCGCCACTTCGCCGCGGTCGCCGCCGAGCCCGCCGACCTCCAGCTGCTGCGCGGCCTGCTGGACGGCACCGCGCGCATCGACGGGCTGGACGTGGACCAGGAGCTGCGCTGGACGCTCCTCGCGGCGCTGGCCTCCGCGGACGCGGCCGACGCCGCCGCGGTGGACGCCGAGCTGTCCCGCGACGACACCGCGTCCGGCAAGCGGCACCAGGTGCGCTGCCTGGCCGCCCGGCCGGACGCCGGCGTCAAGGCGCGGGCGTGGGCGGACGTGATGGAGTCGGACGCCCTGTCCAACGCGCTGGTGGAGGCCACCATCAGCGGCTTCGCCCGGCGCGGCCAGGGCGAGCTGCTGGCGCCGTACGGCGAGCGGTACTTCGCGGCGATCGAACGGATCTGGCAGGACCGGTCGATCGAGATCGGTATGGCCGTGGTCCGCGGGCTGTTCCCGTTCTGGCGGATCGAGCAGGCCACGCTGGACGCGACCGACGCCTGGCTGACGGGCCACGCGGACGCCGCCCCGGCGCTGCGCCGCCTGGTGTCGGAGCGGCGCGACGATCTGGCGCGTGCGCTGCGGGCGCGGGCGTGCGACGCGGGGGCGGGCGAGCGGGGGTGACGCCTTGTCCGGGCCCGGCGGGGGCGGGCCCGGACGGCGGGAGGAACCTCCGTCTTCCTGAACGGAGTTGTCCGCTTCCTGCCACAGGTGTGTAACAACCGTGAGCGGGCGGCCCGCGCGCGGGAAGGTGCCGGGCATGACCCAGGACACCCCGCTCTCCCCACTCCCCCGCACCGACGGCAGCAGCCCGCTGGTCACCGCACACCGGTTGCGTGAGCGGGGCGTCACGCCCGCCGAGACCGCCGGGCGCTGCCGCCCCGGCGGCCCCTGGCGCGAGGTGCTGCCCGGCGTGTACCTGCTGCGTCCGGGGCCGCCGTCCACCGAGGAGCGGCTGCGCGCCACCGTGCTGTACGCGACGGAGCGCGGCCCGTCGGTCCCGCATCAGGGTGGCGGGGTGCGCCCGGGCGCGCGGGCGATGCTGACCGGTCCGGCGGCGCTGGCGCTGCACGGCGTCGCCGCCGCTCCCCCGCTGCCGTCGCTCAACCGGCTGCACGTCCTGGTGGGCCACGGGCGGCAACTGCGCTCGGCCGGCTTCGCCCGGGTCGTCCGGTCCGCGGAGCTGCCGGGGGCCGAGGAGATCGACGGGCTGCCGGTGGCCCCGGTGGCGCGGGCGCTGGCGGACACCGTGGCGACGCTGACGGATGCGGCGGCGGTGCGGCATCTGGTGACGGAGGCGGTACGCGACGGGCACGCCGAGGCGGCCACGGTCGTCGGCGAGCTGCGCCGGGCACGGCTGGCGGGACGGCCGCACGTGGTGGACACGGTGACGCTGCTGCTGGCCGGGGACCGCGCCCGTGCCGAGGACCGGCTCTACGCGCTGGTCCGCGACCACGCGCTGCCGGACCCGCTGTGGAACGTCGGCCTGCGGCTGCCGGGCGGCCCGCACCTGGGCGGGGTGGACGCGTACTGGCCCGCTGAGGCCGTCGCGGTGGAGATCGACACGGCGGCGCCCGACGGGGACGGCACCCTGCCCGGCGCGGCCTGGAACCGCAAGCACGAACAACTGGAGCGCCTGGGCATCACGGTGGTCCGCTGCACCCCCGACGACCTGCGCCGCGCCCCCGGGGAGCAGGCGGTCGTGGTGCGTACGGCGCTGATGGCGGCGGCCGACCGGGATCCGGCGGCGGTGGTGATCGCACCGCGGTAGCGGACCGCAGGGCCGGGGCGTCCCGCCCGTGCGCCCCCGTTCCGCGCGTCGCTCAGGCCCGGATCCGGTAGCAGACCCCGGCCCGCAGCGGGCCCTCCGGGACGGTGGGGTCCTCGTAGTCGTCGGCCGGGTCGCGGGCCATGCCGAGGCGTTCCATCACCGCGCGGGAGCGGGTGTTGGCGGCGGTGGTCAGCGCCAGGATCTCGGGCAGGCAAAGCGTGCTGAAGCCGAAGTCGAGGCAGGCGCGGCCGGCCTCGGTGGCGTAGCCGTGGCCCCAGGCGTGGCGGGCCAGCCGCCAGCCGGCCTCCACGCCGTGGAGCGGCAGGCTCTCCTCCTCGACGCGGTCGAGCCCGGCGAAGCCGAGGAACGCGCCGCTCGCCCGCTCCTCGACGGCCCACCAGCCGTAGCCGCGCGCGGCGAACTCCGCGCGGAAGCGGGCGACGGAGGCGTCGCTCTCCTCGCGGGTGAGCGGGCCGCCCAGGTGGCGGCGGACCTCCGGGTCGGCGTTGAGCGCCGCCCAGGGCGCGAGATCGGTCTCCCGCCATGCGCGGAGCAGCAGGCGTGCGGTGTGCAGACGAGGTACGGGCGGTGTGTCGGCCATCCGGCTACCCAAGGGGGCCGCGGCCCGCGTGTCCAGCGGATTTCGGGGCGGGCGGGACGCACCCGGCGGGCAGGGCCACGGCACGGCCGCCCGGCGCTGCCCCGCCCGGCGCTGCCCCGCCCGGCACGCCCCGCCCGGCACGCCCCGTCCGGCACGGCGGTCGCGGACGGCCCGGCACGGCGGCGCGGACGCCCCAGCACCGGCGCCCGGCCCCGCCCGTCAGCGCCGCCGCACCACCAGCTCCAGGTTCCGGTCGACGGCCTCCCCCGCCAGGTCCTTACGGGCCTTGGGCGCGTTGGCCGCCAGTTCGCGGTAGAGGGCGGCCAGGCCGGTCCGGGAGAGGTCGGCGGGGTCGGCGCGGTGCGGGGCCGACGATTCGACGAGGGTGGTGAAGAGCGACAGCGTGCCGTCGTGGTTGTCGGTCAGCTCGATGACCCGGGCGAGCTGCGGGAAGTCGATGTGGGAGGCGGTGGAGACCTCCCAGAAGCCCGGGTGGGCGGTGACCTCGTTCTTGTGGCTGTGGCCGTTGATCCAGGCGACGATGGACGGGTGGGCGGAGAACAGCGCGGCCAGCTCGGCTCCGGTGTGCCGCTTCTCGCGGGGGCGGGCCGGGTCGGGGCGGGTGTTGTCCATCGTCGCGGAGGTGTGGTGGCTGAAGACCAGCACATGCCGGGCGCCGCCACGCTCGTTCTCCCGCAGCGTCCGGCGCAGCCAGGCGAACTGCTCCGCGCCGACGGAGCCGGTGTAGTGGCCCGCCGGGTCGGTGGTGTCGAGGCTGATGCCGAGGACGTCATCGGCGACGGGGAAGGTGTAGTGGAGGCGGCCGTCGTCGAGGTGGTCGGCGGTGTAGCCGTGGCCGTGCGGTCCGGGGCCGGTGTGCGCCGGGTCGAGGTGGGCCCGCAGGTACTCGGCGCGGGTGAACGGCGCCCGCCGGGGGTCCGGGGTGACGTGCCGGGCCTTCTTCGCCTGGGAGCGCAGCAGCTCCTTGAAGTCCTCACCGCGCGGGTCGAGGCCCTTGCGGACGGCCTTCCACACCTGGGCGGCGCGGTCGGCGGGAAGCGTCTCCAGCTTGCGGTCGCCGGTGGCGACGGCGGTGAAGAACGGGTCGCCGGGTGCATAGCAGCCGCCGGGCAGGGAGTCGTGGTTGCCGACGGTGGAGTACCACGGCATCCGCAGGCCGGGGCTGTGGACGGTGCGGATCGCCGCGTCGAGGAAGCCGTCGATGCGCGGGAAGCCGAGGCGTTTGTCGGCGTCGCGCAGCGCGCTGCCGGGCTGCCAGTAGAGGGCGAGGCCGCTGTCCTGGACGCCTTCGTAGTGGCGCGGGTCGCCGGAGTTGGGCGTGATCCGGCCGCCGCTCATGGCGGTGAGGAACCAGTCCAGCTCCAGTCGGGAGTTGTTGTCGGTGTTGTCGCCGGTGGTCATCACGAAGGCGAGGGGCGCACCGGTCGCGGGCCCGCCGGGCAGTGCGTTGACCCGTTCGATGAGCGAGACGACTCCGGCGACGGAGAGTGCCTCCTGCGGCCGCCAGGCGCTGGCGGTCTCGGCGCGCAGGTACTCGTACCGCAGTGGGCTCTGCACATCGACCAGGTGCAGGTCGGTGACGTGCACGAACGAGGCGAGGGCGGTGCGCCGCCCGCTCCGCCCGGGGTGGGCGGGGGCCAGCTCGGTGCGGACCAGCCGCCGCCAGCCGGGCCCGTCGCCGAGCTGTCGGTAGCCGCCGGTGCCGTGCGGGGTGGCGACGGAGGCGAGCGTGGTGCCCCGGGTGTACGGGGCGCGGGGCACGGCCGGGGCGTCGACGGGGGCGGGCGCCACGGGGGCGGCGTCCGGGGGCGTGGCGGCAGCGGCGGGCCGGTCGCCACCGCCGAAGGCGAGGCCGAGTCCGGCGGCGGCGCCGACCGCGCCGGTGGCGGCGAGGAAGGCGCGGCGGTCGAGGGCGGAGACGGCGGACCGTGTACGGGACATGCGCGAACTCCCCGGTTGCGTACAGGCGAGCGGCCGGGCAGCTCAACTGCCCGCTCACCGGGGATGTTTGGCAGCGAGGGTGTCGGCGGCGTGAACGCCACCGCAACACCGGTGGCCCATCACCGCACAGGGATCACCGCGCCGCGCGGAGGGTCCGGTGCCGTGGACGGCCGCGGTGACGCGGGCCACGTATCGGAACGGATTGGACAAGGCGACGGGGTTCACACACATGATGGGGACACTTCTGAGCAGGTGTTCCCCAGAGAAGCACCGTGTCGGGTCAGGAAAGAGGGAGTTCCATGAGGATCGGAATCGTCGGAGCCACCGGCCAGGTCGGCGGCGTGATGCGGGGCATTCTCGCCGAGCGGCAGTTCCCGGTCGAGCAGCTGCGCCTGTTCGCTTCGGCGCGGTCCGCCGGACGCACCCTGCCCTGGCAGGACACCGAGATCACGATCGAGGACGCCGCCACCGCCGACTTCTCCGGCCTGGACATCGTGCTGTTCTCGGCGGGCGGGTCGACCTCGAAGGCGCTGGCGCCGAAGGTCGCGGCCGCCGGTCCCGTCGTGATCGACAACTCCTCCGCCTGGCGCCGCGACCCCGAGGTCCCGCTGGTGGTCTCCGAGGTCAACCCGTCGGCGATCACCGAGCGCCCCAAGGGCATCATCGCCAACCCGAACTGCACCACCATGGCCGCGATGCCGGTGCTGCGCCCGCTGCACGACGAGGCCGGGCTGGTGTCGCTGGTGGCCGCCACCTACCAGGCGGTCTCCGGCAGCGGCCTCGCCGGTGTCGAGGAGCTGAACGGGCAGGTCCGCAAGGCCGTCGAGCAGGATGCCACCCGCCTGACGCACGACGGCGCGGCCGTGGACTTCCCCGAGCCGGAGAAGTACGTCGCCCCGATCGCGTTCAATGTGCTGCCGATGGCGGGTGCGATCGTCGACGACGGGCTGCACGAGACCGACGAGGAGCAGAAGCTCCGCCACGAGAGCCGCAAGATCCTCGGCATCCCGGAGCTGAAGGTCTCCGGCACCTGCGTGCGGGTCCCGGTCTTCACCGGCCACTCGCTCCAGCTCAACGCCCGCTTCGCGCGCCCGCTGAGCGTCGCCCGCGCCCAGGAGCTGCTGGCCGCCGCCCCCGGCGTCACCCTCTCCGACGTGCCCACCCCGCTCCAGGCCGCCGGTCAGGACGTCTCCTTCGTGGGCCGCATCCGCGAGGACGAGACGGCGGAGAACGGGCTGGCGCTGTTCGTCTCCGGCGACAACCTCCGCAAGGGCGCCGCCCTCAACGCCGTCCAGATCGCCGAACTGGTCGCGGCGGAGCTGCGCGGCTGAGCGGGCCCGCACCGCGTCACCGAGGCGCCCGCCGGAGAGATCCGGTGGGCGCCTCCGCTCATTCAGCGATCCGTGTGACCGTCTCCCCGGGGAAGCCGCTGGTGTCGATGGAGAACTTCCGGCCGTCGGCCAGCTCCATCTCCACCACGTCCCCGTACCGGTACGTGCTGCTCTTCTCGTACTGTGCACCGACCGAGCCCTCGTGCAGGGTGCACACGCGGGTGAACGGGTCGATGATCAGGTAGGTCTCGATGCCGAAGCGGCTGTATTTGGCCACCTTCGTCACGTAGTCGTTGGTGTCGGCCGCCGTCGAGACGACCTCGATGGCCGCGACGACATCCATGTAGACATAACGCTTGCCGCGCGGCTGTGCGTCGAGGTCGAGGATCGCGAGATCCGGAGCCAGGGAGGTCTCTCCCGGGAAGTCGATCCCCACGTCGAAAACGAGGGGCACTTCCTCTCCCAGCTCGCGCTCCGCCTGCCGGATCAAGCTGCGGATGGTGTTCGACTGGGTCGGGCTCTGCGGCGTCATGATCACCTTTCCGTCGATGATCTCAACGACGTAACCCTCGATATGGCTTTGTGCCTCGACATCCCGCCAGAGTCGGTCGAGAACCGCCATGGCCACCACCTCCTAGTGCCGACTGCCTCTTCGGTCACAGTACCCACCGACCCTGACAATGCGGGCGTGGAAGGATGGCCACACCCCGCAGACGAGGACTCTTACGAGGAGATGACCTGGTGCCTGGCACGAACCTGACCCGCGACGAGGCACAGCAGCGGGCGCGACTGCTGACCGTGGACGCGTACGAGATCGTTCTCGATCTCTCCGGCGCGCAGGAGGGCGGCACCTTCCGGTCCGTCACGACGGTGCGCTTCGACTGCGCCGAGGCGGGCGCCGAGAGCTTCATCGACCTGATCGCGCCGACCGTGCACGAGGTGCACCTCAACGGCGCGGCGCTGGATCCGGCCGAGGTCTTCGCCGACTCGCGGATCGCGCTGCCTTCCCTGGTGGCCGGGCGCAACGAGCTCACCGTCGTCGCCGACTGCGCGTACACCAACACCGGCGAGGGCCTGCACCGCTTCGTCGACCCGGTCGACCAGCAGGCGTATCTGTACACGCAGTTCGAGGTGCCGGACGCCCGCCGGGTGTTCGCCTCCTTCGAGCAGCCGGACCTGAAGGCGAGGTTCGCGTTCACCGTCACGGCGCCGGAGGGCTGGACGGTGATCTCCAACTCGCCGACGCCGGAGCCCGAGGGCACGGTCTGGAGGTTCGCGCCGACGCCGCGCATCTCGACGTACATCACCGCGCTGATCGCCGGTCCGTACCACAGCGTGCACAGCACGTGGGAGGACAAGGGGGGCCTGGGCGAAGCGCAGTCGGCCGAGGGCGGCGGCGGGCGACGGGCGGGCGGAAGGAAGGTGCCGCTGGGCATCTACTGCCGGCCGTCGCTCGCCGAGCACCTGGACGCGGAGGAGATCTTCGACGTCACCCGGCAGGGCTTCGACTGGTTCCAGGAGAAGTTCGACTACGCGTACCCCTTCGAGAAGTACGACCAGCTCTTCGTGCCGGAGTTCAACGCCGGGGCAATGGAGAACGCGGGCGCGGTCACCATCCGCGACCAGTACGTCTTCCGCTCGAAGGTGACGGACGCGGCGTACGAGACGCGCGCCGAGACCATCCTGCACGAGCTGGCGCACATGTGGTTCGGCGACCTCGTCACCATGGAGTGGTGGAACGACCTGTGGCTGAACGAGTCGTTCGCCACCTACACCTCGATCGCCTGCCAGGCGTACGCGCCCGGCTCGAAGTGGCCGCACTCGTGGACGACGTTCGCGAACTCCATGAAGACCTGGGCCTACCGCCAGGACCAGCTGCCGTCGACGCACCCGATCATGGCGGACATCCGTGACCTGGACGACGTCCTCGTCAACTTCGACGGCATCACGTACGCCAAGGGCGCCAGCGTCCTCAAGCAGCTCGTCGCGTACGTCGGCATGGACGCGTTCTTCCAGGGCGTGCAGGAGTACTTCAAGGCGCACGCCTTCGGCAACACCCGGCTGAGCGATCTGCTGGGCGCGCTGGAGAAGACCAGCGGCCGGGATCTGAAGACCTGGTCGAAGAAGTGGCTGGAGACCGCGGGGATCAACATCCTGCGGCCCGAGATCACCCTCGCCGCGGACTCCACCGTCGCCTCCTTCCACGTACGGCAGGAGGCCCCGGCGCTGCCGTCCGGCGCCACGGGCGAGCCGGTGCTGCGGCCGCACCGCATCGCGATCGGCTGCTACGACCTCCGGGACGGCAAGCTGGTCCGCACCGACCGCATCGAGCTGGACGTGGACGGCGAGCTGACCGCGGTGCCGTTCCCCGCGGGCACCCGGCGGCCGGACGTCGTGCTGCTCAACGACGACGACCTGTCGTACGCGAAGGTCCGCTTGGACGAGGAGTCGCTGAAGGTCGTCACCGCCCACCTCGGGGACTTCACCGAGTCGCTGCCGCGGGCGCTGTGCTGGGCGTCGGCGTGGGACATGACGCGCGACGGCGAACTGCCCACCCGCGACTACCTGGCGCTGGTGCTCTCCGGCATCGGCAAGGAGTCGGACATCGGCGTCGTCCAGTCCCTGCACCGCCAGGTGAAGCTGGCGCTGAGCATGTACGCGGCCCCGGCGTGGCGCGAGACCGGGCTGGCCCGGTGGGCGGACGCGGCGCTGGAGCAGCTGCGTGCGGCGGCGCCGGGCAGCGACCACCAGCTGGCGTGGGCCCGGGCGTTCACGGCGGCGGCCCGCTCCGGCGCCCACCTCGACCTGGTCCAGGGGCTGCTGGACGGTACGGAGACGCTGGCGGGTCTGGTCATCGACACCGACCTGCGCTGGTCGCTGCTGGGCCGGCTGGCGGCGACCGGCCGGGCCGACGAGCAGGCCATCGCGGCGGAGCTGGAGCGCGACCGTACCTCGGCGGGTGAGGAGCACGCGGCGTCCGCCCGGGCGGCGCGGCCGACGGCGGAGGCGAAGGCCGCGGCGTGGGCCGCGGTCGTCGAGGCGGACACGCTGCCCAACGCGGTGCAGGAGGCCGTCATCGGCGGCTTCCAGCAGTTCGACCAGGAGGAGCTGCTGGCGCCGTACACCGCGAAGTACTTCGCGGCGGTGAAGGGCGTCTGGGACGCGCGCAGCCACGAGATGGCGTCGCAGATCGCGATCGGGCTCTTCCCGTCGCTGCAGATCTCCCCCGAGACGCTGGAGACGACGGACGCGTGGCTGGCGTCCGCGGAGCCGAGCGCGGCGCTGCGGCGGCTGGTCGTGGAGTCCCGGGCGGGCGTCGAGCGGGCCCTGAAGGCCCGCGCGGCGGACGCGGCGGCGGGCTGACAGCCCTTCGTACGCGGGGCGCCCGGGACATGTGGTCCCGGGCGCCCCGTTTTTCGTACGCGGTGTCAGCCCCCGAGCGCCGTGAAGCGCTCCCCCAGCGCGTCCCGTCCGTCGGCGGTGAGGCTGCCGTGGACGCGCATCCGGGCGATACCGCCGTCGGGGAAGACGTCGAGCCGGATGTGGGTGGCGGTGACCGCCTCGGGCAGGGCGAAGCGGTGCGGGGTGTCGGGCTGGAGCCTGGTCCGGGGCAGGATCTCGAACCAGGAGGCGTCGTCCTCGGGGGTGCCGTCGCAGCCGTACAGCGCGGCCCAGCCCGCGGAGTTCCCCTTCAGATAGGCGGTGTCGATCTCGATCGCGCGGATCTCGCCCCGCGCGGCGAGACGGAAGCGGACCCAGTCGTGCGTGCCCTTGACGCGGCGGCGGCGGTTCTCCCAGCCGTCGTCCATCTTGCGGGAGAGGTCGGGCCGGATGATCTGGGCGGGCGAGGAGTAGAAGCGGTCGGAGGCGTCCTCCACCGCGCCGCCGTGCAGCACCGACGCCAGGTCGACGGTGCCGAGGGCGGTCAGCCACGCCGGGTCGGGCACGACCTCGCCGTGGACCCGCAGCCGCGCGATGCCGCCGTCGGGGTGCTGCTTGAGGCGCAGATGCGTGAAGCGGCGCTCGGTGAGGACCTCGAAGCCGTTGGCGGCGTGGCCGCGTACCGGTGTGCGGGGGACGATCTCCTCCCACTTCACGTCGGAGGCGAGCAGCTCCTCGGGGCCCGGGCTGCCGGGGAGGGCGGTCGCCTCGACGGTGACCTGCTGCGGGTGGTTGCCGCGGAAGTGGGCGGTGTCGACGATGACGCCGCGGATCACGCCGGGGGCGGCGAGGCGGATCAGCGCCCAGTCGTGCTCGTCGTCGGCCGGGAAGGGGTGGTCCGCGTCCGCGCCGCGGCGCCGACGGGTCTCCCAGCCGTCCATGATCTTGCCCTTGTGGCCGAAGTGCTCGGGGTCGAAGACCGCCGGGCCGGGCTTCAGCAGGTTCTCGCGTTCGGCGAAGAACTCGTCGTTCGCGGCGATCACCCCGGCGCCGAACCGCCGGTCGGCGAGGTCGACGAGCGAGGTGAAGGCGAAGTCGCCGCCACGGTAGTCGGCGAAGGGGTCGCCGCTGCCGTACGGGTCGGCGTCGTTGGCGTGCGGATCGGTGGAGTCGGCCGGGGTGGTGGTCATCGTCGCCCTTCGGTGAAGTGAGGCGCCCTTCGGTGGTGCGGCGCTGCGGACCTCTCCACCGTCGCAGCGGCCACCCGGCAGGTCCATCGACGGTTCGTGAGGTCGTTGTTCAGCTGGGCTGAACGGTGGGCGGCCCGTCCGGGGGCGCGTCGCCGTCCGCGGGCGCCGTACGGGCACCGGCGTGCGCCGCGGCCGCCTGCTGGAGCGCGGCCAGTACCCGGGACAGTCCCGGCGCGCCCTCGGAGCCGCGGCGCGCGGCGGCGACGACATGGCGGCGCGGCTGATCGGCGTGGAGGACCCGCAGGACGGCACCGGGGCCGCCGCCCGCGCCCCGGGCGGGCGCGCCGACGCCGCCGGGCCGCGCCATCCGGGGCACCAGCGCGACGCCCATGCCCGCGGCGACCATCGCCCAGATCGCGTTCCAGTCGGCGGCGGCGTGCGCCTGCTCGGGGACGAAACCGGCGTTCTCGCAGGCGGCGGTGGTGATCTGCGACCAGGGGCCGCTGCTGCCGAAGATCCACGGCTCGCCCGCGAGATCGGCGAGGCGCAGCCTCGGCTCGGCGGCGAGCGGGTGCCCGGCGGGCAGCGCCACGTCCAGCGGGTCGGCGAGCAGCGAAAGGCGGCTGAACTTGGGGTCCCTGGGGGTGGGCGCGTGCGCGGCGAGCGAGAGCGCCAGGTCGACGCTGCCCTCGGCCAGCAGCTCGTACGCGGCCTCCGCCTCGGCCTCGCGTACGGCGACGGCGAGCCCGGGGTGGGTGCGGCGCAGCTCCTCGACGGCGGGGACGACGAGGGCCGGAATGGCGGTGGAGAACGCGCCGATGCGGACCCGGCCCGCCTCGCCCCGCAGATAGCCGAGGAGTTCCGCGTCGGCGCGTTCCAACTGGGCGAAGACGACGTCGGCGTGGCGGAGCACCAGATGGGCGGCGCCGGTCAGCCGCACCCGGCGGCCGTGGGCCTCCAGCAGCGGGACACCGAGCGCCTTGGCGAGTCCGGCCAGCTGCTGGGAGACGGCCGACGGCGTCAGGTGCAGCGCCTCGGCGGTCGCGGTGACCGTGCCCAGCTCGTGCAGCGTGCGCAGGATCCGCAGCTTCTTGATGTCCCAGTCGGCCATGCGGGCAGCGTACGCATCCGGGGGCGCGCCCACCGCTTCCCGGCGGCGGCCCTCGGGCGGGCTCACCGTTTGCCGCCCGCCCCCAGCACCACCCCGGCGAGGGCGAGCGTCAGGCCGGCGGCGCGTGCCGTTCCCGCGCGGGGGGTGCGGGGGCGTTCCCGTACTGCCACGGTGTCCATTCGGTCGGGGGGATGCCCACACACCGTGGCAGTACCAGAAACATCAGGCCCATCGAAATATTCGACGCGTTCCGTTCATTCCGTTCAGTCGAACTGAACGGTGTGGTCTACGCGGCGCGGGCGGCCCGGCGGGCCTCGATGGCGGCGCGCCGCTCGTCGAACTTGCGCGCCTGGTCGTCGAGCCCGCCCATGAACAGGCCCAGCTCCTCCTGCGCGGCCAGGCCGACGGGGCCGAGGCCGCCGATCTCCAGCACCTTGAGGTGGCGCAGCACCGGCTGGAGCACGTCGTCGTGGTGGATGCGGAGGTTGTAGATGCCGCCGATGGCCATCCGGGCGGCGGCCCGCTCGAAGCCGGGCATGCCGTGGCCGGGCATCCGGAAGCCGGTGACGACATCGCGGACGGCGGCCATGGTCTGGTCGGGGGCCAGCTCGAAGGCGGCGCGCAGGAGGTTGCGGTAGAAGACCATGTGGAGGTTCTCGTCGGTGGCGATCCGGGCCAGCATCCGGTCGCAGACCGGGTCGCCGGAGTGGTGGCCGGTGTTGCGGTGCGAGATGCGGGTGGCCAGCTCCTGGAACGCGACGTACGCGACGGAGTGCAGCATGCTGTGACTGTTGTCGGACTCGAACCCCTCCGACATGTGGGCCATCCGGAACCGCTCCAGCTCGACCGGGTCCACGGCGCGGCTGGTGAGCAGGTAGTCGCGCATCACGATGCCGTGCCGCCCCTCCTCGGCGGTCCAGCGGTGCACCCAGGTGCCCCAGGCGCCGTCGCGGCCGAAGAGGGTGGCGATCTCGTGGTGGTAGCTGGGGAGGTTGTCCTCGGTGAGGAGGTTGACCACGAGGGCGATGCGGCCGATGTCGGTGACCTTGGACTGCTCGGGCGCCCACGCCTCACCGCCCATGACGCCGTCGAAGTTCCGGCCGTCGCTCCACGGCACGTACTCGTGGGGCATCCATTCCTTGGCGACCTTCAGATGGCGGTTCAACTCCTCCTCGACGACCTCTTCGAGGGCGTAGAGGAGGCGGGCGTCGCTCCAGGCACTGAGGCCAGGCTCTCCGTCATGGCGGGCGGGGGCGAGGGTCACGGGGGAACTCCTGGGGACGACGATGACCTACGGAACCGTAGGTTGGACCTACGGCTCCGTAGGTTACGGCATCGTAGGTGAGGCCGAGTTAAGCGTCCGCCCCACCAAATCGCCCGATTTCACCTCGTTCGCCTGCGGAAACGACAAAGGGCACCCTTCGGTTCGTACGAACCGAAGGGTGCCCTCGAAGGCGTCGGTGCCCGGCGTCAGCCCTTGGACTTGGTCTGCTTGCGGGACTTGTCGCCCACCATGACCAGCCCGGCGATGACCAGGAAGAGAACGAGGGGGGCAGCGACGTAGAGGCCGAGCGTGGAGAGCACGCTCAGACCCGGACCCGGGTCGTCACCGGCGTCGCGGGTGAGCGCAAACGCGGGGGACGACATCAGCAGCATCAGCGCGGTGCCGACCGTGACGGTTCCGGCGCGCAGGGCATTCTTCTTGACCTTGTTGCTCACGGACTCAACGTATAGGACGCCCCGGCCGCCCGCGCGCCCGGGGTGACGCAAGGCCGCACTGCCGGAGAAAGGCGGCGGACACGGACATCGGGCGGCGCCGGGCCGCAGGACCCGGGGCCCGTCAGACCTCCATGGACTCCGTGCCCAGACCGGCGGCGGTCGGCTCGCTCGTCAGCGGCAGTTCGGCGGAGATCGGGACCTCGCTGATCAGCGGGGCGGCGTCGGCGAGCGGCGGCTCGCTGGTGAGCGGCGGTTCGACGAAGCTGCCGTAGCCGGAGCCGCCCAGGCAGTCGGGGCCGGAGAGCCCGTCGAAGAGGTCCGGTTCCACGGGCCCGTCGCCGGGTTTGGAGGACAGGGCGTCGAGGAGCAACTGAGCGGACGCGGCCACGAGGGCCTCCCGTTCATCGGCAGTGTGACAAGGGCTGGGCTACCCAGCGATCCGGAACGCAGACGCCCCCACCCGGTAAACGTGACCCACATCATATGGCTCGGGACGGGCGATTTCGTGGTACGGACCCGGGCCGGGCGCACAGATTGCGGCGGGAGCCGGTACCCGGCGGCAAGTTCTGCGGGGCGCGAGGCCGTCGGCCGACCCGTCGCACGGAGGCCGCCCCCCTACGCGCGACGGCCCGGGAGGCGGAGGGCGCCGCGCGGCGGGACGGCGCTCCCACGCGCCCCGGCGGCCTTCGCGCCCCGGGCCGGGCCCGGCGCACGAAGGCCCGGATCTATGCCGTCACGGCACTGATCCGGGCCAGGGCGTCGTCGGCGCCGTACGGCTGCAAATACGGCAGCCACCGCGGATCGCGGTGGCCCGTCCCGATGATCCGCCAGGCCAAGCCGGACGGCGGGGCCGGTTGATGACGCAGGCGCCAGCCGATCTCGGCGACATGACGGTCGGCCTTGACGTGGTTGCAGCGACGGCAGGCGGCGACGACGTTCTCCCAGGTGTGCTGGCCGCCGCGGCTGCGGGGGATGACGTGGTCGACGCTGGTGGCGACGCCACCGCAGTACATGCAGCGACCGCCGTCGCGAGCGAACAGTGCCCGCCGGGTGAGCGGAACGGGGCCACGGAAAGGCACCCGCACGAAGCGTTTGAGACGGACCACGCTCGGGGCGGGGACGACGTGGGTCGCACTGTGCATCAGGGCGCCGGACTCCTCAAGGCTGACGGCCTTCTCATTGAGGACGAGGATGAGCGCGCGGCGGAGCGGTACGACGCCGAGCGGCTCGTACGACGCGTTGAGGACCAGGACATGCGGCACGGGTGCCTCCTTGTACGCCGGCGGCGCGTGGCTCGCGCCGGGACGATCTCCCCCAGTGTCACCCGGTGCCCCGGCGCGGCGCCACCATGGCCGGGTAACGGGCCGGAGGTGTTTTCCGGCACACCCCCTCAGTTCGCGCGGCACGGTGTTACTTCGCCCTCATTCGGGCGCACTCGTGGCGTTGCGGGAACCCTCCGGAAGCGGTCGGCGTTCGAACAGGGGCGCGGTTCGGTTTCGTTGCCCCGTTAGTGTGGTGGGTCTGCCCGAGCCGTGGCGTCACCTCGGTCCGGGCGTCCCGCCCCACACGGAAGGTTCTGCTGTGCACTGGTCAGCCCTGCCGGTCGCCGCCGCGCCCTACAGCGCAGCCCCGGCACCCGACGCCACCGGCCCGACCTCACTCGACGACGCGACGGCGAAGGCCACCAACGCCGCCGGGTGGATCCAGGAGAACTGGGGGACGTGGATCGCGTCCGGCCTCCAGATCGTGCTGATCATCGTGATCGCCGTGGTGCTGCGGCATGTGGTGCGCCGTACCCTCACCCGGCTCATCGAGCGGATGAACCGCACCGCGAGCGCCGCCCAGGGCAGCGCGCTCAGCAGTCTGCTCGTCAACGCCGAGCGGCGCCGGCAGCGGTCCGAGGCGATCGGTTCGGTGCTGCGCTCCGTCGCCTCCTTCGTGATCATGGGGACGGCGGCGCTGATGGTGCTGTCGACCCTCAGTATCAACCTGGCGCCGCTGCTGGCCAGCGCCGGTGTGGCGGGTGTCGCGATCGGTTTCGGCGCCCGCAACCTCGTCACCGACTTCCTCTCCGGCGTCTTCATGATCCTGGAGGACCAGTACGGCGTCGGCGACGAGATCGACGCCGGGGTGGCCACCGGCACCGTCATCGAGGTCGGTCTGCGGGTGACGAAGCTGCGCGGGCCGAACGGCGCCATCTGGTACATACGCAACGGCGAGGTCAAGCGGATCGGCAACCTCAGCCAGGGCTGGTCGACCGCCCACGTCGATGTGCAGCTCGCCGCCGACCAGGACCTGGAGCGGGTCCGCGAGATCATCACCGCCGCCGGCGAGGAGATGTCCAAGGCCGAGCCGTGGAACGAGCAGCTGTGGGAGCCGGTGGAGGTGCTGGGCCTGAGCGAGGTCTCCCTGGAGACCGTCACGCTGGGCATCTCGGCCAGAACCATGCCGGGGAAGGCCGGTGGCATCGAGCGGGAGCTGCGCTGGCGGGTCAAGCAGGCGCTGGACCGCGCCGCCATCCGCCTCGCGCCGCGCCCGGAGCCGGAGGAGGCGGACGCGGACGCCGCGGATCCGTCCGCCGCGGTGGCCGCGCCGTCCGCGCTCAACAACCCGGATTCGCCGCAGTCCCTCGCCGCGACGCCGATCGCCCGGCCGAAGCTGGGCAAGTAACGGCCCGCACGCCGACGCCCCACGGCCCCTGTACCGCACCGCGCGGTACGGGGGCCGTTCGCGTGGCAGGGACCTGTGGCACGGGGCAACGGCCGGGCGGTGGGCGGCAGATGACGTCCCGGCCACCTCCGGGAAAAGTCTTCGCGCGTAAACCATTGACGGCCGCTCGGGGCGCGACCTACCGTCCTTGCACCGATTGGAAAGTTTCCTAACAGATGGTGGCGGGGCCACCGGGAACGGGGTGGGTGCGCACATGGCCGCAGCGGGGCAGGGGATGCCCGGAACGCCTCGGGTACTCCGGGCGATGAACGACCGGGCCGCGCTCGACCTGCTGGTGTCCCAGGGGCCGTTGACCCGCACCCAGATCGGTGAGCTGACCGGCCTGTCGAAGCCGACCGCCTCACAGCTGCTGGCGCGCCTGGAGGCCGTCGGGCTGGTGCGGACCACCGGTAACGTCACCGGGCGCCCGGGGCCCAACGCCCAGCTCTACGAGGTCAATCCGTTCGTGGCGCAGGTCGCCGCGCTCGCCGTGGATCAGGAGGGGATCACGGCGGCCGTGGCCGACATCGCCGGGCAGGTGCGCGGCGAGGCACGGGTGGGGACCGACGCGGTGGCCGAGGACGTACCGCACCGCACGGCGCAGCTGGTCGCGGCGGCCGTCGACGCGGCGCTCGCCAAGGCCGGGCTGGGCCGGGAGCAGCTGCACGGCGCGGTGATCGGCACGCCCGGTGCGCTCGACCCGGGCACCGGGCGGCTGCGGTACGCGCCGCATCTGCCCGGCTGGCACTCGCGGGCCCTCAAGGAGGAGCTGGCGGAGGTCCTGGGCACGCCCATCGAGATCGAGAACGACGTCAACCTCGCGGCCGTCGCCGAGCAGCACGACGGCGCCGCCCAGGACTACGACGACTTCGTACTGGTCTGGGCGGACGAGGGTGTCGGCGCCGCGATCGTGCTGGACGGCACACTGCTGCGCGGGGCGACCGGCGGCGCCGGGGAGATCGGCTACATGCCGCTGCCCGGGGCGCCGCTGGCGCGCGGCGGGGACCGCAGCGCCGCGCAGCCCGACGGCGGCGGTGGCTTCCAGAGCCTGGTCGGCGCGCCCAGCGTCGTCGAACTCGCCCACCGGCACGGCGCCGGGCACGTCCGCACCGTCGAGGAGGCGCTGCGCGTCGACTCCGTCCGCGCCGAGGTGGCGGTGCGGCTGGCCACCGGGCTGGCCGCGGTGGTGGCGGTGGTCGATCCGGAGCTGGTGGTGTTGTCCGGGGCGGTCGCGCACGCCGGCGGGGAGGAGCTGCGGGCGCTGATCGAGGAGGAGTTCACCGGTCTTGCGCTGCCCCGGCCGGAATTGCGCATCAGCCATCTCGACGGCAATCCCATTCTCACCGGCGCCCTGCGCACGGCGCTCGCCGCCGCCCGCGACATCGTCTTCAACACGGCCTGAATTCCTTGCACCTGTTCACTTCCTCTTTCTCATTCCTCCCGCCGTAAAGGAAGTACGCCATGCCACCCTCGCGCGCAGGCCGGTGTCTGATCGTGGCGCTGGCCGGTGCCGGGCTGCTCGTTTCGGGGTGTGCCCGGCCGAGTGTCGGCAGTGACCGTGACGATCCGACGAAACCGGTGACGCTGAAGTTCTGGCACGGCTGGTCGGAGGCGGGTGAGGTGAAGGCGGTGAACGACAGCATCGCCCGCTTCGAGAAACTCCACCGCAACATCAAGGTCGAGGTCGTCGGCAATGTCACCGACGAGACGATGAACCAGGCGCTGCGGGCGGGCGGGGACGACGCCCCCGATGTGGTGTCGTCGTTCACCACCAACAACGTCGGGCAGTACTGCTCCTCGGGCATGTGGGCGGATCTCGATCCGTTCCTGAAGAAGAGCGGAATGGAGAAGGAGAAGGTCTTTCCGAAGACGCTGCTCGACTACACGCAGTACAAGGGGCGGCAGTGCGCGCTGCCGCTGCTGGCCGATGCGTTCGGGCTCTACTACAACAAGGACGCGTTCAAGGAAGCCGGAATCTCCCGGCCGCCGCAGACGATGTCGGAATTCGAGCGGGACGCCGCGAAGCTGACCAAGCGTCATCAGGACGGTTCATACCAGCGGGTGGGTTTCATGCCCGCCTTCCGGATGTACCAGAACAGTCCGGACCGGCTGTTCGCGCAGTGGGGTCCCACGTATTTCGACGCGAAGGGCAAGGCGGCACTGGCGAAGGATCCGCGCAGCAAGGATTTCTTCCGTACGCAGCTCGCGCTGATCAAGGCACAGGGCGGCTACGGTCCGCTGGAGAAGTTCCGCACCATGTTCGGTGACGAGATGTCGTCGCAGAACGCCTTCCTCACGCAGAAGGTGGCGATGCATCTGGACGGCGAATGGCGCGGGTTGATGCTCAAGGACGCCAAGGCGAAATTCCGGTGGGACACCGCGCCGCTGCCCGTCCCCGACGACCAGGCGGACACCTACGGGCGCGGCTATCTCACCGGCACCGTCGCCGGAATCGCGCACAGCAGCACGCACCAGAACGCCGCCTGGGAACTGGTGAAGTTCCTGACCGCCGACACCGATCAGGTGGTCGCCTTCGCCAACGCCATCCACAACGTCCCCTCGACGTTCGCGGCGCTGAAATCGCCGAAGCTGGACGCGGAGCCGACGTTCCGCAGCTTTCTGAACATCGCGAAGGACCCGCACAGTTCGGCGCTGCCGCCGTCCAACAACGGCGGGCAGTACGTCACCACGCTCCAGGACTTCTCCTACGAAGTCGAAGCCGGAAAGGTCCCCGATCTCGACAAGGGACTGCGGACCCTCGACGCGCAGATCGACGCCGACAACCTCCAGTCCGAGAACTGACGGAGCCTGCCATGGCACTCAGCACCCGCGCGCCCGCGCTGCGCCGTAAGAAAATGCGCGAGAAACTGCGCACGGTCGGTTTCCTCTCCCCCTGGCTGGTCGGTTTCTCGGTCTTCTTCGGCTATCCGCTGCTCGCCACCGTCTATTTCTCGTTCATGCACTACAACCAGATCGAGGAGCCCGCTTTTGTGGGGCTGAAGAACTGGAAGTACGTGCTGACGCAGATGCCGCTTTTCGGTCCGGCGCTGTGGAACACGCTGTGGCTGGTCGTGGTGATGGTCGCGCTGCGGGTGGTCTTCGGGCTCGGCATCGGGATGCTCGTCACGAAGATCAAGTCGGGGGCGGGGTTCTTCCGCACCGCGTTCTATCTGCCGTATCTGGCGCCGCCGGTCGCCGCGACCGTCGCGTTCGTCTTCCTGCTGAACCCGGGAACCGGGCCGGTCAACGAGATCCTCGGCGCCGTCGGCATCGACGCGCCGTCGTGGTTCAACGATCCGAACTGGGCGAAGCCGTCGCTGGTGCTGCTGTCGCTGTGGGGCATCGGCGACCTGATGGTGATCTTCATGGCGGCGCTGCTGGACGTGCCGCGCGAGCAGTACGAGGCGGCGGAGCTGGACGGCGCCGGGGCGTGGGGGAAGTTCCGCTACGTCACCTGGCCGGCGATCACCCCGATCGTGATGTTCGCGGTGGTCACCGGCGTCGTGCAGACCATGCAGTACTACACGCAGGCGCTGGTCGCCGGGAAGCTCGCCTCCGGCGTCACCATCGGCCCCGGCACGGTCATCCAGCCCGGCTACCCGGACCACTCCACCCTGACCGTCCCGCAGCTCGTCTACTCGCTGGGCTTCCAGAACTTCAACACCGGCGCGGCGTGCGTGCTCTCGCTCGTGCTCTTCGTCATCGCCATGGCCGTCACCACCCTGCTGATGCGCAAGCGCGCGGGCCTGCTCCCGGCGGAGGACTGATCCCATGACCACCACGACCCTGAGCGCCCCCGGCGCACCGGCCCGTACCGGCGGCGGCGACGGGAGCGGCCCGGCGCTGCGGGCCCGCCGCACCCGGCTGCTGCACTGGATCGCCGTACACACGGTGGCCGTCACCGCCGCGCTCTTCTTCGTGCTGCCGTTCGTCTTCGTCTTTCTGACGTCGGTGATGAGCGACGGCCAGGCGATGAGCGGTGAACTGTGGCCCACCGAATGGCACTGGTCCAACTACGCCACCGTCTTCCACACCCCGGGATTTCTGGACTGGTGGAAGAACTCCCTGATGTACGCGGGCCTCGGCACGCTTTTCACGGTGTGCTCGGCGGTTCCGGTGGCGTACGCGCTGGCGAAGTTCCGTTTCCGGGGCCGCCGGGCGGCGATGATCCTGGTGATTTCCACGATGATGCTGCCGCCGCAGGTCATCGTCATTCCGATGTATCTGGTGTGGGCGCAGCAGCTGCACCTTTCCGGGTCGCTGTGGCCGCTGATCATCCCGCTGGCGTTCGGCGACGCGTACTCCATCTTCCTGCTGCGGCAGTTCCTGCTGACGATTCCGCAGGAGTACGTCGAGTCGGCGAAGGTGGACGGCTGCGGTGAGGTCCGTACGCTGCTGAAAATCGTCGTGCCGATGGCGAAGCCCGGTATAGCCGCCATCGCACTGTTCCAGTTCTTCTACTGCTGGAACGACTATTTCGGCCCGCAGATCTACGCGGCGCAGAACCCCGGGGCCTGGACGCTCTCCTACGGCCTCGAATCCTTCAAAAGCGCGCACAGCGTCGACTGGAATCTGACCATGGCGGCGACGCTGCTGATCATGGCTCCGGTCATCCTCGTGTTCTTTTTCGCACAGAAAGCCTTCGTCGAAGGCGTCACTCTCACCGGAGTAAAGGGCTGAACCTGTGGCTGTTCCCATGAAACTCGCCGTGGTCGGCGGCGGGTCGACCTACACCCCCGAACTCATCGACGGCTTCGCACGGTTGCGGGACGTCCTGCCGCTTGCGGAGCTGGTCCTCATCGACCCGGCGGCCGACCGGCTGGAGCTGGTCGGCGGGCTGGCCCGCCGTATCTTCGCCAAGCAGGGCCACCCGGGCCGGATCTCCTGGACCTCCGACCTGGACGCGGGCGTGGACGGTGCCGACGCGGTCCTGCTCCAGCTGCGCGTCGGCGGGCAGGCGGCCCGCAACCAGGACGAGACGTGGCCGCTGGAGTGCGGCTGCGTGGGCCAGGAGACCACCGGCGCGGGCGGGCTCGCCAAGGCGCTGCGGACCGTCCCGGTGGTCCTCGACATCGCCGAGCGGGTGCGACGGCGCAACCCCGACGCGTGGATCGTGGACTTCACCAACCCGGTCGGCATCGTCACCCGGGCGCTGCTCACCGAGGGCCACCGGGCCGTCGGGCTGTGCAATGTCGCCATCGGCTTCCAGCGGAAGTTCGCCCACCTGCTGGGCATCACGCCCGAGCGGGTGGAGCTGGAGCACGTCGGGCTCAACCACCTCACGTGGGAGCGGGCGGTCCGCGTCGACGGCGAGGACGTGCTGCCGCGGCTGCTGGCCGAGCACGGCGACGCGGTCGCCGAGGACCTGCGCATGCCGCGCTCCCTGGTGGACCGCCTCGGCGTCGTCCCCTCGTACTACCTGCGCTACTACTACCAGCACGACGAGGTGGTGCGGGAGCTGCGGCGGAAGCCGTCGCGGGCGGCGGAGGTCGCCGCGATCGAGAAGCAGCTGCTGGAGATGTACGGCGACGAGAGCCTGGACGAGAAGCCGGAGCTGCTGGCCAAGCGCGGCGGGGCCTTCTACTCGGAGGCGGCGGTGGCGCTGACGTCGTCGCTGCTGCGGGACACCGGCGACACCCAGATCGTCAACACCTTCAACAACGGGACGCTGCCGTTCCTGCCGGACGACGCGGTGATCGAGGTCCCGGCGACGGTCGGCGCCACCGGCGCGCGGCCACTGCCTGTGCGCCCCCTGGAGCCGCTGTTCTCCGGGCTGATCGCGAACGTCACCGCGTACGAACGCCTCGCGCTGGACGCGGCGCTCAAGGGCGGCCGGGACCGGGTCTTCCAGGCGCTGCTGGCACACCCGCTGATCGGCCAGATCGCCTACGCCGAGCAGCTGACCGACGATCTCCTCGCACACAACCGGGAGCACCTGACGTGGGCCTGAGCGGCGCGTCACTCGCGATCGACGCGGGCAACAGCAAGACGGACGTGGCCCTGGTGGGCGCCGACGGCCGGGTGCTCGGCACGGCCCGCGGCGGAGGCTTCCAGCCGCCGGTGGTCGGCGTCGGCCCCGCGGTGGACGTCCTGGCGCCGCTGGTGGCGTCGGTCCTGGCGCAGGCGGGGGCCGAGGGCCCGGTGGCGCACGTCTCGGCGTACCTCGCCAACGCCGATCTGCCGGTGGAGGAGGCCGCGCTGGAGACGGAGATCACCGGCCGCGGCTGGGCGGGTTCGGTGACCGTCGCCAACGACACCTTCGCGCTGCTGCGGGCCGGGCTGCCGGACGGCGCGGAGCCGCGCGGCGTGGCCGTGGTGTGCGGCGCCGGGATCAACGGCGTGGGCCTGGGCCGGGGCGGGGCGACGGCGCGGTTCCCGTCGGTCGGCCGGATCTCCGGCGACTGGGGCGGCGGCGGGCATCTCGCCGACGAGGCGCTGTGGTTCGCGGCGCGCGCCGAGGACGGCCGCGGCGGCCCCAGCGCGCTGGCGCGGGCGCTCCCCGCCCACTTCGGCCTGGCCACCATGGCCGAACTGATCGAGGCGCTGCATCTGCGGCATCTCCCCGACCACCGGCGGTACGAGCTGGCGCCGGTGCTGTTCGACGTCGCGGCGGACGGCGACCCGGTGGCCCGGTCGATCGTGGCGCGGCAGGCGGACGAGGTGGTGCTGCTGGCGGCGGTCGCGCTGGAGCGGCTGGAACTCCTCGGCGAGGAGACCCGGGTGGTGCTCGGCGGCGGGGTGCTGGCCGCCCGCCATCCGCTGCTGCACGAGCGGGTGGTCCGGCTGCTGGCGGAGCGCGCGCCGAAGGCGGTCGCGCAGGTGGTGACCGCTCCCCCGGTGCTGGGCGCCGCCCTGTCCGCCCTGGACCAGGCCGGGGCCCCGGCGGCGGCGTACGCGCGGCTGCGGGAGACCTGGTCGTAAGGACACCCACGGATCCGCGCACAGGGGCGCGGGGCGGTGGCGCGGCAACCTCGGAGGTCGCGCCATCGCCCCGCGCCCCTCGTGTGTGCGCCGCCGGATACGAGGCCGGGGCCACCTGGGCCCGTACCTCCCATTCCCGGCGATTCCGGCATCGCAGGACCACCATCGGCGAAATACCCCAGTGATCGCCCCCACTCGGGGCGTCGGGGCGTCAGTATTGAGGAAAAGTGGGGGTAGCAGCACCCGAGAGGCGGCCGAAGCGCACCAACCACCGCGCCCCGTACGCAGTTTGGAGAGGTGATCGATGGGGGTCTTGGGACCCTTTCCCGGATCCGCGGAGCGGCCGCCCGGCCAGGCTCTGGACCGCGAGGAGGCCGACCGCGCGCTGGAGCGGCTGAGCGCCGAGTACGAGGCGATCGATTCCTCGCTGCAGGCGCTCCAGGACCACGCGGGGCGGCGGCTGCTGGAGGGCGCGGAGCTGACCGGCGTGACCAAGGAACGCTGGGCGGCCACCGCACGCTCGCTGGCCGCGCTCTGGGCGGACTTCGACGCGTACACCGAGGCGCTGGCCACCGTCCGCGCGCTGCGGGAGCGGCGGCGCTGGCTCTCCCCCGACGACCTCGCCGAACTGACCGGCCTGCTGCGCGACGCACAGATCCCGGCGACCGGAGCCACGGACGGGCCCGACGCTGCGCCCTGCACGCCGTGCACGCTGCGCGAGCTGGTGGCACGGCTGAACGGCCGCTACGCCCGCGCGCTGGACACCATCGTCGCCGCGGACGCGGTCTGGTCCACGCTGCCCGCCCGTATCGACCTGCTCGCCGAGGAGCTGCGGCGCACCCGCTCACTGGCGCACTCCGTGGGCGTCCGCCCCGGCACCCACCCCTCCGGCGACGACCTGGAGGACATCACCGCCGAGCTGACCCGGCTGCGCGCCGAGGTGATCGCCGACCCGCTGGCGTTCTGGGTGGCACCGGCGGGCGGCAGCGCCGCGCCCGGCGGCGGACGGCCCGACACCGCGCGCTACGACCGGGCCGCCCGCGCGCTGGAGGACGTCCGCCGGGAGATCGAGGCGGTGCTGGACGTCCGGCAGGACGCCGAGGCACGGCTGATGCGCCTGCGGGACGTCCTCTCCCGCGCGGAGCGCACCCTGACCGAGGCGCGGCAGGCGCGCGGCGAGGTGCTGGCGAAGATCGCGGCGTGCGAGGTCCCGGCGGTCAGCGGCCCGTCGACGGCGCTGCACGAACAGCTCGCGGCCGCCGCCGACTTCCGGCGGCGCGCGCAGTGGCACCGCCTCTCGCCGCTGCTGGACCGGCTGGAGGAGAGCGCCGAGGACGAGCTGCTGCGCGCCCGGGAGTCGCTGACGGCGGTGACCGCGCCGCTCGCAGTCCGCGCCGAGCTGCGCGGCCGTCTCGACGCGTACAAGGCGGAGCTGGCCCGGCACGGTCTGGCGGGCGATCCGCTGCCGGCCGAGCGGTACGACGCGGCCCGGCGGCTGCTGTGGAGCGCGCCCTGCGATCTGCGGGCGGCCGAGGCGGCGGTGGCGCGCTACCAGCGGGCGGCGGCGGAGGCGCTCGTACCCGACCGGGGCGAGGCGTGAGGGGGCCCGCGGCCGAACGCACCGGCCCGTCCGCCGACTTCGGCCGGGGCGGACGGCAGCGGGAGGATCCGGCCAGCGGGGCCACCGGAGTACGGAACCACGGCGCGGACTGGGTACTCTCCGGGGGCCACGGTGCCCGTCCGGCCGACGGACCGGGCCGTGCGGTGCCGCCGGAGCCGCCGCACGGCCGGAGGCGGCGCCGACCGCGCGGCAGGGCGCGGCGTGGCGAGACAAGGATCGAGCTGGTGGAGCGGGCCTACCGTTTCCGCCCCGGGACGTGGGTGTGACATGGGTGTGACTGGGCCGTCCAGGTGTCCGAGCTGCGGCGAGCCGCCGGAGGAGGAGGGCGCGGTCTGCGGACGCGGGGGCGGCCGCAACCCCGCCCCCCCCCCCCCCCCCCCCCGCCCACCCCCCCCCGCGCGGGGGGGGCGGGGCGGCCCGCGGCCCCCCCCCCCCCCCC
>NZ_JBHYGX010000018.1:113189-123387 GCF_042739975.1 Streptomyces sp. NPDC059080
CGCCCGGGGGCGCTCTGTGGGGTGTGTTTGCCCCCTCGGGCTGCCCGCGCGGGCGCCCCGCGGGGGGGGGGGGGGCCGGTCGCGGGGCCCCCCGCCCCCCGCCCGCCCCGGCCCCCCCCGACCCGCAGGCCCGGATCCCCGACGCGGCGCTGGGCGGGGAGGCGGCCGGCCGGCAACCGGCCACCGACCCGCGGGTCGCCGGGTACGAGGCGGTCGCCGACGCCGCCGAGCAGACGCCGGTGCGCGGCACCCGCCGGTGCGTGCTGTGCGGCACGGGCGGCGTGGACGCGGCCGGTTACTGCCCTCGCTGCGGGCAGGCCCAGCCGCGCGAACGTGACCACATGGAGCGGGAGTTGGAGGGCGTCGGCGCGGTCAGCGACATCGGCCGCCGCCACCACCGCAACGAGGACTTCTTCACGGTGTCGGCGACGGCCCTCCAGGACGGTTCACCCGCCGTCGTCGCCGTCGTCTGCGACGGGGTGTCCTCCGCGACCCGGCCCGACGAGGCGTCGGCCGCGGCGTGCGAGACGGCGTGCGAGGCGCTGCTGGAGTCGCTGCCGCGCGGCGTCCACGCACAGCGGGCGATGCACGACGCGGTGGTGGTGGCGGCGGCGGCGGTGAACGCGCTGGCCGGGCCGGACGATCCGCAGGAGCCGCGCCGGGAGAACGCCCCGGCCTGCACCTTCGTCGGCGCGGTGGTCGGCGGCGGACTGCTGACCGTCGGCTGGGTCGGCGACAGCCGCGCCTACTGGGTGCCCGACGACCGCGGCGTCCCGGCGGCCCGTCTCACCGAGGACGACTCGTGGGCCGCGCAGATGATCGCGAGCAATCTGATGTCCGAGGCGGAGGCGATGGCCGACGAGCGGGCGCACGCCATCACCGGCTGGCTGGGCGCGGACGCGTACGAGGTCGAGCCGCACACCCGGCACTTCCAGCCGGACGGTCCGGGCGTCGTCGTGGTCTGCACGGACGGGCTGTGGAACTACGCGGAGTCCGCCGAGCAGATGGCCGCGGTGCTGCCCGCCGACGCGCACGCCCGCCCGCTGGAGAGCGCCCGGACGCTGGTGACGCACGCCCTCGACGGCGGCGGCCACGACAACATCACGGTCGCGGTGGTGCCGTTCCCCGCACCCGCGGGACACGCCGCGACGGCCTGACCCCGGGCGCCTGGAGCCGGTCCGGCGAAACGTCGCGGACACCCTTTGGGCGGGATGTGCGGATTCGTCGGATCGGCACCGTTTCGGGTGGTGGGTGACGCACTCCACACCCCGGGGCGGGCGGGTGCCGTGACGCCCGGTGACGCCCCGGCGGAGGGCGTTCCCCCTTCCGAGGTGGGCGGCGACCGTGGCATGGCGACCGGTACTGTGCGACGGGGCGGCGGCTCCGGCACGTGCGGGGCGCTCCCGCCGCGGCCGCGAGACGGTCCGCCCCACGCCATGACAGACCAGCGAGAGCACCGGCCGTGAGCGCCGGAGACGGTACGGAGGGGGAAGAAACCGACATGCCTACCTGCCCGAACGGACACCAGTCGGTGGCCGAGGACTGGTGTGAGGTGTGCGGCCGGCCGATGGCGGACGCCGTCCCCCCGCCGCCCTCCCTGCCCGCCGGCTTCCTGAACACCCCGCCCGCCGGAACCCCAGGACCGCCGCCCCCGGGCCAGGGATTCCCGCCGCCCGGCGGCCCCCAGGGAGGTCCCCCGCCGCAGGGCGGCCAGGGCTTCGCCCCACCGCAGGACGGTCCCGGCTTCCCCCCGCCGGGCGCGCCCACCGGGCCGCCGCCCGGCCAGCTGCCGCCTCCCGGCGCGCCCACCGGGCCTCCCCCGGGCCAGCTGCCGCCGCCTCCGGGCGGCCCCCAGGGTGGCTACGGTTTCCCGCCGCCCGCGCCCCAGGACGGCCCGCCCCAGGGTGGCTACGGTTTCCCGCCGCCCGCGCCCCAGGACGGTCCGCCCCAGGGTGGCTACGGTTTCCCGCCGCCCGCGCCCCAGGACGGTCCGCCCCAGGGTGGCTACGGTTTCCCGCCGCCCGCCGCGCCTCAGGGCGGACCGGGTCCGCAGGACGGCTACGGCTTCCCGCCGCCGGGTGGTCCCCAGGGCCAGCCGCAGAACGGTGCCGGCTTCCCGCCGCCGGGCCAGGCCGGACCGCCGCCCGGCCAGCTGCCGCCGCCTCCCGGTGGCCCGCAGGGCGGCTACGGTTTCCCGCCGCCCGCGCCCCAGGACGGCCCGCCCCAGGACGGCTACGGTTTCCCGCCGCCCGCCACGCCCCAGGGCGGACCGGGTCCGCAGGACGGCTACGGCTTCCCGCCGCCCGGCGCGCCGCAGGGTGCGCCCGGTTTCCCGCCGCCCGGCGGCCCCCAGGGCGGCCAGGGCTTCCCGCCGCCCCCGGGTGCGCCCGGTCCCGGCGGCGGCCCCCAGAGCAGTTACGGCTTCCCGCCCGCGCCGGGCCCCGGCCCGCAGGGTGGTCCGGGTCAGCCGGCGCAGGGCGGTTACGGTTTCCCGCCCGCGCCCGGCCCCGAGCAGCAGGGTGTGCCCGAGGCGTGCCCGCAGTGCGGTACGCCGCGGGCCGCGGGTGCGCCGTCCTGTGAGGAGTGCCGCTTCGCCTTCGCCGGGCAGGCGCCCGCGTCGTTCGCGCCGCCCGTCGGACACCCGGGCCCGCCGCCCGGCGGCCACCAGGGCGGCTACGGCTTCCCGCCCGCGCCGGGCCCCGGCCCGCAGGACGGTTACGGCTTCCCGCCGCAGCAGGGGCCGCCGCCCGGTGGGCAGCCCGTGCCGCCGCAGCAGCCCGGGGACGACTGGCCGCTGAGCCCGTCGGACGCCCAGGGCGCGCCGCCCGCGCCCCCGGCGCCGTTCGGGCAGCAGCCGCCCGGCCCGCCGCAGGGCCCGGTGCCGCCGCAGCAGCCCGGTCCGTACAACCCGCAGCAGACGCCGCCCCCGCCGGGTGAGCAGCAGTGGGGCGGCGGCCCGGGGCAGGCTCCGGAGGCGCCGCAGGGTCCGGCGCCGGTCGTCGGGGACGGCTGGGTCGTCGCCATCGCACCGGACCGCGCGTACTTCGCGGCGATGATGGAACGCAGCGGCCCGGAGGCCACGGGGCTCAACCTCCCCGCGTACGGCCCCGAGCAGCAGCTGCCGCTGGCCGGCGGGCAGATCGCCATCGGGCGGCGCCGTAACAGCACCGGTGAGTCGCCCGACGTCGACCTGGGACGCTCGCCCGAGGACCCGGGTGTCTCGCATCAGCACGCGCTGCTGGTGCAGCAGCCGGACGGCAGCTGGGCCGTGGTGGATCAGAACTCCACCAACGGCACCACGCTCAACCTCGCCGAGGAGCCGATCCAGCCGTACGTCCCCGTCGCGCTGCACGAGGGCGACCGGGTGCACGTCGGCGCGTGGACGACGCTGACCGTCCGCCGCGGCTGACCCCAGTCGACGGAGAACGAAGAACGGGGCGTGACCTGCGCGGTCACGCCCCGTTCGGGTATCCGCCCAGCTCCCAGGCGTAGGGGCCGGACGGGTCGTCGAGCCAGAACCACTGGCGGTCGCCCTCGACCGTCACGCCGTACCGCTCCCGCCGCGGCTCCCGCTCGCGCCGCCACAGTGCGTACGCCTCCTGCGGCAGCAGTCCGTCCGCGCCGATGTCCAGCAGGAAGCGGAACCGGTCGTCGCCCAGCGCCTCGCGGGGCAGCCCCAGCCCCACCGCGTCCGCCTCGTACGCCCCGTCGGTACCGGCGGCCCGGCCGGGGGTGCGCAGCGGTACGAAGTACACCGGGGTGGGCAGGAAGCGGCCCTCGGCACGGCCGTCCGGCGCCACCCGCAGCTTCAGCAGGCCGGTGCCGAGCGGCGCGAGGATCACCGCGTCCGCCGCGCACTGCCGGGGCCAGGCCGTCGGCACCGCCCCCAGCGAGCAGGTCGCGATGATCCGGTCGAAGGGGGCGCGGGACGGGCAGCCGAGCGCCCCGTCGCCGGTCACCACGTACGGCCGGTACCCGGCGGCCGCCAGCCGTTCCCGGGCCGCCGCGGTGATCTCCTCCTCCAGGTCGACGGTGGTCACCCAGGAGGCGCCGAGCCGGTGGGTGAGGAGGGCGGCGTTGTAGCCGCTGCCGGTGCCTACCTCCAGGACCCGGCAGCCGTCGGTGACCTCCAGTTCCTCCAGCATCAGCGCCATCAGCGACGGCTGGCTGCTGGACGACACCAGCCGCCCCTCGTCGTCGACGCGGAGCGCCAGCGGCGCGTCCCGGTAGACGCCGCGCAGCCAGGCGGCCCGGCGCAGCGGATCGGCGTCGTCGCCCGACAGCCGCTCGTAGCCGCCGAGGACGCTGTCGTGGAAGACCGGGACGAACGCCTCGCGCGGCACCGCGACGAACGCCGCCCGCCAGCGCGCATCGCGCAGCCCGCCGCCGCGTTCGATGCCGCGTACCAGCCGCTCCCGCTCCGCGACCGCCGCCGCGGGCCCGGCGGGGTCGTCCCGTTCCGCGTCCATGTCTCCACTGTCCACCCCGCGGCCCGGACCGCGCCGGTCGGCGTGTCTGACACCATGGACGGGTGACTGACGACCTGCGCACCACCGATCCGGAGCAGACCTTCTACGACCAGGTCGGCGGCGAGGAGACCTTCCGCCGTCTGGTGCGCCGCTTCTACGAGGGCGTGGCCGGCGACCCGCTGCTGCGGCCGATGTACCCGGAGGAGGACCTCGGTCCGGCCGAGGAGCGGATGACGCTGTTCCTGATGCAGTACTGGGGCGGGCCGCGCACCTACAGCGACCGCCGCGGCCACCCGCGGCTGCGGATGCGGCACGCGCCGTTCACCGTGGACCGCGCCGCCCACGACGCCTGGCTGCGCCTGATGCGGGACGCCGTGGACTCCCTGGAGCTGTCCGAGGAGCACGCCGCGCAGCTGTGGAACTACTTCACGTACGCCGCCACCACGATGATCAACTCCCCGGGCTGAGCATCCGGTGGCGCGGCGCGTCACGATCCGCCGACGTCCCGGCGGTCGGCTGACGGCAGGAGCCCCGCTCAGGTCGGCGTGACCGTCAGCCCGGAAAGCCCCGGACCCGTCACCCGTACCGCCACCGACCCGTACGCCGTGGACAGCCGCAGCCAGCCACCGGCGGCGAGCAGCGCGGGCGGCTGCGGGGCGGGCGCGGTCAGCGTCCCGCCACCGGGGCCCGCCGCGACCTGCGCGGGGCGCAGGAAGCCCAGGGAGCGCGCGGCATGCACGGCGCGCAGCGGCAGCCGGGTGTCGCCGAGCGTCCGCGACCAGATCTCCCGGCCGATCGCGTCCCGCGCCGCGCGGGTGCGGTCCTGCGGGGCCAGCGCCTCGTCCCGGGCCCGGAACTCCGCGACCGCCGCGGCGACCGCCCGGCCCAGCGCCTCGGGACCCGGCAGCCCCGGCACCCGCCGCCAGCCGCCACGCGGCGGCAGCACCCCGGCCCATGGCGGCCCGGTGACGGCCGCGGGCACCGTCAGCACCCCGGCGGCCTCCCCGGCGCCCTCCGGAGCGATCGCCTCCAGCAGATCACCGGCGGAGACGGTGGTGTCCAGCCGCATCCCGTCGGGGCCGCCGGGGCCCCGCGGATCGGCGAGCCGGGCCGTGCGGATCGCCAGGACCTCGAAGGACGGCGGCCGCCCGAAGACGGCCAGCGCCCCGCCACCGCCCTGCAACCGCACCGCGGCGGCCTTGTCGTAATGCAGCAGCCGGGCCAGGAAGGCGGCGAGATCCGCCGCCTCCCCGGCATCGGCCAGGCGCAGCACCGTCATCCGGCGACTGCCCCCTTCGTCTGTGCGGCGTCGTCGAGGTACTCCTTCAGATGCGCCTTCTCCTCCGCGGTCAGGCGGCGGGGCCGCTCGGCCGCGAAGTCGAACGGCACGACGACGGTCGAGGCACGCAGATACAGCGTCTCCTCGTCCTTGACCTCATAGGCGACCGTCATCGACGCAGCACTGATCTTGGTGACCCACAGCTCGATGGTCACCGGGGCGTGCCGGTGCACCAGCGGGCGGACGTAGTCGATCTCGTGCCGGGCGACGACGGACCCGCCGGTGAACGACACGCTGCCGTTCCCCGGCGCCAACCGGTCCATGAAGTCGATCCGCGCCTCTTCGAGATAGCGCACGAAAACCGCGTTGTTGACATGACCGAACGCGTCCATGTCGGACCAGCGCAGGGGGCAGGCGAAGGTGTGGCGCACGACGTCAGCCCCGCGTCAGCTTCTTGTACGTCGCCCGGTGCGGACGGGCCGCGTCGGCACCGAGCCGCTCGACCTTGTTCTTCTCGTACGACTCGAAGTTGCCCTCGAACCAGAACCACTTGGAGTCGCCCTCGTACGCCAGGATGTGCGTGGCGACCCGGTCGAGGAACCAACGGTCGTGGGAGACGACCACGGCGCAGCCGGGGAAGTCCAGCAGCGCGTTCTCCAGCGACGACAGGGTCTCGACGTCGAGGTCGTTGGTCGGCTCGTCGAGGAGCAGGAGGTTGCCGCCCTGCTTGAGGGTGAGCGCCAGGTTGAGGCGGTTGCGCTCACCACCGGAGAGCACCCCGGCGGGCTTCTGCTGGTCCGGGCCCTTGAAGCCGAACGCCGACACGTACGCGCGCGACGGCATCTCGACCTGGCCGACGTTGATGTAGTCCAGCTCGTCGGAGACGACGGCCCACAGCGTCTTCTTCGGGTCGATGTTCTCGCGGCTCTGGTCGACGTAGGAGATCTTCACCGTCTCGCCGACCTTGATGGAACCGCCGTCCGGCGTCTCCAGGCCCTGGAGCATCTTGAACAGCGTGGTCTTGCCCGCGCCGTTCGGACCGATGACGCCGACGATGCCGTTGCGCGGCAGCGTGAACGACAGATCGTCGATGAGGACCTTCTCGCCGAACGCCTTCGAGAGGTTCTCCACCTCGACGACGACACTGCCCAGACGCGGGCCCGGCGGGATCTGGATCTCCTCGAAGTCCAGCTTCCGCATCTTGTCCGCCTCGGCGGCCATCTCCTCGTAACGCGCCAGACGCGCCTTCGACTTGGCCTGCCGCCCCTTCGCGTTGGAGCGGACCCACTCCAACTCGTCCTTGAGCCGCTTGGCGCGCTTGGCGTCCTTCTGGCCCTCGACCTTCAGACGGGTCTGCTTGGTCTCCAGGTACGTGGAGTAGTTGCCCTCGTAGCCGATGGCGCGGCCGCGGTCCAGCTCCAGGATCCAGCCGGCGACGTTGTCGAGGAAGTACCGGTCGTGGGTGACGGCGACGACGGTGCCCGGGTACTTCGCGAGGTGCTGCTCCAGCCACTGCACGGACTCGGCGTCCAGGTGGTTGGTCGGCTCGTCGAGAAGCAGCAGGTCGGGCGCCTCCAGCAGCAGCTTGCACAGCGCGACGCGGCGCCGCTCACCACCGGAGAGGTTGGTGACCGGCCAGTCACCGGGCGGGCAGCCCAGCGCGTCCATCGCCTGCTCCAGCTGCGTGTCCAGGTCCCACGCGTTGGCGTGGTCGAGGTCCTCCTGGAGCTTGCCCATCTCCTCCATCAGCGCGTCGGAGTAGTCGGTCGCCATGAGCTCGGCGACCTCGTTGAAGCGTCGGAGCTTGCCCATGATCTCCTTGGCGCCGTCCTGGACGTTCTCCAGGACCGTCTTCGACTCGTCCAGCGGCGGCTCCTGAAGGAGCATGCCGACGGTGTAGCCGGGGGAGATGAACGCGTCACCGTTCGAGGGCTGCTCAAGACCTGCCATGATCTTCAGCACCGTGGACTTACCGGCGCCGTTGGGGCCCACGACACCGATCTTCGCGCCCGGCAGGAAGCTCAGCGTCACGTCATCGAGGATGACCTTGTCACCGTGCGCCTTGCGCGTCTTGCGCATCGTGTAGATGTACTCAGCCAAGAGAAACCGTCCGGCAGTCTGGATCGTGCGGGTCTGTAGGGGCTCCGCCGCGTGGGCCATGAAGCGGCGTGGCCGCGCGAGGGCAGATACACCCATCTTGCCGTACTGCCCTGCCCAGGCGGAAACGCGTGGAGGAATGGTGGGGACAGCGGGGCGGCGGGGTGCCCGGGGACGGCCGGGCGCCGCCGGTACGCCGCCGGGCGCCGCCGGTACGCCGCCGGGCGCCGCCGGTACGCCGCCGGGCGCCGCCGGTACGCCGCCGGTACGCCGCCGGTACGCCGCCGGTACGCCGCCGGTACGCCGCCGGTACGCCGCCGGTACGCCGCCGGGCAGGATATGGGCCCGGGGCCCGGACCTGTGGCCCGCGGCTCACGACCGCCCCGGGCCCGTGGCCACCGCCCGGCCTGCGGTGCGTACCCGTCCGGACACACAGCGGCGGGCGGCGCCCGTCTCAGGGTGCCGCCCGCCGTCGCTCACGAGGAGGTGTTACGCAGTCTTCTTCTTACGGAGGAAGAACACCGCGCCGCCGCCGATCAGCACCAGCACGACCGCGACGCCCGCGATCACCGGGGTGGCATTGCTGGAACCGGTCTCGGCGAGGTCACCGCCGCCGGTGTCACCACCACTGGTGCCGCCCACCGACGCCGGGCTGGGCTGCGGGGTGGGCTTGCCACCACCGGAACCGGCGGTCTTGCAGTCCAGCACCCCCGAGAACGTCTCCTCGAAGCCGCCCTCGCCCTTCACCGTGATCTTGTACGGCTGGTCCTCGCCCACCGGCACCGTCACGGTCTTCGACTCACCCGGCGCGACCTCGTAGTCCTTGCCGGACACCGAGAAGGGGAACGCCTCGTCACCACGGTTGGTGGTGGTGACGTCCACCCCGCCCTTGGAGCAGTTCTTCTGCGCGGTCACCGCGGGAACGGCACCCTGCTTCTTCCACGACGCGGTCGCCGCCGCCGACACCGTCGACTCGCTGGACCCGGCCAGGATCTGCGTCTGGCTCTTCGCGTGCTCACCGATACCGGTGAAGGCCCGGCCGACCGGCACCTTCGTGGCGGCCTGCACGGTCAGCGAGGTGCTGCCGTCCTCCGTGCCCTTGGGCACGTCGAAGAACAGCTGGGAACCGTCGGCGGCGCTGGTGACGGGCTTGCCGTCCTTGCCGACGACCTTCACACCCGACGGCAGATCCGCGGCCGGGGAGACCGCGACGCTGTCCGCGTTGGTGCGCACCGTCACCGGACCGAGACGGCTGCCGGACTTACCGGAGACCGCCGGCGGGTCCAGCGTCAGCGACGCCTTCGGCTCCGCGAGGTTGCGCGCACTGCGCTCCAGGTAGTCGGCGAGCTTCTCAGCCGCCGGGTTCACCGCGTCCACCTTAACGTGGTCGGAGAACCGCCAGATCGCGACCTGCGTACCGGCCGCCGCCGTCTTCTCGCTCAGCCCCTGCGCACCAGCCTTCTGCGCCAGCGCCGCCAGGTCGTTCACCTGCGGGTACGAGTTCTGCAGAATCCAGCGGATCTTGCCCGCGTCCGCGTTGTTGTGCAACGACGAAGCGCTCCAGGGCACTTCCTGGTACTTCGCCTGCTGCTGCGTAGGGTTGTGCACGTCGATGCAGTACGTCTGCAGCGTGCCACCGTTGTCCACGGACATCTCGAACAGGCCCGCACCGAGGGGCTGGTCCCCACCCTCACCGTGCACGATCGCCTTGTCGTAGACCTTCAGTCCACCGAGCGTGGCCGTGGCACCGCCGTGCCCCGCGACCGTCTCGTCCGCCACGGCGGGCCCCGCCGTGGCTATCGCACCCGCCGCGGCCAGGCCGGAAGCCAGGACCGCGGCAGCAAGGCGGGCTGCGCCCCGCCTCTTCCTCGAAAGCATGAATTTCCCCTCTGGGCGAGGCGGTCGAGTGGGGAGAAGCCTCGCCGGAAAGATCCCAAACAACTCAACAGCTGAACAGATCAGCCCCCGTGAGTACTCGTCGGATCCTAGGGAGAAGGCGCAACACGGTCCCCAGGATCACACCCTCGTACGCGATCCGAATCGCAATCGTTATCGAGGAGGGAACGTGGGGGCTGGGATTATCGATAAATCGGTGGGGGGCGGGGGGCTCCCCCCTCCCCCTCCCCCTCCCCCTCCCCTCCCTGCCCCCACCGGCCACCACCGGCCACCACCGGTGCCACTGCCACCACTGGCGCCGATACCTGCACCGGCACCGACACCGGCACCCCACCAACCTCCGGGGGGGGGGGGGGGGGGCGCCCCCCCCCCCACCCACCCCCCCCCCGCGCCCCGCCCCCCCGCCCGCGCCCCCAAGGGCTCAGACGCGCGCGCCGGGGGGGGCCGGGGCGCACGC
>NZ_JBHYGX010000019.1:0-4479 GCF_042739975.1 Streptomyces sp. NPDC059080
GAGCTTCCTCGCCGGCCTCCACCTGCGCGCCTCGATGATCTGGGTTACAGACCTCATCCGGAGCACCCGGTGATCACGACTCGATACGCGCCCTAGTTGGAGCACTGTCCTGCGATCCGCCCCACCATGCCACAGTGATCATTATCGTGAGGTCCAGTAACACCAGCAAGAAGGATTTCCATCGTCGGCGGCGCCATGGCAGACCCCTGCTGAATTGGTAGGGTAGGGAATCCAGTGTTGTGACTGTGTCGGCGCCCTGGCGCGCTTTGGGGAGATCAGCCAGCCTTTTTTGCAGAGCGATGTGCCGGAATTGGTAATGGCCGTCCGAGAGGCGGATCACCCCGAGCTGTCGGGCATCTTCAAGGAATGTCTGCGTTCGCCAAGGAAGTTGCCCTGTCGTGGCGAGCACAGCCCGGCCACAGTGCCATCGGCCCCAAGGTGTGCAAAGGAATACGAAGGCCGCCGCGAAGATCACGCTTGATAGCGTGAAAATCCAAGCTGCCGCTGGTTCCACGTTCCGTTGAGTAGCCCTCGCCAGTGAGCTGCAAGCCGCAATGACCATGATTACGGTCATGCAGGACAGTGCCAGATGTCGCTCACGCTTCAATCTCTCTGGGGAGTTTGGTGCCTGCCCAGGGCGAATAAATACCCGTATGAAATGGAAGATAAATGACAGGATCAGGACGATAGTGAGCATGGCAAGGGGTATTTTTTGCCAGGCATGCTCGCTGGTTCGTGCGAAAAATAGTGTGGCGGGTGCGGTGAGCGCAAGAAAAAGTTCTCGCCACCCGAACCACTTGGTGTCGGGGCTGGTCACCATTCTGTAGCCGTAGAGGGTGGCGGCGGGCATGGCCACTGAGGAGAATGACAGGAATATCACTGGAAGAATCTCGTAGCGCAGGCCCTGTAGAAAATCATAGCCGAAAGCGAGAGCCATAAGGGAAGCAATCAGGGAGAATTGGCCGACCAATATCGCGCCACGAGGAGCCGTGCGGGACCATTCGAGGTCGCGGGACTGTAGGTGTGAGAAGCGGCGGGCGAGGAAACGCAGGTGCGCCTTGGCCTTCCCTGCCTGCCAGCGATGCTTCCGGGGTTCGGTCGCGCTCGGGCCCGCGTCGAACACGGCTGGGACCAGGGCGTCCAGCAGGTGGTCCCGTACGGCCTGGGCGTCGATCAGGCGGTTCCGGTCGGCGAGCAGCTGCGGGCTGGTGTCGGTGGCCGTTCGCCTGGCCAGCCACAGCATCAGGGGCATTTCCAGGGCGGACGCCAGCACACCGCCCGGTTCTGCGCGGAGTTGGTCGACAACGGGAGCCCAGTGTCGGCGCGATTTCTCCTGCCCGCCCGTGAGGTACTGCTCCGCCACTTTCTCATCGACGGGCCGGGAGCGCAGCGTCAAGGCAGGTAGCGAATCCCTGCCCCCGGCCTCCCGGAACTCGCCCTCACGACAGGTCAGGATCACCGTGTCGGAGGGGGACAAGGTTCGGGCCAGCGCGGTGAGCACCAAGTCGCGTTGTTCCGGTGGTAGTTCATCAAGTCCGTCCAGAACCGGGAAGACCACCCCCGACTCGACGAGTTCGACCAGAACGTCCTGGCCGAGCCGTTTGTCGAGCGACGGATACTGCGCAGCCAACTGCCGGACGAACCAGACCCGGAGATGAACACGCTCGGGATCCCATGACGCGGCCGTCGTGAGCACTGGAAGAGGGATCGTGTGATCGGCCGCCGCACGTTCCCCCAGCTCCCTGGCGAGCAGCAGGGCGAGAGTGCTCTTTCCCGAACCGCCACCGCCCACCAGGACGAGGCGCCGCGCCGACATCGCCAAGAACGCGTCCACCACCTCAGCCGGGCTGGACAGAATCTGGCCCTCGCCGCTGGCCGCGCCGGCATCCGGACCCGGAAGCACTTCCCAGGGGACTCGCAGCTCGCCGAACTGGTAGAGCCCCCGCAAGGCCACCTCGTCGGCGGCACGCCGCAGGAGGGTTTGCCTCGCGACCTCCGCAGCGCTGGTCAGGCGGCGACCGCCACTGTGATGGACATGTACTCCACCGTGGACGACGCCCGTCTGGATCAGCTGATCCGCCCGCCCTGAAACGCTGTTGCGCACCTCACCGTTGTTCATCATGTCCCCCGTAAGCGCTCATTCACCGCCGTTCACATCGACCGGAATGCCGACCGGCCTGCCGGCATCCAGCCCTAATCCCGGCCCCGGTGTTCCGGCGCGGGGGCAGCGCCGAAGGAAACCCCGCCGCGGATCTCTCGCGTCTGCAGCACATTGCCCTGTCGGCCACCGTGATGGTGTTGTGCATCGATCCCTCAGTCCGCTCCGTGACCCGTACGCGCTCCTTGTCCCAGACGGCCAGTGCCCGTGCGAACTCGAGGTCGCTCCTGGCTCTGGCGCGCAGGGCGTCCACGAGAGCATCCGCCGCCGCAAGGTCGCCAGGGGCCCGCTCCCAGTCCTCCAGTTCCGGCACTCCCGGCCCGAACGGACGACGAACCAGCTCGCCCAGAGCGGTCCGAAGCTGGGGCCCGGCCGTACCCCATGCCCCGGCGGCCACCGCCACCAGCCCCGCAGCGGACATCGCATCCATCGTCCTAACCTCTCTGCTGCACAGCCGAATCCGTGAACTCATTCAAGCGTCTTCTATGAGCCAGGGCAGCGCAGTCACCCAAATCCCGTCATGCAGAGGCCACCTGCAGCATCTCTCCTCGCAGCGCTCCGCGCGGCGTAGTGGCGTCCTGCATGGTGGTGGATCCGAAGCGATCGACTGCTATAAGCCGTGAGAACACTTGCACAGGCCCTCTGACAGAGCAGCGAAATGCCAACCTAAGGGCCGCGCCCAGCAGATGAACGCCTTCACGTCGAGAGGCTGGTCGCCATTTTCCAGCTCCTCCGAGGACAACGGGATCGGCATCCCCCTCACCATCGGCTGCTGACGGACCGACGGCCGGGCGGCGCCACCTCGGGGAAGCGATCTCGATCGGTGTGGGAACTGCCTTCTTGAAGCCGCTGCGTCATCGCAGGTCACCCGATGCTGTCGGTTCGCCTGATCGGTGCGCGGCGGCCTTGTGCTGTTCGGTCAGATCTGGGCGAGACGATTCGAGAGGTCGAGGGCGGCGGTCGCGACCTTGAGTGCGGCGCAAAGGCCGAGCACCTCGTGGAGGGCGGGCCGGACCAGGCGCGGCCAGTTGTCCGGGGCGGCGCGCCAGGAGGCGAGATGCACTTCGGTGGTGGCGAGGCCGAGGTGAGCGGTGATGTTCCAGCCTGCGGTCGAGGCGGGCTCCCAGTGAAGGCGGATGCGGCCATGGGGGAGTCTCGGTGCTTCGGCGGACAGCCAGGTGACGTTGATCGGCCCATCAGGACGAGCGGAGACGCGCTGGACCAGGGCGCCGCGCACGTTTTTCGGCAGGGGGCGTACTGCGAGGGCGTGCAGCGGAAGGACGTGAGAAGGACGGGGACGTGACGAGATGAGAGGCTCCAGGGGGCGGGGTGATCAGGCCCAGGCGAGGGCATCGCTGATTGTTGCCGGGAGATAGTCCTCCTGGCCGTCGTCGGCGATGAATGCCTTGCCGTCCCGGACGACGACCTCCGTCCCCAGGTAGTGGGTGAAGGGGAAGTCGGGGTTGATGGCGAGGCGGATCGGCAGGTCGGGGTCGAGGGCCTGGAGCTGGCGGAGCAGGTGGCCGACGGTCAGGTAGTGGGGCACGAGATTCTCCGGGGAGCGGGCTGGTGTGGTGAGGCGCCGGGGCGTCGGCATGAGGGACGGGGGAAGGGGAACGGGCCGCGCAGCATGGCGGAGACGCTGACGGGGCTGGCGACGAGCGAGGTAACGCTTGCGGATCCCGTTCCGTTCGCGGGAGTCCACGGCTGTCGGAGACGTGGTCAGTCGTGGGCGACGAGGGCGGCGATGAATCCGGCAATAGCCTCGGCGGGAGTGTTGAGGTCGAACTCCTGGGTCCACAGGGCGCCTTCGACGGGCTGTAGCCGGACCTGTCAGACGATCTTTCGATTCCAGGCGGCGGGGGCTTCGGGGAGCCAGCCGATGTAGACGCGGCCGTCCGGGCTCGTCGCGTGGATGTTGGCCTCTGGGGTCTCGACGCTGGCCCAGCCAAGGTTGTCGAGGAGATCGAGCATCGGGGGCGCGCTGTGATCGGAGCAGAGCCAGCGCCGACGTTTCTCGGTAGGGCGGACGGTGGCGGGCAGGGCGGCGCTGCAGGCGTTCACGGTTGGACGATCCCTTCGTTGACCTGCGGTTTCTGCAGGCCCCCGTACGGTTACATGCGATGTGCCGACGTACGTAGTCCTTTCCCGGGAAGCGGCGTCTGCCATGGGCGAACTGGCGCCGACAGCAGAAGGCTCGCCGTCGGGGAATGGACCGGCGGAGGCGGCGTCGCGCCGAGTCGATATTGGACGAGCTGGCCCGCGCGGTGGGCCCGACGTTTCTCGGTAGGGCGGACGGTGGCGGGCAGGGCGGCGCTGGC
>NZ_JBHYGX010000019.1:4489-25424 GCF_042739975.1 Streptomyces sp. NPDC059080
CCCGGCGCCCACATCTCTGTGTGCGTCGTGGTGGTGAGGTGGGGCGGGTGCGGCGGCGCCTGGCGTTTTTTTTTGGGGGGGGGGGCGGGGGGGGGGGCCCCCCCCCCCGGGGGCCCCCCCCCCGGCGACGAGGGCGACGCGGAACTCGAATGATCAAGTAGATACGTGGTCCCAGGCCGATCGCAGCCGATGAAGCAGGCCGGTCGGGCACCTGGCCGAGGCGCGTAGCGCATTCCCTGAGCCGGGTCAGCGACTCCGGCGTGGGGCCGACGGGTTGACCAGCGGCTTGGCCCCGAGGGCGGGCGCGGGGCTGCCCGGCCGGTTCTGCGCTGTGGTCGCCGTGCGGCTGCGGGCGGCCATGACCCGGAGGTCGGCGGCCGTCCGTGGGAAGCGGGTGGCGCGTTCGACGGCCTGGGTGACCGCGGTGCGGCGTACGTCGAGCGGGGTCGGAGCCCGAGGAGTCCGGGGAGCGGTCGGGCTCACGGGAGCCATCGTGACCAGGTGCTCCAACTTCGGGTCGATCTGGTGCCGTTCACGGATGGCCGGGGTTGGGTCGGCCATGGCGGCTGCCGTCGCGGCGATCAGGTGGGACGGGGTGCGGGCGGTGAAGACCGCCTCCGCGCGCGTGCCCCAGCCCGGCGGGCCGGCCCACAGCGTGACGGCTTCGTCGTCCCAGCCGGACAGACGGTTGTCGATCAGAACGCCCGCTTGCCCGTCAGGGGCGATGATCTCGACGGTGCCGCGCTCGGCCCCGCCGTCGCGGGTCCAGCCGGCATCGATCAGCGGCTGCACGGAGTCGGCCCAGTACATCGACGGACTCACCAGAAAGCGTGCGTTGTCGTCGTAGGGGGCGGCTTCGGCACAGTCGCGGGCCAGGGTGGTGGTGAGACCGGCGACGATCTCGGCCGGGGTGACATGGTTGAACGATGCCGTCCAGCGGGGTGCGGAGACGGCGTCCTCAGACGCGGCGATCTGCCACAACTCGAAGTCGTCGCCGAACCAGCCGATCCGGATCCTCTGATCGGGCGAGGTGACGAGGAGTTGGCAGGGGCCCTCGTCGAGGTCGTGGTGGGGCCAGTGGGCGACAGGGGCGAATCCGACGTCGCCGGTTCCGTCGGAGCCGGCCAGGTACTTCGGGCTGACCAGTACCTGTTGGTGGGGATCTCGGGCGTAGGACTGCTGGGTGCTCATCGTCGAGGCTCCGAGCGTGTGGGAGGGGAGCGCGCCCGCGTGCGGAGCGTGTGGTCTGGTCGACTGCACGCGGGCGCCGTAGCGGCGTTGGAGAGACGCGGCTGGTTCTCAGGGCCACCCCGATCACCGGCCGCGCGCGGGGGCCGACATGGCGGTGACCGCCGCCGGTACCCGAGGTTGTGGCTGCGGCGCGTGGCTGAACAGGGAGTTGGGCGCGGCGGTGCTTCGGCGCAGGGCCGCCGCGGTGCGGGAGCTGTCCGGTCCCAGCGGGGCGCCGGGGCGGGTTCGGGAGGCTGCCGCGACGGGTGCCGGGGGCGAGCGCCTCTGCGCGGTGACGGGGTTGTTCCAGTGCTCGATGGCCGCGTAGACGGGGCCCAGCGCCTGTCCGGCGTCGGTCAGGACGTAGGGGGCGCCGAAGCGCGGTCCGGTGCGAGTGACCAGGCCATCGACCTGAAGCCGGTTGAGCCGCTGCTGAGTGGTGACGATGTCCAGTCCGGCCGCGTCGGCGATGTGGCTCAACCGTGTGGCGCCCGCATCGAGGGCCTGGACCACGGCGGTCGAATGCCGCAGGTGCAGGCGCCGTACCGCGTCCTCGACTCGCTCGGCGCCGGCCATCTCGCCGAGCGACAGGTTGGTCCGGGACCAGTCCGAAAGGGCACCGTGCACCCGGGACAACGATTCGCCGAAGGCACTGAGCCGGTACGGGGCCCCATAGCGACCGTCGACTCGGGTGACCAGACCATCCGCGTGCATCTGGGCCAGCCGCTTGCCGACGATCTGCTCGCGGAGGAAGGGGAGCCGGACGGCGACCTCCCGCACACGCATGGGTCGGCCCTGCTCCGCCAGGGTCTGAACCGACCAGTTCGTCCACTTCGGTGCGATCAGGGAAAGCGCACCCTCGACACGCTGAGCATCAACCGCGCCGATCGAGGCGGGGGAGGGCTGTACGGGGGCAGGGGAGTTCATCCGGCGGCCTCCACACGAGCAAGCAGCGAACGAACCAGCGTGGACAGGCTGTTGGGGTCATTGCCGACCGACAACTGGTCGGCCGCCTCGTTGAGGATGTACCTGGCGTCTTCGAGGAGGCTGCCGGAGATCTCCACGCAGGCGTCGGTGATGCGGGAGGCCGCGAGCAGGGAAGCGGAGAGGACCTCGACGTAGTCGCCCGGTGTGAGACCGGCGGCCTCGGCTGCGGTATGGATCGCCGCCTGTTCCAGGGCGTTGAAGGCGAAGTCGAACTCGCCTTGCGGTTCACCGCCGGTGCGTGCGGCGGAAGCCGGGGCTGACGGCTCCGCGGGGATGCCGGCGCGGGTGCAGATCTGGTCGACCGAGGTGGCCAGCTCGGCGAGGGACTCGGCGAAAGCCACCCCAGCGCGGAGGCATAGGAGGCCAAGGTGAAGAGCCCCGCCGGTGTGGCGGGAACCAGCTCTTCGGCGGCGAAACTTTCGAGCCGGTCGTTCAGCTCACCGACGACCCGGGGCCCGGCGGACAGCGCGCCCAGCACGGGGTGCAGGTAGGAGCGGTTGGTGGCTGTCGGGTACTTGGTCGTGAGGATCCCGGAGATGCTGTGCGCGGCCTCGGCGAGGAGGCTCGCCAGTTCGGTACGGGCCGGTGCAGTGCGGTCGGTGGTCATCGCAGGGGAACCTTTCGGGGAGCGGTGGTAGTGAGTTGGGCTGCTGCTGGCGCAGTTACCGGTGCCGTCGTCGGCCGGTCGGCCGCGTGGGGAGAACGGGACCGTGCGGCCTGCACGCGCGCCTCGGTGGACGGGCCCTGCTCGGCGTTCTGATGGACGCCGGTGCGCAGCTGGGCCGAGCGGTAGACCTCGTAGCCCTTCCGGCTGCCAGCAGCGACGAGATAGATCTCGCGTTTGTGGTTCGAGGTGGGCGGGGCCGGACGGAACTGGATGACCATCCGGTAAGAGACGGACGGGTCGACGTAGACCTTGTGGAACCCTGCCAGGCGGCCCTTGAGCGGCAGGCAGTCGTCGCTGCCGTGCACCAGGTGCTGCAGTTCCAGCAGAGCCAAGTCGCGAATCCGCTCGGGGAGTTTCCGCAGGTCTGCGATGGCGTCGGGGTGTGCGGCGAAGGCGAAGCGGGCGCGACTCACATCGACCTCCCCGAGCCCGGTCGCTGCGTCGTTCCCGCCGATGGGGCGCTGCGGGCATCGGGGCCGGCCTTCGGTACCGCGGAGGCACCGGCTGACCGGGTGAGGGCGGCGCAGGTCCGGAGAGCGGTGGCGTGTTCGCGGTGTTCCGGAGGCTGCGGCAGGGGGCTGCTGCGGTCGTCCAGCCACTGCCGGGCTGCGTCCTCGTCGGCGAAGGCGCCCTCGCGCATCGTGTACGTGGGGGACTCGAAGTCCCCCTCTTCGAGGAAGACGCGAACCGGGGCCCGAGCGGCGGTGGAGTCGCGGGTCAACGTCCACGTCTCGCACGGGGCGAAGTCCGAGGTGAAGCTGTCGAGAACTTCGTACCGATCCTCCGACGTACGAAGCCTCTCTTCGACTCGCGTGGTGAGATCGTCGGCGGGCTTCATGAAGTCGCCGCCGACCTGAGTCCGCTCGGGCGGGCAACCGCGCTCGATCAGCCAGTTCTGAGCGAACGCCACGCTGGAGTGGTAGGCCGACTCGAACGTGAACGTGTTCTGATCCAGATCACGCGCGACCATGATCGCCCGGATCTGGGGCGCACCGGGCACGCCCCAGGTGGCCGAGCCGTCGTGGGCGAGGACGAAGCTGTGGGAGCCGTTGGGGGTGGTGTGGTGCTCGGCCAGGACGGTGAGGTCACCGGTCCAGAACTGCTGTTCCAGGTACTCGGAGTCCGCGTCGGCGGGCTCGAAGTCATCAAGGCTGAAGCCGAGGTCATTGCTCATGCCGCCAGCCCGAGCTGTTCGGGTGCAGGGGTGGCCAGCATGCGGTGGTGGGGGCGGGCCGGGCTTGTGGTGCACGCGGCGAAGGGGCCGTCGGGGGCGCGGAGGTGGACCAGGGTCTGGTCCAGGTGATCGCGGTGCCATGTCGAGGGGCCGGACAGTCCGGCCTCGGCGTCGGTGAGGTGCTGCCACGCGAGCCAGAGGGCGTGCAGCCGGGCGACGGCCTCGGGGTGTTCGTGCCACTGCGCGCACCACGGGCGGGTCGTGCTGATCTCCCGGCCGTACACCGGGAGGAAGAGGTAGTTCACCCAGTCGCTGAGGGCGGCGAGTTCGATGGCGTACGCCTCGCCGCCCAGGGCGAGGATGAATACCGAGGCGGGAGCGCCCTCCTCGGCCCCAGATGTCTCCGGGGCCGAGGCGCCGTCGGTCGGCTCGGTGGCGGGGGTGTCGGGCGGGGGTTCGGAGCCCAGGCGGTCGAGGATGACGCCGTGCTGCCGGACCTCGGCCATGGTCTTGGCGAGGGTGCTGGCGAGGTCGTCGAGGTCCCCGTCGGGGACCTGGAACGGTTCGGGGGCGGAGGAGGGCGTGCTGGTGTCGGGCATGGGAGGGAGGGTCCGGAGAAACCGCGATTTGGCTCAGCCGGGGAAGCCCGGTAGTAGGGCGCTACGTCGGCGTGCAGCGGAGGCAACGCGGGAAAGGAGGTGCGATCAACCGCACTGCCTGTGAAGCCTGTTGGGGTACGACGCCGTTGCCGAGGGCGGTGAGCTGAGCTGGCCGTCCAAGCCCTGAGGTGGCGGTGACCCAGCCGGGTTCCAGGCCCTGCATCCACTCCACGAAGTCGGCACGGAGCCGCCCGCCCGCGTCGGTGGGCGGCGGCGCGGGGCGGGTGAGCGTCTCCCATCGGGCGATGGCTCCTGCGTACGCGCCCCATCGCTGGGCTGCTCCCGGGTTTCCGGAGCTGAGCTCGTCCAGAGCGGCAGAACCACCGCGGGCCAGGGAGGATGCTTGCCCGGTCGGCGTTCCGGGGCGCCAGGACTGGCTGCCTGCGGTGAGGGAAGAAGCGAAGCTGCCGCGCTTGGCAGGGGCATGTCCCTGTTGCCGTGCCGATGGCCGGGCGGCTCCTTGGTCCCATCCGGTGCCTTCGGGGTCGGGAGGAGGAGCCACTCCACCTCGTCGGCCAGGTTCGGTCCGTGGCCCCCGCTCTTCCTCTTCGAGGGGTGCTGTGAGCCGCCGTTCTTCGCGAGGTTGCTGGTCGGCGTCTTGAGCAGCGTGGTCGGAGGGCCAGGCGGCAAGGAAGATCCGCTCCCGTCGGTGCGGGGCTCCGACATCGGAGGCCCGAAGCACGAGCCACCTCGCGTCGTACCGGAGGTCGGCCAGGGATCCGAGTACGGCACCGAGTGCCCGCACAGGAGGCTGACCTGGGGTGTCTCCCAGACACCACGGGCAGAATTCCACGTCGCCAGGGGAACCGGCGGGTGAGGTGAGGAGACCGCGCACATTCTCGATCACCACCAGGCAGGGGCGGAGGGCTTCGACCGCACGGGCGACGTGCAGCCACAGCCCGGAACGGGTGTGAGGGGCGATTCCGGCCCGGCGGCCGGCGACCGAGACGTCTTTGACAGGGGAAGCCCGCTGTCAGGACGCACACCCGGGGCACGGCGGACCAGTCGGTGGTCGTGATGTCGCCCAGGTTCGGGAGGCCGGGCCAGTGGCGGGTCAGGATGCGCGAGGCGTTCGGATCGACCTCGGCGTGCCAGGCCAGGGTGCCACCGAGGGCGGCCTGCACCCCCAGGTCGAGGCCGCCGTACCCCGAGCACAGTGACCCGATCAGTGGAGGACGCGTGATGGCGGTTTTCACGTCACCGGCTCCGAGCGGTCCGGGCCGCAGGAGCCGCTGCTGCTGCGGGGGTGGGTGCGGGAGATGAAGTGGACGTCGCGATGGTGGATTGGCGACGGGCGGCCTGGAGACGCGCGGACGGAGGCGACACCGCTTCCGCTGCGATGTGCAGGGAGTTGGCAGCGTCGTGGAGAACGCGGTCCGCCGTTTCGAGGGACTCGCCTATCACCTGCGTGGCTGCTTCCTGAGCATCCCGGGCATCGGGCAGGTCGCGGAGGTGCTCGGTCCGGTCCAGGAAGGAGAGCTCGTGGACCACCGTTCCGAGAGCGGATGCTGCCTCGCCCGCAGGCCGCACCGCGCTGGCGAAGCCGTCGATGACCCGCGACGTGTGCGCCTCCTGGCCGTGGTCGGCGGTGCGGAAGAGAACGTCGTTGCCCAAGTCGGTGATCAGCTTGCCGAGTTCGGAAATCTGCCGGGCGACGGTGACGCCATCAGGCGAGCGGTGAGGGTCTCCCTCGACCGGGAGCTTGCCGCGCTGGGCATCGAAGGCTGACGCCATGGCACGCAGCGCCAGGGCGTCGGTGACGCGAGTGTTGTTCATGGTGAACCCCTGTGGAAAGGACGAGCGGTGGGCGGGAGAGGCGTCAGCCATGGCCGCGAGAGGGCGGTCGCACGGAGGCAGGGCTGGGCGCAGGGCTGATCTGGGCCGCGGGTGGCGAGGTCGGGCCCGGTGTGCTGCGCGCGAGGGCGGCATGCACCTGCGCAGGGGGAGGCCGGTCAGGCGAAGGCGCCTTCGCCGCCGGGGCGGGACGGCCGTTCGCGGATTGCCAGCGTGCACGGACGTCGTCGAGCGGACGGAGCACGTGCAGCGCGTGATTGATGAGCTGCCCAGGCGCCAACGCGTCGTTCTCCGCCAAGGCGCGGACGGTGCGTGCGGAGGCGGCTGCCGTACGGGTGACCGAGGAGCGCATCACCCGCTCCCCGAGCCACTCCGCGCTTCCGGAACTCCCGCCGCCGCAGAGGGCGGTGAGCTGGTCGCCGGAGAGCGTGCCGTCGGCCAGCAGACCGCGCCGCTGGGCTTCCCAGAGCAGAGTGATCCGGTCGACGGGCTCGCCCCGGTGGTGCAGCGCGCCGAGGCAGCGGTAGAGCTGCCCATGGGCCGGGTCGGCGAAGTCGCCCGGCCGCAGCCACCCGACCACCTCGCCCACGGCGGACGGCTGCTCGACAAGGACGGCAAGAAGAAACCGCTCATCCTCGGCGACCTCCTCCGCCCGAACCGTCCGCGGCGCGTCGGGGAGCGCGGACGGCGGAGCAATCGGCGCGACCGGGCGGGGTTCGGTTCCCCACCGCCGCGCGAGATCGTCGAGTGCCCCGGTGAGAACGTCGGCGTGGTGCAGGGCCTCCTCGACGTCGCCCCGCAGCGCGTCAGCACGAGCAGCTTGGTGAAGACGGACCGCGTGTTCCGTGATGCTGCGGTGGATCGCGCCCTCCAGCACCATGCGGCCGTACACCGGAGCGTGCGCGGGGCGTGGGCAGGACTGGATGAGGGTGTGGGCGTACGCCGAGGTCAGCCCTCGTACGTGGAGGCTGGCCTCGTGGACCGCATCGGTCACCCACGACAGCGGTACGGGCTTCTCGGCCAGCGCGGGGTGGCCGTTGTCGCGGAGCGTGCGCAGCGCGGCGAACAGCGCGCGGTGGACAGGTCGGGAGAAGTGGCCCGGCGCGAGCCACTCCAGGTGCGAGAGCTGGACCGGATCGAGCAGGACGGCGCCGAGGACCGCCTGTTCCGCGGTCACCAGCGGGCTCATCGCCGCCCCCTAGAGTCGGAGGCGGCGGCCTCCCTCTGCCGGGCACGGAGGTCGGCGACCGCCCGGTCGGCCGCCGCCACCGCCTGGGCGAAGCCGTCCAGCCTGGTGGTGAACGTGGGGTCGGTGACGGGAATCGACCCGGTCCCGCTGATCCACCACCACTGGCCGCCGCGCAGGACGATTGGCGCGTGGGCGAGCCGCCCGGGGCGCGGCGCGAGCGCGCTCATGCCGACAGCCCGAAGTCGTCGCGGCCGCGGGTCTTCGAGAGGGCGCGTTCGGTGATGGCCTTCGTCGCGCGGGCCGAGGCCGGGCCGATCACCTTGGCGGACGGCTCCTTGTACCAGGGCCGGAGGTTGAGCATGGCGATGCGGATACCGGTGGCCAGAAGCAGGGCCTTGCCCTTGGGCAGGGCCCGGATCGCGTCCGGGGGCAGGACCCGCTCGGTGCGCATGCTCACGGAGGTGGACTTGCCGCTGTCGCTGTCCGACACGGAGACGGTCTGCACGTCGTGGTCGCCCACCTGCCTGCTGAGGCGGTCGGCGAAGTCCGGGTCGTCGATGCCGGACCCGACGATCTTGATGGTGGCGGCGGACCAGAGGGCGTCCATGCCGGCCTCGCCCCAGCACCGCTGCCCTTGCCGGTAGGACTGCAAGATCGTCATCGGGATGACGCCGCGCGAGCCCAGGTGGCTGTACAGGTCCGGGAGATCGTTGATCTTGCACACGTTGGCGGCTTCGTCGAGGACGCACAGGGCGGGCGGGTCGAGCCGTCCTCCGGCGCGTTCGGCGGCGACGACGGCCGCGCGCATCACCGCGTCGGCTGCTGCGGCGATGATCGCCGAGGCGCTGCCGCCGCCGTCCTTGCTGAGGAGGTACAGCGTGTCGCGGGAAGTGGCGAAGGCGGAGGGCCTGAACTCGGGGAGGTCCTTGTGCGGCGTGACCCACGCGGCGACGTCCGGGTCGAGCAGGCAGCTCGCGTACTGCCGCGCCGTTTCGAAGATGCCGTCGCGGGTTTCGGTGGCGCCGGAGACGGTGCCCTGGAGCTGGGCGGCGACCGCATGGTGGCCGGCATCGGTGAGCAGGTCCACCGGGGTCCGGTCGGAAGGAGTGGCGAGCCAGGCGAGGACGTCGGTGATCGGGCGCCGGTGGCTGGCGGCGGCGAGGAACAGCGCGCCGAGCGTGTTGCTCGCGGCGGTGGACCAGAAGTCGGAGCCGCTCGACTCGTCGACGCTCGCGGTGACGAAGTGCCCGGCCAAACGTTTCGCCCCGGCCAGGTCGCGGGCGTCGGCCAGGATGTCCCACCACATCTCGCGCGGGTGATGGGCGATCTGCTGCGGGTCGAGCGTCCAGACCGCGCCGACCTCGGCACGGGCGTCGACCGTCGCGGTGAACGCATCACCCCCCGCCTTGTTCGAGGTCAGCAGCACCGGCCCGGGGGCGGAGAGGATCGCAGGGATCGCCAGCCCGGAGGTCTTGCCGCTGCGCGGCGCCATGATCGCGACGATCACGTCCTCCCAGGAGGCGCGGACCTCGGCACGGCCCGGTGAGAGCGCGCCGAGGAGGATGCCGCGGTCGGCCGGCGCGACCTCTTTTCCACTCCTTGCCGCTCAGGCCCGGCCGCAGGCTCTGGGCCTTGGTGGCGATCTCCTTGCCCGTCAGCGGAGCAAGGTCCGCCTTGCGGGCGAGGCCCCTCGTCGTGCTGCCACGCAGCCGCATTCCCAGGAGGAGGCCGATGACGGCGAGGCCGATGGACACCAGAGCGGGAATGATCCGCGTGCTGATCAGCAGTGTGGTGGAGTCCAGGTGCGGCCACAGGATGTCGGGATGCAGCAGGGCCTCGACGACCCTGAAATCCACCCAAGGTCCGGTCTCGAAGAAGGAATTGGCGATGTTCCCTGAGAACCAGGCCAGGGAGCCGAAGACGAAGGCGGCGCCGAGGACACCGAAGAGGAGGTAGAGGAGCGCGTCGACCCCGGTGGTGGCCGAGGGCGCGCTGGTACGAGGGACGGGCATGGTGAGTCCTGGGTGAGCGCAGGTGAGTGAGGGGCGGGGCGCGGGGCGCTCTTCTGCTGGTCATCGAGGCGGCTCCTGTTCGGGAAGGAAGCTGGCGGTCAGAAGTAGGGGTTTTCGGTCGGCCGGTCGGCCGTGGTGGCGGCGTCGATCAGCTCGGTGAGGTCGTCGGGTTCGGAGGCGCGCTGATCGATCCACCACCCGGCACGGGTGAGAGTGCGCGCGGTCTCCTCGATCTCGGCCCACTCCGCCTCGCTGGTCTCGCCTTCGAGGACGAGGGTGGTGTAGGCGGCGGACAGGATCTGGTGGCGGCAGCGCACGCCCCAGGCGACGGCCCGCTCGGTCCCTTCCAGTGGAGGCATCCGGTACTGCTGCGACCAGGCTTCGGAGGCGGCCTGCTCTTCGGCCCGCTTGGCCTTCAGCCAGGCGGCCTTGTCCTGTTCGTCGCCGTCCTTGGAGGCCCGCCAGCAGTCGGTGCACTCCTGCTTGGCGAGCCATTCGGCGAAGCCCGCGCGGCGGTCGGCCGCACGGTCGGACAGGTCGCGCTCGGCCGGGTGGCCGCAGGAGTGGTTGATCTGCCAGATGGTCTTCACGGCCATGGGAACTGCTCCTTACGGAAGGGTCATCGGGTGCGGGAGAAGGCGATGCGCGGGTCGACCGGCCGTCCGGCCGGAGCGGAGACGGCGGGAACCGGCGGCTTGCCCGGGAGGCCGGTGCGGGCCGGGCTGGCGGCGAGCGCGGCGGCGCCGAGGGGAGATGCGCGGGCGGTGAAGCCCTGGCCGCGCTCGTGGCGGGCCGCCGTCCCAGGTGCAGGGGAGCGGCGCGCTGATACGTCCCGGGCGAGACGAGGCTGTACGGCTACCTGGAGACCGGACCGGTGCATCGACACCGTGGCGCTGGCGACCTTCCCCAAAGCCTCGCTGCGGTCGATGGAGAGGGGCAGCGTGTAGACGTCCAGGTCCGGAGCATGCCGCCAGCCGTGCTCTTCCAGGACGCGTCGGCCGCCGAGCGCGGAGGAGTGGTCGCTGGTGGCCGCGACGACGCCGAGCTGCGGATGCTCGGCGAACGCGACGTCGGGCTCTGCCCGCGAGGCCCGGTCACGGTCGAAGGCCGCGCCGGAGCTCAGCGCGGGGGCGAACGCCGCGTCCGCGTCGACCCGGTAGCCGGCCTTGCGCAGCAGCGCCACGGCCCGGGTGGTACGGGCCGGTCCGTCCTGCTGCTGGTCAGCCAGTGCGTACAGCGTCGGGTGGTCCGGGACGGGGTGGAAGTCGAGCCGTTCCAGCATCCAGGTGCCGGCGGCGAGTTGTTTCGGGTTCTTGGCGACGATGCCGTGGTCGGGGTGGCGGCCGACTGCGATGTCGGGCAGCGCGTTTTGAGCGGGGGCGGGCATGACGGATCCATCCGGTGCAGGCTCGGGTAGAGAGGGCGACGGCCGAGGTGGATCTGCTGGTGCGGGGCATGGTGCGCTCCGAGGTGGGAAGCGGCCGACGACCGATGCTGGTGGGGGCGGTGCTCCACGAGGATGCGGCGATCGGTCGGTTTGGCCTCGCCGGAAAACGGTGCTAGAGGGTCAGCGGGAGCGACGGGGGACAGCCGGAGACGACGCAGGCGGTGCCGGAGACGTCATGGGCGGCACCGAGCGGGTGCTGGTCGCGGACCGTGCACGGGCTGCCTGGACACGGTTGGGCGGTGTGGGGCGCTCGTGATCGGCACGGGTGGTTACGTAGTCGGCCGCCCGAGCCAGGGCAGCGCCTTGGTACGACAACTCGTCGGCGTGGTGCCACCCTTCGCTGTTGCGGATCTTCCGAGCTTCGTCCGCGTAGAGCTCTCGCGAGCCGGGCTGTGAGGCGTCCATGAGGGCCATGACCTGCTCCCACTCCTCATGGAGTCGGCCCGCCCGTTCCAGCGTGGTGTCGATGCCGCGCAGCCGACGAAGGTCGTCACTGATCGGCCCCTCGACGTAGTCGGCGCCCCGGGCAGCGGCGCGGACACCGGCCAGCACCTCGGGGCCGTGGTCGAGGAAGACCTCGACGTGTTTCCACGCTTCGGCGTCGCGCGCGACCTTGCCGCCCTCGTAGCCCTTTTCGTCGATGGGCCAGCCCACGTCGTCGCAGAAGGAGTACGAGACCGCGTCCCCGGACCAAGGAGCTGAGCCTGCCCGCGAGCGTGCCCCACTCCTGAATGTGCAACGATCGCCTTCGTGACGAGCGTGAACGGTGACTTCGAACTGTCCATGGACGAATTGCGAGTCGTAGCGCGCTACGTCGCCGAGACAGCGCAGGAAGTTCTCCCGGTGTTCGAGGATGCCAACCCCGGTGACACCCGACCGCGGGCGGCCATCGATGCGGCATGGGAGTTCATCAGCGGTGCGCCCAGGACCAAGCTTCAGCGCATCACGTCGATGGACGCTCACCGAGCGGCGAAGGAGACTGCCACTGAAACTGCACGTCTCGCTGCGCAAGCCGCCGGCGATGCCGCATCTGCCGCTTACCTGCACCCGATCGCGAAGGCTCACCAAGTGGGCCACATCCTGCGCGCCGCTGCGAATGCGGCACGCATCGCCGAAATCGACGCAGGCGAGGATCCCATGGCCGGGAACAGGGCGATCGAAGAGGCCCGCGAACGAGCCACACCGGCCCTGATCGATATCCTCCAGCGGTACCCTCTCGCGCCCAGCGGTAAGAGCCGCGCTGCGCAGCTCATGACTGCTCTGGACACCTCCCTCCGTGGGTCCCCGCAAGCGGGGACTGAACGCACGGGTGGCTAGGTTCTGGCCGTGGCAGATCTTGTGACTGCCGGGGGCTCTCGTCGTTGGCATGTTCATGGAGGCGGGGAGATCTCGCGAACGCGAAATGGGCCCGACTGAGGCCGCATCTGCCGAAGTCCGGTAGCCGTGGCGGCCGTTGGGCAGGCCACCGCAGGGTCATCAACGGGATCCTGTACCGCAACCGCACGGGGGTGCCATGGCGGGATCTGCCTGCACGTTTCGGCAAGTGGAAGACCGTGTACGAGCGGCACAGGCGCTGGTCGGCGGACGGCACCTGGGACTGGCTCTTCGCAGCCGTCCTGGCCGACGCTGACACCGAGGGCCGTATCGACTGGCCGATGGTGAGCGTGGACTCCACCTCTTGCCGGGCCCACCAGCACGCCGCCGGGGCCCGCAAGAAACCACCTCGGGTACCGGGAAAAGAGCCAGGCCCCGGCAGCACCGCCCTGGTGAGGGACTCGGACGCTCCCGGGGCGGCCTGACGAGCAAGATCCACCTTGCCGGAGAGGGCGGGCGCCGCCCACTGGCCCTGCTGATCACGCCGGGTCAGTGGGGCGACGCCCCGCAGCTCATCCCCGTCATGGAACGCATCCGGGTCCACCGCCTCGGCGGCGGGCGCCCCCGCACCCGGCCGGATCACCTCGGCGGAGACAAGGCGTACTCCTCCCGACGCAACCGCCGCTACCTACGCAGGCGCCAGATCAAGCACACCATCCCCGAACCGAAGAACCAGCGCGCCAACCGACAGAGCCGCGGCAGCAAGGGCGGCCGGCCCGCCGGCTTTGACAAGACGATCTACAAGAGGAGGAATGAAGTTGAGCGGACGATCAACAGCCTCAAGAACTCTCGCGCCGTGGCCACCAGGTTCGACAAACGCGCCTACATCTTCCACGGCACCGTCACCGTCGCCTCTATCCGACTCTGGCTTCGTCCATGATCCGCCGGACTGGCCCTAGGCAGCCATGCGGGCATCGGTGTCGAAGAGTTCGCGTTCGGCTGGGTGCAGGAGGTGCTGAGTGATGAAGGACCGGCCTGCGACTTTCCATAGGCCCCGGCCTTTGGTGAGGGCGGATACGGCCTGGGTTTCGACGCCGGTCAGGCCGAGCAGTGAGGCCGCGGCCGTGAGTTGGTCGGGTTCCTGGCGGTAGATGATCCGGGTGGAGCAGTCGGCCAGCAGACCCTCTGCCAGTACTCGGCCGCGGGAGCCGGCGTCGCCTGCGCTGAGCAGGTCGGAGAGCCGGTGGATGATCATCAGGTTGGCGATGCCGAGACCGCGGCTGAGCTTCCACTGCGACTGCATGCGCTCCAGCAGGCCGACGTGGCGCATCACGCGCCAGGCTTCGTCGTAGATCACCCAGCGCCGTCCGCCGTCCGGGTCGGCGAGGGCGCTCTCCATCCATGCCGAGGCGCAGGTCATGGCCAGGACGAGGGCGGTGTCGTCGCCGGAGCCGCCGAGGCGGGAGAGGTCGATGGACAGCATCGGGGTGGTCGGGTCGAACGACACCGTCGACGGGGCGTCGAACATTCCGCTCAGATCGCCGTGCACCAGGCGGCGCAGGGCGTGCGCGAGGTCCTGCGCGGCGGCCCCCATGCGCCCGGCCTGGTCGCCGAGGGCGCGGTCGAGGCGCTCGGGCGAGCCGAGGGTGTGTGCGATGTCGCCGAGCAGCGGTACCGTGCCGCTGGCCTCGGCTTCGGTGACGACCAGGTCGAGGGCGAGGTCCAGCGCGGTGTGCTCCATTGGCTGGAGATCGCGCTTGAGGACGGTGCGCGCCAGGCCGGCCAGGAGCAGCAGTCGCCGCTTGCGGACCTCGGCAGACCAGTCCTCCTCGCTCACCGCGGCGGGCCGGGCCGGAGTGTCCAGGGGGTTCAACCGGCCCGGGAGCCCCGGGCCCAGGGCGATGCTGTGGCCGCCGAGGGCCTGCGCGACGGCGGTCCACTCGCCCTTGGGGTCGCAGGGCACGTAGATCCGGTAGCCGTGGGCGATCGCCCGGGTGGCGATGGACTTGGCGAGCGCGGACTTGCCCATGCCGATGATCCCGGCCAGGACGGCGTTCGGGTTGGTGAAGCCCTCGATCCGCCCGCTGCTGTAGAGCGAGAACGGGTCGTAGCAGAACGCGGCTTCGGCGTGGACGTCCCTGCCGATGAAGATGCCGTCCGCGCCCAGGCCGCCCTCGGCGAGGAACGGGTAGGCGCCGGACACGGTGGCGGTGGTCATCCGGTGGGCGGGCAGGCGGAGCTTGCCGCCGCGGGCGGAGGAGGGGCCGGGGCGCCCGGTGGGCGGGTAGGTCGACCGCAGCTGCGGATCACGGGTTTGTTTGGCGCGGTGGCGGGGCGGGGCTCCGGCGAGACGGGCCTGGCGGCGGGCCTCGGCGAAGCCGGTGCGGGCGGCGCGCTGCTGGGCACGGGACGTCCTGCGGGGGATGAACAGGTGTGAGGCGCTGGCGCGGGGGCGGGGCATGAGTTTCTCCAGAAGGCAGTGGTTCAGCGGCGGGTGAGGCTGGTGAAGGGTGCGTGCAGGTCGGCCGGGGTGGTGCGGCGGCGCACCAGGTGCACGGCGCGCTGGTGGCGCTGGCAGATGGTCAGCTCGGGTGCTCCTTCGGGCAGGCCGGCCTGGCACATCTCGGGGGCGGGCAGTTCGCAGGAGTCCGGCCGGGGTGCTGCGTGGTAGGCGGCGTGGACGTGGTCGGCGGCCTGCCAGATGCGGGTGCGGGCGGTACGGAGCTGGTTGCCTTCGGCCGGGATGAGCTGTCCGGTGCGGGTGACGTGGGCGTCGAGCACGTCGTGCAGCGCGATGAGGTGGGCGTGCAGGGCGTCCAGCTCGGCGCGGGTGGTGACGAGGGGCCCGGCCGGGATGTTCAGGGCGCGGTGGAAGTCGAGCGCGGCAGTCGCGAAGGGCACGAAGTCCTGCGCGGTCGGACTGGTGGTGCGGGACATGAAAAGCTCTCTCCGAGGGGGAGGACCGGGGTCAGGCGGCGAGGCCGAGCGGCATGGCGGCGACGGTGAACGCTTCGGCCTGCTGCCAGGTGAGCGGCCGCAGATCGATCTGCGCGCCGACGGCCGCGGTCTCCACGACCGCGCACGCGGAACGCAGTTCCTCTTCCGAGTCGGCCGAGACGGTCAGCAGACCGGTCAGGGCGACATCCGCGTGGCCCGAGATGAGCTGCCGCTCACGGGACTTGATGTCCTGGTACTCGACCGAGTCCGCCTCGGAGTCGACCTGGCCGCGCCGGGCCCGCTCGGCGGCATCCGCGATCACACTGGCCTTCTTGCGCTGCACATCGCGCAGGGCTGCGTCCAGGTCCTTCGGCTCGTACGACAGCGACAGGGTCCGCCGGACCCCGGCCGTGAACAGGACCTGGTGGAGGAAGCCCGCCGACGTCTCGGTCCGGGGCCAGTTCTCCACCCAGTACGTGGCGTGGACGGCCGAGTCGGTCGCGATGTGGTCCGCCTTCTCGACGACCACGACGGGTCCCGCAGCAGCAGGATCGGCCTCGGGACGCCCGGCAGGAGACCAACGGTCCAGCGCGGACAGGGCCTTGGGGTCGTATGCCGTGCGCACGACGGCCGCGATCTCGGTGGCGGTGAGCCAGCCGGTGGGGTTGAGTCCGGCGGTGCGCGCGGCCTGGTCGAACGTCGAGGTCAACTGAGCCAGCACGCTGAAGCTGCCGGTCAGGCCGCCGCCGGCCTGGTTGATCAGACGCCGCGCGGCCTTGGTGTCCAGCGCGATCGCGACGTACGCCTCGTGGGGAGCTGCGGCAGGGCCCGCGTTCTGGATCAGCTCACCGTAGAGCGCCCCTGCGACCGGGGCGTCGGGGTGGCCGTTTTCCTCCCAGTACCGGCGCAGCGCGTCGCCGGAGTCGGGGACGGTGCGTTCGATCACCTGGATCCGGGCGATCTGGCCGGTGCGGGCGAGCGCGGCCAGCGCGCGTCCCCAGCCGTTGACGTTGGCGTTCTGCGTCCCCGGATCGAGCAGCGCGTAGGCGCGGGAGGACACCTTGACGACGGCGGTCAGTGTGCTGGTGTGCGGGTTGTGGACCGCGCCGTACCGGCCTGCGGGAGACGTGATCACCCGCAGGCTGGCCGCGGTCCCGGGCAGATGAAGAAGCCCTTCACGGACCGGGCGGCGGGAGGGCCGGGTGAGCCAGACCAGCTGCCCCCGCATCCGGCGAAGGACGTAACGGGTAACGATCGGCGCCCACTCGGCCAGGGCCCGGCCGCGGTAGCGGAAGAAGACGAACAGCGCGGCGGCGGCCCACAGCGGAATGAGCTGAAGAGCACCGGTCACGCCGCGCGCGAGGATCACAGCGAACAGGAGCAGACCAACGACCCCCACGGTGATCAACTGCGGGGCGGTCAGGCCGAGCAGGATGCCGCGCCTGCTGCGGTGGGGGAACTTCACGGTGGCCGTGACGGCTTCGGCCGGGGGCTTGTCAGACATGGCGGTTCCAGACGGGAGGAGCGTACGGAGGCGGGTGAGTGGGGCGTTCTTCTGGAGGCCATGGCGGTCTTCGTTTCCGGGGTCGGTTGAGCGGGAGGGGCGGGCTGTGGGGGTACAGCCCGCCCCCGGTTGTGGTGGTCAGGCGCTCGGAGGCGGCTGCTTGGGGAACACCCAGGTCGTCGGCGTCGGCGAACCGGCCGCCGACGGACCAGTAGAAGGCGGCGGAGGTCCGGCAGGCGGAGCCGCACCCACCCGGGTCATGCCGCCGACCGGAGCCGAAGCACTGGCGGGAAGACCAGAGCCGTCGGCGGGGCCTGCGCCAGAGACTCCCGCGTCGCCCTCACCGGGCCGGGTGATCAGCGCGGGGATTCCGGGGCGCTGGATGCGTGCCCGTCCCTTGTCGCCGGAGGCGTTCGGGTCTTCGCCGTACCGGAAACTGGTCCGGGCCTTGGGCGGACCGGCGTCGATCCCCTCCTTGCTGAGACTCCCGCCCGAAGGGCTGATCCCGGAGGCGACCCCGTCGGCACCCGCGCCCGGGACCTGGGGCGACCCCTGCGGAGCAGGTGCTCCGGTTCCGGCCTGCATGGCCAGGGTGCCCGCGGTCTTCGCGGCTCCGGCGGCGACCGTCAGGCCGGCGACTCCGGTGCGGTGCAGATCGTCGTGGCCACCGCCGTCGCTCGCCCAGTGGACGAACTTGTAGGTGGCGTACGGGCACAACAGCACCAGAATCATCACGACGAGGCCCGCCATCGCGTCGGACAGGGCGCTCATGCCGTCGTGCGCGTCGGACGCGCCCATGGCGGAGACACCGATCAAGAAGACCACGGTCATCAGGAGTTTCGAGACCACCAAGGTGGCGGTGGCCTCGATCCAGCCGCGCCGCCATCGCTTGGCGACGTCCCAGCCACCGCCGGCCCCGGCGAAGACGGCGAGCGCCACCATGATCAACACGCCGACCTTGCGGGCGACCATCACGCCCCAGTACAGGAAGGCGCCGAGCGCGCAGCCGAAGGCGACCAGGGTGGGCACGCCCCACCCGAAGCCGAACATCGCCCCCAGCGCGTTGACCTTGATCACGCGGCGGATCGCGTCGTCGACAGAGGTGTTGGCGGCGTGGAACAAGCCGTCGGACAGGGCGTCGACCACGGTGATCGCGACAGAGGTGAAGGCGATGGCGCAGAAGGAGAACAGGACGCCGGTCATCGTGCCGATCGCGGCTTGGGCGAGGGCGCGTTCGTCCCGTCGCCAGGCCGCGAGCATCAGCTGGATACAGAACGTGCCGACGGTCAGGGCGAGGCCGATGGGCAGCAGCAGCTCGTAGTTGTCCCGGAACCACCCGGCACCGAGGTCGATGGCGGTGGTCTGGTTGACGGCCTTGCTGGCGAGATCGGATGCGGTGGCCGCCAGCTCGCCTGCCGACTTCGCGATCCACGCTCCGATGCCGTCGGTGACGGTCCCGGCCGGGTTGGTGGCGAAGTCGACGGCGCCGCACACCTTGTCCATCAGCGGGAAGTCGCAGACTCCCATGGCGGTACCTCCTTTCGGGAGGGGAGGGTCAGGGCGTGACGGACGGCATGACGCCGACCAGGGCGCAGGGATGGTTCGGTCGGCACTGGACCGCGAGGGTCGCGGCGCGGCTCTCCGCGCCTCCTGCGGGCGAGCCCTTCCAGGCGATCGACTGCTTGCCGGAGACCGTGACGGCGTAGACGTACGCGCGCGTGATCGCTCCGGGGTCTTCCTGCAGCGCCTTGGTGAACGCGTCCGGGAAGTGGCCCTCGTGCACCGTGGCCGTGGCGAACTGCCTGTTGGCGGCCATCTCCTTCCACAGCACAGGCGAAGGGACGATCGCGTCGACGGAAGCCCGGTCGGCGTACTTGGACTCTGCGGTCAGCCACCCGCGCAGCGCGGACAGCAGCTCGCGCCGGGAGTATGCCCGGGTGTCGTAGGACCACAGGGCCGCCGCGGCCGCCTTCCCGAACGCGACCGGGTCACGAGTGGTCGGCGGGACCGGGAGGGACTTGGCGTGCGCCCCGGGCGAGGGAGCCACCGATGGTGAGGCGGTCGGAGCGGCTGAACTCGTGGGTGCAGCCGTCTCCTTGGACGGACCCCGGCCGTCGCGGGTGAGGTAGGCGGTCAGCCCGGCGAGGGAGACGAGCACCACGAGGAAGACGGAGCCGAGCAGCGCCCGGCGGCGCACGCGAGATGCGCCGCCGGGGTTGCCGCTGCGGGAGACAGAGGCGAGGGGACGTTTCTTCATAGTCAGTGGACCTGCGATCCCAGCCCGCTGAAGAACGCGACCGTCCCGTTCGCGGCGCCCAGCAACAGCGCGCAGCCCGCGCTGACCAGCACGCCCTTCTTGCCGTTGGCCTCGGCCTGGTGGCCGCCGGAGTGGTGGCCCCAGGCCCACACGCCCGCGCTGACGACGAGTGCCCCGACCACCGCGATGATCGCGAAGAGGGAGACGGAGCCCATCACCTGCTTGAGGACCGGCAGGCCGGGCAGCCCGCCGCTGTTCGGCTTGATTCCGGGGTCGTAGGCCAGCTGAATGAGTTTGTCGGCGAGAACCACGACAAGAACTCCAGTTCGATTTTGAGGCTAAAGCCCGAGGGGGCGAAGCAGTGGTGCGAAAGGGGGAGGAGAGAGGGGAGAAGCGCCGGTCAGAGGACTCGGCGGGCCGCGAGAATCTGCGGCCTCCAGGAAGCGAGGGTCGCGATGCGCACCACGTCGCCGGTGTGCGGGGCGTTGACGATCAAGCCTCGGCCGATGAACATCCCGACGTGCTCAGGGACGGCGGCCGTCCCCTCGGTGAAGAGGAGATCACCGGGCTCAAGAGCATCGGCCGAGACCGACGTACCTTCCTTGACCTGCGTATACGTCGTCCGCGTGAGGGACACCCCGGCGGCCTTGTACGCCTGCTGCATCAACGAGGAACAGTCGCAACGGCCCATGGGATCGACGCCGTGGGAATCGGTGCAACGCCCGCCCCACTGATACGGCGTGCCGAGCTGACCGAGCGCCCAGCGGATCGCCGTCCGGGCCTTCTGCGGAGCATCCGTCGGAATCTTGTAACCGGCCGGCACCGCGCCGGGCGGGATCGACCCGAAGCCGCTCCCGCCCCCGCCGTCCGTACAACCGCCCGCGGCACCGGGCGCAGCACTGTCCACACCGCCCGAGCCGGACGGCGAAGAACTCGGCGCCGCGCCGCCCTTCGACAGCAGAGGCGCGATCGCCTTCTGCAGAGCGCTGGCCAACGGCTCCCACCTCGCGTACGCGTCGGGGAACCCGGACCGCTGCACCGCCTGCGCGGCCTGAGCCACGGAAAGGGACTCCCAGCCCGGCACCTTCTTCAGCCCCGAGTAGAACTTCGTCGACGCGTGCACCGGGTCGAGGATCTGGCTCGCCGTTCCCCAGCCCTGCGACGGGCGCTGCTGGAACAGGCCCAACGAGTCACGGTCGCCGTACGACAGGTTCCGCAGGCCGCTCTCCTGCAGCGCGGTCGCCAGGGCCACGACCTGCCCGCGGGCCGGGATACCCATCGCGACCCCGGTGGTCTGGATGGTCTTCGCGTTCGGCACCTGCTCGGACGGACGGCCCAGTCCAGGAACGGAGACCGCCCCCTTGCCGCCGTCGGTCAGGATCGCCTTCACCTGAGCAGCAACGGCCGACGTATCAACACCCTGTGTACCGCCGGTCGAGCAGGCGGCGGAGGCGCTCCCGGCTCCGATGGCGAGGATCGGGACGGCCAGCAGCAGTGGCGCGGTGGCACAGAGCCCGACCGTGGCGGTGACGGTCTTCTTCATCGCCGCCACCGTTCACCAAGGCGACCACTCCGGACGGAGAACGGTGCCGGGCCAGGGCGTGGGTGTATCAGGGCATGCTGCATCGCAGCGGCTCCTTGAGGTTCGTAGGAGGCGCGGTGCCGACTTCTCGTGCAAAGCCGTCGGCACCCCCCCGCGGTGTATAACCCGCGCCGGGGGGGGCCCGGTCGGGGGGGGTGGTTGCGACCCGCCCCCCGGGGCGG
>NZ_JBHYGX010000019.1:25434-43435 GCF_042739975.1 Streptomyces sp. NPDC059080
CGCGGTGGGGGGGGCGGGGGTGGTTTTTTTCCGGGGCGGGTGCTCCGCCGGGCTTTTTGTGTTTTTGTCTGGGGGGGGTTCCCGATATTGTTTCCCCCCCCCCCCCCCCCCCCGCCGATGTGAATCCGCCTCTCAGGGCGGGCCCGGGTCAGGGGAGTTGGTAGCTCCCGGACGCCGGTCTCGGTCCAGCGCGGCAGCCAGCCGCGCTCGTAATCTCAGGCGATACACAAAGGGACCCTCACGGACTCGAAAACGGGGAGAACGGGCTGCCCGAGCCGCATACGAGACGCAAAAGCACTGGTCAGCACAGGTCAACAGGGGCGGAGCGGGGCTCCTTCCCGGTGACGAGGCGAGACAGTAGACCGGAAGTCCGGCCGCACCAAACGACCCCCACACCCGCCCCCTGGAAGACGACACAGCTCGTTAGGCGCGGCCGGAAATCGCGGCTAACCTCCGGCGCACCCCGCTCGACGCGACCGCCGTTGAGCGCCGTCCGGAGAGCGGGCCCAGTCCCGCCGTGCCCTGAAAGAGACCCGCGCATGAGTTACACGCTGCACCGAGGCGATGCCCTCACCGTGCTGAAGAACCTGCCCGACGAGAGCGTCAACGCCGTCATCACCGACCCGCCCTACAACTCCGGCGGGCGCACCAGCTCGGACCGCACCGGCCGTACCGCACGCGCCAAGTACGTCACCAGCAACAGCGCGCACGACTTGGAGAACTTCCCCGGAGAAAACCGCGATCAGCGCAGCTACCGAAGCTGGTTGACCGCCCTGCTCACCGAGGCGTACCGGGCGTCCACCGAGCACGCGGTCGCCGTCGTCTTCTCGGACTGGCGCCAAGAGCCGACCACCTCCGACGCCCTGCAGATGGCGGGCTGGACCTGGAGCGGCACCATCCCATGGATCAAGCCCGCCAGCCGGCCCCGCAAGGGCGGCTTCAAGCAGTCGGCAGAGTTCATCACCTGGGGCGTCAAGGGCACCCTCGACAGGGACCGCGACCTCTACCTCCCCGGCGACTTCACCGCCTCCCAGCCCCGCAAGGACCGAGTCCACATCACCCAGAAGCCCGTCCAGGTCATGCAGCAGCTCGTCCAGATCTGCCCCGAAGGCGGCACCGTCCTCGACCCCTTCACCGGAAGCGGCTCCACAGGCGTTGCCGCCCTACGCGAAGGCCGCAACTTCCTGGGCATCGAACTCTCGCCGCACTACGCCGACATCGCCGAGCGAAGGCTCCAGGAGGAACTGAACCAGGACGACTTCGTCCTGGCCGGACCGGAGGAATGATCATGAGAGCCGAGAGTCTGGGGACAGTGGACTGCAGACGTCAAAGGGCGGCTGATGCACCGAGTAGCCGGTGCTTCAGCCGCCCTTTCGCTTACGTCAGGCCGCTTCGAACGCTCGCCGAATCAACGGTGCTGCCTTCTCCAGGTCAGCCGCTGAGACGAGGCGTACCTCCAGGTCGCCGGTCCCGAGATGCCCGATGCCGCACATGTCTCGGGTGAAGCCCTCCTCCAGCGTGACCGTGCCCCGGATCGAGTCTGAGGTAGACCAGGATCGCCTCGTGCTTCAGGCGGAAGATCACCGATGCCACGTTCACCAGTCGCCGATAGGCGATGTAGTGCTGAAGGGGCGCCACCTCGACCTCGCCCCACGCGGTGAGAGCACCGTCCAGCTCCGCGTACAGGTCTCGCAGGCAGTTTGGGACGCGGTGTGGACCCGCGGACGCGGAAACTACCGATGCCGCCGGGACGCTGTCGGCCGTTGCGCCCCGCTCCCTGCGTTGTCGAGACGAAGCAGCGCTCCACGAACCGGGCGAGGTTTCCACGAGCAGCAGACTCAGCAGGTCCCCCTCGAAGACGCGATAGCGCACCAAACCGATCCGCTCGGGCAGCCGCTGCACTGCCACGCGGTCGTGATGGGAGAAGCCGGCCGCGATGCAGACCACCCGCGGACGACGCCAGTCGATGGACTTGGCGGCCTCCGGGCCCAACACCTTCCGGACGAGCGCCTCGACCTCGTGGTGCGCTGTCTCCAACCAGGACAAGTAGGAGACGGCCTGCGACAGTACGCCGCTGTCGACGCCCTTCTTGTACTCGATCACCACGGGACTGCCGTTCTCGTCCAGTCCAAGGGTGTCGATCCGGCCGCGGTGCCACGGCCCGGTCGGGTACTCCGAAGCCAGGAACCGAATGCCGAGCATCGCCTTCATATTGTCCTCGACCAGCGTCTGCAACTGGCGCTCCAGTGCCACGGGCGATCCCGGAATCTCCGTGGCCTTCCCGCTGCGTATCCGGAACACCTTCATGTTGCTCATACGCTACCCCCGAGTCCACTTCGGTCACTGCGAACGAACAATCGAGCTCAGAAGGCATTTATTCCGGCAGGGCCTCGCTTCCTTCTCACCGAACCGTGAGCACATCTTGCCAAGGCTGAAACAGTGCGCTCGGCTATAAAGAATCTTGCATACGGCACATGTGTCGACGATGCCTGCCATCCTCGATGGGTGATCGAACGCGTACGGGGTCAACTAGCACGCCGGCAAAGGAAGAATGCAGACAATGCGATACGCGAGCTGCGCGAAGCATCCACAGTGCTTGGCCTTGGTCCGGTGTCAGGACGGGTGCGCGTAGCGCTCCGGGTGCGCTATCAAACAGCACTCGCAACGTGGGTCGTTCTGATACCCATCGTTGTGGCCGAGTGGTGGTTCGTCGGGCAGCTCATGCAAGGGGGGTTGCGTGCCCACGCGCCGTCATGGCTGCTGAGTGCTCTTGCTGAACGTAACGCAATCTGGACAACTCGTGCAGCGTGGCTGCAGTTCGCGAACGGCTGGATCTTCATCGTCGTGCTCGGGTTGGTTGCGCGAGCCACTATGCACGCAATCGCTTACACATTCGATTTGCGGGCTTGGACTTTTCTGCGCGTAGCGGAATGGGCTGCTGTCGTCCGCAAGTGCGCAGACATAGCCCGGTCAGGCCGTGACCGGGACAATCACTTACGCGACCTATCCCTGCGCATTCCGGTCATGCGGGTGCGTGGCGCATGGCGGGCACGTAACACCATCGCGTCGTCCTGGCGGCGCCGGAAGGCGAAGGAGCATGCCGAACGAGTGGTGATGGCGCTACGGACAGCCGAAGCTGCGCTTGACGTGGAGCCGGAGGAGGCTGCGCGCAACCTCGCCCGAATGATGTTGACGATCAGCGAGCGGTATGCAGAGGGGAAGGTCGGCGCCCTGCTGGACCCAGGTGACCTTCCAGACCCGCAGCCACGGAATGAGGCGTTACGGCTGTCATTCGCTGTTGGTCTTATTGCAGGGCTCGCCCTGGTTGCTAAGGCGATGAACTTGCCCAACCAGATTGCTGTCGCCAGTACAGTGATTGCGGCAGCGCTGGTGTATCGCAGGGCAGCCATGGCTGGCCTCGGCGTCCTTGTATTCCTCTACCCGCTACTGTTCCCAGGGAAATGAGCCGCCACCGAAGTGAAGGGGGTTTAATGCTCTCTTCGCTGTTGACCAGAAGGTGGCCCTCCAGGCTGTCATCATCTGAGTGGGGCACGGTGGGTGGGCCGGAACGGCACGGCCCAGCCCTCCGCAGTCCGGCTTCCGTCGCGTGGCACAGCGCCTTGCGCCGCCTGAGCAAGGCGCCAGAACGGTCAGGCGTCAGGCGTCAACTTCACCGACCCAGCCGAACTCCAGAAGTTCCTTCGGCAGGTATTCGGACTCGACCTCGATAGGGATGCCTGCGTCGCGGGCCATGCAGGCGATGGCGAGCGGGCCGAGGGCAACCATTCCGTCAACGTTCGTGGAGCGAGCCTCGTCTGCGGTCCAGTATTCCTTGTGCCATTTCAGGGCATCGGCCAGCGCCACGCTGAACTGTGCATCGTCCCGTCGCAGATAGCGGTGAAAGAGCTCGATCGGCGGATAGAGAATCTTCAGCATAAGCTCTTTGTCGGCAATGCGAGTCGCCTCGGGAGCAGTGCCGTTTACTGCAGCAATCAGCCGCTCCCACACGTCGTCGCGGCCAAGCCAGAAGCCTTGCAGGGTCTCCACCCAGTCGTAGATGTATTCATCGAACTCTGCCCCGGATTCGCGGAGGAAAGCCGTAGGTACCCGTGCGAGTTGGTCCACGCGCTGATTGTCCCGGCAGATCGCTGCCAAATAGAAGGATGTGAGCCAGGCGCCTGCGTGCAGGTACGGTTGAGGCCCGGTCGCAGGGAGGTTCTTGACTCCGCCGTCGACCCCGATTCGGCACGGCACAGGGCTATCGGCTGCCATGGCCGAGGCGAACAGTGCCGAGCCAATCTGCATGGCTGTGACCCATGCTTCCCACGTCGGAAACATGTCTCCTGTGGGATCGATTGCACAGTGTGATTCGGCTACGGTCAACGCGCCGCTAAGAGCGCGAGAACGGGACATTTCTGATTTTTCGAGCCGATCGAGTATCCGATTCAAGCTTTCGGCTCGCGCCGCCATGCTCTCTGTGGCATACCCCGTTGGGAAATCGTGACGGGGAACGTTCGTGACCACTGAAACTCTCCTTTTACTAGAACCTCAAGTGTTCCATCACGGCCCCAGCGTAGGTGCCTGTGTTCTCGTTCGCTTTCACTAGGACGTACTGTAGCTTCCCCTCTTCTAGTGCGGTGTAGAGGGCATCGGCAATCCTGATGTCTTCCGGGCCCCTCTTCCACATCTCCGAGAGGATCGTTTCGACGTACAACCTGGTGCCCTGCTTGACTCTCATGCCTTGGGGTGCCGTCACCCCTCTTTCCTCGTCGCCGCCGCCCTGCCGCCAGTCGAGGTCGCCGCGGGGTGCTTTCGCCTCGACGATGAGGTATTCGCCCGTCCCTCGGCCGAGCTCGTACACCTGGTCGAACATGTTGGCGCCGTTAGGAGTCTTTGGGAGCGGGACGTCCACGGCATTCGAGAACTCGATTGGCACGACATGTAGCGCGGCGGCGTCCTCGCCCAGCTTCTCCGGGATCTTACTGTTGTTGGGCACATTGCCGAGTTGCTCACGGTAGGCGGTCTGCGCATCCGTGAGTGCCTGCCTGGTCGCATTAGAAGGACTGTCTGCGTATGCCTTCTCTGCGTTGGTCAGATCCCGGGCTATGTGGCGGTCCTTCGCCGATTTGTTCAGTTCCATCAGATGCGCAGGGTCGGCCGACTGCGGTCCGTGCGGCGTCCGCCCGAACCTTACCTCGGAGGGGCCGTTTGGTAGATCGAACTTGGCGACCTTTTTCCCGTTCGGGAGCTCCTTCAGAATGGGCAGTTCGACACCATCCACCTTTACGGATTTTCTCAGCCGGTGGCCCCGGCGGTCGTAGTACTTCTCGTACCATGCCGGGTCTTCGTTGGCCTTCCGGACGTGCTCATCCTGGATGGCCTTGCGCTCTTCGGCAGTCAGCTCGCGTACGTCACCGTTGTTGTTGGCCCGATGTCCCGGCGCGGTCGTGCCGTCTGCGGCGTGGGTGGCGTCGTCCAAACCGCCTGTAGGTGGCATTTCGGGATGGGCGCCGCCGTGGGATGAGAGGGGCGTGTCCCCCGAACCGCCGCCCGGGACGTGGCCCGATCCTGAGCTCGGGGCGTGATTGGTATGTCCGCCGGTGGGCGTCGTGTCCGTGACCCGACTGCCATCACCGGGCCGGTTGTAGTTCAGGTTATTGGTGGGCATGTTGTTGCCCGCGTTGCCGCCCGGAGTGCCGTGGTCGCCAGCCTGGCCCCTGGGAGTGTTGTCACCCGGGTCAACGTCGCGGTGGCCCACGTTGTCGCCGACGTGGCCCGTGTCGGATATGTCCGAGCCGACGCGGATGGCGTCGTCTCCCCGTCCGCCGACGCCGGCCGGGACCCGTTGTTCCTGGTGGGCTGGCGTGTCGATCCGTGGGCTGTCCGCGCCCGAGGCAGGCGCGCCCTCGGGTGCGTGCTCGGCGTGTTGGAGGAGGCTGCCGTCCTTGCTGTAGAGGTTGCCGGTGGCGTCCGTGTAGTTGCCGGTGAAGGGGTCCTTCACCGTGTGTGGCGGGAGAGTGACCGTGCCTTCGGGCAGCTTGATTCTGCCGTTCGGGAGTTTGGTTGCGTCTTCCGGGACGGCGGCTTCCTTGGGGAGTTGGATCGTGCCGTCGGACATTGTGACGGCGCCTTCGGGCAGGGCGAAGGCGCCTTCGGAGATCTGTGGGATCTTGAAGTGGCCGGCGTCCTTGAGGTGGGCCATGACGGCGCTGATCTTCAATACTCCCGCACCTGCGGCCTTGAAGACGTAGGTCATCGGGTCGATGGCCTTGCCCGCCTTGCCGGCGAAGGACACGACCTTGGCCGCGGCGCCGGCCTTGCCCGCGCCCGATGCGGCGGCGCCGGCGCCTTCGGTGAAGACGGCGGTCAGGACGTTGAAGGTGACCGCGCCGGCGGCCCGGGGTGCGTTCGACTCCCATTGGTCCCAGGCGACGAGGGCCTTACCGGTCTCCTTCATTGCGGTACGCGAGTCCCGTAGCCAGGAGGGGAGTTTGTCGCTCGGGATCGCCAGAAAGGCGGGGCCCAGGAGCGGCATGGTGGTGATCGTGATGCCGGTGGAGAGCTTGGCCAGACCGGTCCACGCCTGGCCGGCGGCGTCCCAGCCGTCGACGCAGAACAGGGTGCCCAGGCCCCTGATGGTGCCCCATACGCCGTCGACGATGACGCCCTTGCCGAAGTCGTAGGCGTGCCTCCACACCTTCCACCACGGCACCGATTCCTCGACCGCATCGCCCCAGGGCAGGCGCTTGGACTGCTTGAGGGCTTCGGCATCGTAGCCGTAGCCCGTCGTGTGGGAGCCGTCGATCGCGTGCAGCTTCTTGCCGCCGACCAGGCCGACGATCTTGGCGTGGCAGTCGCGTTCTGCTGCCTGGAACGCGGTCCAGACTTCGGCGATCTTGTTGCGGCGGCTCAGGTTTTCGTCGGTCAGGTCGCCGTCCTCGCACCAGTCGTCGTCCCCTGCGACCTTGTGGCGGAAGTCGGCGGCGTCCCGCTTGAGCTGATCGAGCTGTTTGACCAGCGGAGTGATCTCGCGGGCGTAGGTGCCCAGGGCCTTGGCGATGACGCGTACGTCCGTGCTGACGTCGTGTGCCTTGTCCGCCACGGGCTTGGTGACGGCGAACAGCTGCTCCGCCTCGGGCGCCTTGTAGAAGGCGGACAGCCCGCCGAAGGACTTGTGCACGTCCGAGCCGGCGGTGGCGATCTTGGGGCCGCTGTGGGACAGCGACTTCACCTTGGATTCGAGAAGGTCCAGATCGCCGGTGAAGACCGGTACTTCGGCCGGGTCGACCGGAGCGTTACTCACTTCTTCCCCCCGAAGCCCTTCAGCGCATCCACCCGCACAGCTCGGGCGGCGTTCTGGGCGTTCCTGGCCGCTTCCAGGTCGCCCTCGACGTACTCGTTGGTGGCTTTCGCCGCGCCCAGGACGGCGGCCTGGCAGCGGTCGGCCATCGCCTTGAAGTCCGACTGGCGTTCTTTTGCGTACTCGGCCAAGGCCGCGGCGACCGGACCCGTCGCACCGTGCGGCACGAGGCCGGGCGCCACCGGCCCTACCGGCTTGTACCCCGCCGCCACCGGCTTCCCGCTCGGCAGCACCTGCGCCTGGGAGCCCGGCACGGCCGTACCCGCCGCCTGCGCCGCCTCCTGCATGTCCGCGAGCAGCTTACGGAGGACGTTCCCCAGGTCCTCGGCATGCGTGCCGACCACCTTCAACTGGCCCTGCACACCCTGCGGCTGAATGTCCCACGACGCCATGAACGCCCCCGCCTCCTGCATACCTCTCTGCCGCACCGCAGCCACCATCCGCAGCGGTGCGCCCCCTCACAGCTGACAACTCGCCGACGCACCGTGAAAGCTGTTTCTGCTGCCGGTGTGCCGGGCTGGTTCAGCCGATGTTGTCGACCGCGGCCTTCGCGCGTTGGAGCGTGTGGTGCGCGGTCGCGTCGTTCTTCTCCAGCGTCGTCTTGAGCAGATGGACGATGCTCTTGACCTCCTGCGAGGCGCGGTTCCAGCGCAGTTCCTTGCCGTGGTACTCGTCGGCGACGCCGTCGGCCGTGAAGTCCGCCATGGCCTGCTTCACCTGCGCGTCACGTGCTGCGATCACCTGCTCCAGGCGTGCGATCACGGCCTGAATGTTGCCCTGCGCCTCCGACGATGCGCCCGAGTCGTACGAGCGGCGGTCCTTGCCGGCAGTCATCACAATCCTCCCCGTTGAGATCTGAGTACGCGTCCTGATCGGGCTGTCAGCGGCCCGAGAAGCGGGCCGCGTCGAAGTTGGCGGCCGACATCTGCGTCCGGGCGTTGTCGGCCTGCTCCTGGACGCCGGAGCTGAATGCCGTCTCCATGCCCGACTGCCCGCCCACGATCCCGGCCAGCGCACTGTTCAGCTCCGCGGTGATCTCGTCCGCGTGCGCCTTGAACGCGTCGAAGGCCGCCTTGCCGGAGCCGTTGAACTTGCCCTCCAGCGGCTGGGCCGCCTGGACGAGCTGACGGATCAGCGTCCCCAGTTCCGTGCTCGACCCCTGCGAGCGTGACTTCAGAGTCGAGAGCGTCTGCGCTCCCATGTCGAACTTCATCCGGCTCCCCCTGCTGAACTTGACGATCGTTTGTGCGATTATGCCTATCAAGCGCGGATCGCTGGTGCAATCTGCTCTCCCGATGCTACGACCGGGGTGTGACAACGGCTCAGGACCGGTGCCCGACTGCCCGCCGCCGCAGAGTGCCCGGCGGGGAGGCCGAAGCGTCGGCCCACCCGTTCCAGGCCTGCTCACTCGCCTTTCAGATGCCGCATCAGGCGCTCGAAGTCCTGCCAGCCTGACAAATCCGACGGGTCTCCCGGCAGCGGGTAGTACATCGCGGGGTGCGTCTTCGGGCCGAGGGGGACGGGCGGTTCGGACAGCGGGGTGTGTCGCGCGCGGTCGTCGGGCATCTGGCGGATCTCGTCCGCGCCGAGGACGAACGCGAGGGGGACCCCCGGGCCCTCGAAGCGGGGCGGCACCGCCAGGTCGCGGCGGGCCTTGCGGAGCTGGACGAGCATCGACTGGAGGCGGTGGCGGGTGGCCAGCAGCTCCGCCGCCCGGGGCAAGGCGTCCACCGGGGGCTCTTCGTCGGGGCCGTAGCCGAACATCAGCGTGACGTCTTCCTCCACGCCCGCCGTCGTCCGGCTGATACGCACCGTGGCGAGAGCCGGCCGGTCCGGGCTGCCGACCACCACGCACCACGTCGGCTCGGGTGCCCTCTCGCGGGCGAGGTCGGTGATCTGGCGCGGTGACCAGGGGAGGTTGGCTGGTTCCGCGGTGCCCCACCCGGCCGGGGGCGCGCCGGTCAGTTCGCGCCATATCGACTCCAGGGCGCCGCCGAGGACCAGGCGGTCGTCCGCCGGGTGGACGGTGCGGAAGGTCACGGCCAGCTGATGTTCGCCGGTGGCCACCACTTCCTGGTAGGAGGCGGCCACGGGGGTGCGCGGGTCGTCGGCGGTCGCGTCGGCCGAGGTCGCAGGGGCGAACATGCCGTCCTGCCAGCGCAGTACGGCTCCGGTCAGTCCGTCGTAGTAGCCGTCGCGTTCGTCGCGCACGACCCAGCGGGAGGGCCAGGCGCTGAAGCTGTCACGTACGGCCGGGGAGAGCGTGGTGCCCGGTGGCGTGACGACCTGAAGGCCGAGCTCTGCGGTGGCGGCGGCGCGGTAGGCGTCGGAGAGCCAGGCGGTCATGGCTACCACCGGGCGGTCCTGGATGACGACGGCGACCTTGTCGGTGAGGACGTCGATGGCAGGTTGCCCTTCAGCGGGTGCCATGCTCACGTTCTCGGTGTTCACCACGGCCAGGGAGCGCGCGGCCTCCGGTGGCCAGGCGGAGCCGTCGGCCAGCGCGGCCAGCCGGGCCGCGAAGGTGCCCGCGAGGCGCTCGGCGTGTTCGACGCCGGTGGTGGCGCGGGCCTCGGTCCACCAGTACGGAACCGGCGGCGGTGTGGCGCCGAGCAGCCGCTCGGCCTCGCCGGCGACCTGGACGAGGAGCGGCGCCTCGATGGAGACGAGCGGCCGGCCCTCGTCGTCGCAGAGCCGCATGACGGCGCCTTCGCCGGTGGTGTCCACGAGCGTGTCAGGGCCTCCGGAAAGCAGGCCGGTGAGCACGGCACCCGGGGTGGGCATGCGTCGGGTGAGCGCGATGACGTCCTTGGTCATGGGGTCGTCCGGTCCTTCGTCGTTCGTGGCAGGGATGCCGATGCCGTGCGTCTCGTGTCCCGCGGGCGTGCGGGGGCGGGTCTCCGGGGTTTCACGCGGGGGAGTGGACGGTCTGGATGAGGCGGTTGGGGTGGCCCCTGCGGAGGAGGATGCCGCGGCCGGGCGGTTGCGGGGAGGCGTATACGCCGGGGAAGAGCTGGCCCTCGCCGCGGTCGCCGGACATGACGAGGGCCGCGGAGCCCGACTCGCGCAGGCCCTGGACGAAGGGTTCGTAGAGGCCGCGGGAGGCGCCGGCTACGCGGCGGGTGAGGACGAAGTGGAGGCCGATGTCCACCGCGGAGGGGATGTAGGGCAGGAAGGGGGCGAGTGGTTCCTGGCCGGCGGTGGTGAGGACGTCGTAGTCGTCGACGAGGACCACGATCCGCGGACCGCCGCCCCAGCTGCCGGGCTCCAGGTCCTGCGGGTGCGTACTGTCGTCGGGCAGCCGCTTGTCCAGCACACCGGCGATGCCGTTGGCGAGGCCCGCGCACAGTCGGGCGTTGTACGCGTAGCCGCCGTTGAACTCCTCGGGGATCGCGCCGCGCAGGGAGCGCCTGGGGTCCATGACGGCGAAGACCAACTCGTCCTCGCTGTACCGCTCGATCAGGCCGGCGGCGATGGCCTTCAGCAGGTTCGTCTTGCCGCACTCGCTGTCGCCGAGGATCAGCAGGTGCTGGTCGTGCTGGAAGAGGTCGAGCAGAACGGGCTGGAGGGCTGTTTGGTCGAGGCCGATCGGTACGCGTCGGGGTTCGGCGGCCGGGCTCGGCAGGAGGTCGGGCTGGAGGAGGTGGGGCAGCATCCGTACCGGTGGGGCGACCTCGCCGCTCCAGGTGGCGCGGATCGTCCGGGCCGTGCGCTCCAGGACGGTGCCGACATCGCCGGTGTCGGTGAGCGAGTCGGTGCGGGGGAGTGCGACCTGTGCGAAGAGTTTGCCGTCGGTGAGGACGCGTCCTGGCTCGTCGGGCGAGAGGGTCTGGGCGAGCTTGTGGTCGATGCTGGACTCGCCGGGGTCGTTCAGGCGTAGCTCGATGCGGGTGCCGAAGTTCGACTGGACGGCGATGCGTGCGTCGTTCCAACGGAGCATGCCGGCCACCACGTGGATGCCGTAGCCGCCGCCGCGTTTGAGGAGGTCGGCGACGTCGTGGTCCAGTTCCTCGAAGTCGTCCCGCAGTGCGCCGAAGCCGTCGATGACGAGCACGATCTCGGCGGAGGCCAGCCGGGGCAGTCGGCCCGCCGCGTGCAGGTCGCGCAGTTGGGAGACGGAGTCGATGCCGTGTTCGCGGAAGAGGTCCTCCCGGGCCGCGAGCATGGCCTGGACTTCTTCGATGGTGCGCGCGGCGCGTTCGCGGTCGGCGCGGCCCGCGATGCCGCCGACGTGGGGGAGGCCAGCCAGGGCCGTCAGGCCGCCGCCGACCAGGTCGAGGCCGTAGACACTGACCTCCTGCGGGGTGTGGGTCAGCGCGAGCGAGAGGACGAGGGTGCGCAGCAGCGTGGTCTTGCCGGACTGCGGGCCGCCGATGACGGCGGCGTGACCGCCCGCCACCGTCAGGTCCAGGTACCACTGCCCCTGCCACTGCTTGGCCGGATCGTCGAGGATACCGAGCGGCACTTCAAGGGGGCCGCGGCGCCGGGAGAGCTGCATACCGCGCGGTCCTGCATCCAGCGGCCCGGCGACGGCGTCCAGAGCGACGGCGTCGGGCAGCGGCGGCAGCCAGATACGGCGGACCGGGCCCGCCGCGTTCTCCAACTGTCCGACCATGACGCCCAGCTCGGTCGGTCCCGTGTCACGGCGCCGCACCGTCGGCTCCCCGGCGTCCGGGGCTTCGTCGCGGGACAAGGAGTTGTACGTGTCGTAGGGGAGGGCGAGAGGCCCGGTCTCCTCATCCGCCTCTTGCTGAACGGGGCCTCGGTAGGCGCCCGAGACGTAACCGGCCTTGAAGCGGTCGTAGTGGCTGGTGTCGACCTTGAGGTAGCCGAAGCCGGGCAGCGGCGGCAGGTGGAAGGCGTCGGCGGTGTCCAGGACCGTACGGGACTCGTCGGCGGAGAAGGTGCGCAGGCCGAGCCGGTAGGAGAGATAGGTGTCCAGGCCCTTCAGCTGGCCGCCCTCGATGCGCTGGCTGGACAGCAGCAGATGCACGCCGATCGAGCGGCCGATGCGGCCTATGGACAGGAACAGGTCGATGAAGTCCGGCTTGGCGGTGAGGAGTTCGCCGAACTCGTCGATGACGACGAAGAGGTGCGGCAGCGGCTCCAGATCGGGCCGTCCGTCGGCGCGCAGCGCGGCGTAGTGGCCGATGTCGGCGATGTTGCCCGCGTCCTTGAGGACCTGCTGGCGGCGCTTGACCTCGCCGGCGAGCGAGGCGTGGACGCGCTCGACCAGACCTGCCTGGTTCTCCAGGTTGGTGATCACGCCCGCGACGTGCGGCAGCTCCGCGAACGGCGCGAAGGTCGCACCGCCCTTGTAGTCGACCAGGACCAGCGCCAGATCCTCCGGCGGATGGGTGGCCACCAGGGCGAGGACGAGGGTGCGCAGCAGCTCGGACTTCCCCGAGCCGGTGGCGCCGACGCACAGACCGTGCGGGCCCATGCCCAGCTCGGAGGACTCCTTCAGGTCCAGCAGCACCGGCTCGTGGGAGTCGTTGACGCCGATGGGCACACGGAGGAAAGCACGTTCGCCGCGCGGCGCCCACAGCTGCGACAGATCGAGGTGCGCCATGTCGTCGATGCCGAGCAGGCCGGCGAAGTCCACGGGCCCGGTCAGCGGGGCGTCGACGCGGGACTCGGCGGACAGGCGCAGCGGCGCCAGCATCCGGGCCAGGCCCTCGGCGAAGGAGATGCCGACCTCGTCCACGGTGCCGTGGGCGAGGACCGGCTCCGGCCCGCGCAGGTCCTCGATGACCACCTGGCCGCCGTCGACGGTGATCCGGACGCTGACCTGTCCCGGCTCCTGGACCCGCTGGGCGAGCAGGTGCAGAACGGTGACGCCCATCTCGCGCAGGCCGACCGCCTCATCGGGGCGCGGCAGCTCGACGGCATCCTCGCCGTGTCCGTCGGCGACGACGAGCAGCCGGGACGTCATGGCCAACGCATCGTTGCCGGACAGACCCCGGCGCACCTCGGCCGCGTAGGAGGCGCGGCGCCGGAGTTCGGGGCCGATCTGCCGGGCGAGCTGCGGCGCGGACGGGGCGATACGGCGAGCGGCTACGGGCCCGTCGAACTGCTCGTCGTCGAGCAGCTGCGGCAGCCACTTCGCCCACTCCCAGTCGGCGAGCCGGTCACCCGGCACGGCCAGCGCCATCGCCACATCGTCGGGGGAGTGCAGGGCCGAGGTCTGGACGAGCAGCGCGCGCACCACGCGCAGACAGTCCTCGCGGGGGCCAATGACGCTGATGTTGCCGACGCGGTCGAGGGGGACGGTGAGGGGGAGTTCGGTGCCGGTGCGGAAGCGGGATATCAGCGCCGACGCCTCGTTGAGCATGAAGCGGTCGGGCGGGGTGAGGACCGACGAGTCCTGCTGGGCGATCTTCACGTCCCGTACCGGCATCTCGCCGGTACCGACGCGCACGGACAGGAAGTCGGGGTCGGCACGGCGGCGTTCCCACAGGCGCGCCGGATCGCGCACGATGTCGTAGAGGGCAGCTGGCGGCGGGTTGAGGACATCGGCGCGCTCGCCCCGCTGCCGCTCCTCGGCGGACAGCTCCTCGCGCAGTTCCTCCAGGTAGGCGAGGTACGCCTCGCGCTGGGTGCGGCGGGTGCGCTGCGCCTTGCCGCGCTGCGAGAAGACGAGCGCGAGGGAGCCGATGACGGTGACGACGAGGATGAGCGCGCCGAGTGCGGCGAACTGGCTGTTGCGGACGACCGTCATCATCACCACGGACGACATGACGCCCGCGATGGGCAGCAGCGACATCGCGATATTGCCCGCCTTCCCCTCCGGGAGGTTCGGCGGGGCCTCGATGATGCGGGCTTCGGGGACGGCCGGGGGCCTGAAGGTCCGGGCCGGGCGGTGGATCAGTCGGGTACTCATCGGCGTCCGTCATTCACGGTTCGTCGTCCGTTGTTCACGGTCGGGCTCGGCATCTGGTCAGTGACGCTGCTGGGAGAGGTGGAAGACGTCCGCGGCGATGCGGGCGGCGGCCTGCCTGGTCGATTGGGCGAGCAAGGCGGTCTGCACCGGCCCGCCCGCCGCCAGGTGCCGGTCGAACGGCAGGACCTGGACGCTCACCCCGGTGGCCTTGAGCCTCGCGGCGGCCTCGTCGAGGTCGATCCGTGAGCGCGGCATCAACTCGGTGAGGACGACGACGGTGCCGGCGATCACATGTGGGGGTAGCCCCTGCAGCCACTGGAGTACCGCGTACGTGCTGGTGATGCCCTCCGGCGTGGCCGGTGCGGTCAGCACACGGCCATGGGCGGCGGCGAGCGCGACCCGGGCCACCTCGGCGGGCAGCGTCTCGCAGTCGATGACCATCACACCGAAGTAGCGCCGCAGCGCCACCACGGCCCGCTCGTACGCCCGGCTGTCCAGCATCGCGCCGATCTGACCCTGGCTCGCCGGCAGCAGCCAGGCGTTGTCGGGCAGCTGGACGAGATAGCCGGTGACGTCGAGCAGCGTCATGTCCGGCGTGACGAGGTCCGCGATCTCGCCGGTGGTCCAGCGCCGCGTCCGGGCACCGAGCCGCAACGGCAGCGTGCCCAGCGCCGGATCGGCCTCCAGTACGAGGACCGGATCCTGCCGGTAATGCGCGAACGTGGTGCCGAGCAGCGCGGAGACGGTCGACTTGCCCGAGCCGCCCCGGATGGACGTCACGGCGATCTGCCGACCGGTCGTCACCGGCTGCTGAAGCACCCCGGCGGTCCGGGTGACATCGGCCACCTCGCGCGCCGCCGACGAGGACACCGTGCGTCGCAGGGCGCGCGCAGCCCGCGCGGCGAAGGACTCGCCGTGCTGAGGCTTGTGTCGTACGGCGTCGGCCAGCACCTCGTCCACCACGGGGCGGGAGCCGGACGCACCGTAGGGCTGGGGACCCGACGGGTATACCGCCGGGGCGTGCTGCTCCTGCTTCCGAAGGTCGGCTTGCTGTGGCCAACTGCCCTGATGGCCTGCCTGCTGCTCCTGACCCGGGTACGGGTGGGCGGCCTGCCGGTGTGCATCAGCTCCATGGACCGCATCCGGGGTCTGGGCGGGTTGTGCAAACGGGCCCGGACCGGAGGGAGGCGCGTGGTACGGCCCTCCACCGGGGCCCTGCGAACCCTCCGGGGCGCCGCCTCTCACCTCGCGCAGCACCTCACCCTGCCAGCCGTCTCCGCTCGGCATGCCTGACTTTCACCCCACCCTGCTGCGCCCGGAGCGCCTGCACATCGACTCAGAACTGGTTGAGCAACTGCCCGTAGACCCCGAACACCCCGAAGGCGAGCGGGAAGAGCGCCACCATGCCCACGGACTCGACCAGATCGGCCACGCGCCGCAGCCGCACCTGCACATGCTCGGGCACCTGCACGGCCAACGCCAGCAGCGGCAACACCGCGGCCGCACCCGGCACGGCGAGCGGCCCGGCACCCCCCGCATGCTCCATCCACACCATCACCAGGCGCACGACGAGGCACGAGGCGGCGACCAGGAGCGCCACGACCTCGGCGACCAGCGGGAAAGCCCGCGCCCTCGACACGAGCACCACGACGACGAGTGACGCCAGCACAGAGGTCCACACGGTCGGCCTCTCGGCCAAGGTGAGCAACCATCCGGCGGAAACCGCCGAAACCGCGGTGATGACCGTCGACAGCGCAAGACCCCGGTGCGTCGCTGCAAGAGCGGTCCCCACCTGGTGCCGGCTGACGGAGACCCCGCCCGAGCGGCGGTCATCGAGCGCGGTGAGCCCCGACGCCATCAGAGCAAGCCGCGGCAGCACGCCCAGCAGCACCAGCGAGAACACCGCCATGACGGCGCCGAGCCGGGCCGGATCGCTCTGGACGGCGGCCACCACCTCCCACGCCACGGCGAGCACAGCCGTCGTCACGGCGCCGACGAGCCCACCCTTGCCGAGCGGCGAGAAGTAGCCGAGACACCCGAGCGTCAGCACCAGCACCCCCGCAACGCCGGCGAGCCGTCCCGCGCCCGACCAGGCGTACGCGTCGGCGGCCATCCACGCGGTAAGGACACCGAGCCCGCCGGACGCGAGCAGGAGCGCGGTCGTCAGGCCCCGGTTTCCCTGCCCGACCCTGGTGACGAGCAGACCGGCCGCCAGGAGTACGAGCGCGAGAGCCGAGCACGGACCGACGAGCGCGTCCAGCGCGAACTCGCGCCGGGCGAGCAGCGCGGCGATCACCGTGAAGGAGACCGTGGCGACCCCCGCGCTGGCCCGACGCGCGGCAGGACGCCAGCGCCAGGTTCGCAGATCCAGATCGTCCGCCACCTGGTCCGTGACGTCATGCACCACCGGGGCGGGTGGCGCAGAGTGCGTCCTGACGAGCCGGAGTACCGCACCGTCGACGATTCCGGCCGATGCCAGTGTGCTGTCGTGCGGCAGAACGGAACCGTCAGACGTAATCAGCTGCCGCGACATCGGCCCCGAAGCGGGGCGGTCGCCCAGCAACTGCAAGATTTCGGGGAGCAATTGCCCAATAGGCGTGTCGGAAAGCAGGACGATGTCGGCTCGGCGACGCTCGCCGACCAGTGTCACTCGGCTCAGTTGTGCCTGGGAAGTCGTTGCTCTGCTCACCACTTACGGGAACCTATCATCGCGGTGTTGACGCGCTCTCGGGCTGAATAAGACATGACTGTCCGGTATGCCTCCGCTACTGCTGCCCGGCGTCGCAAGAAGATCCTGAACCTGGCGGCTTCTAGGGATTCGCCGACTTCGTCGGCTGCTCGTACTGCTGTACCTGGCGCTGCTGCTTCTCCTGCTCGGCCTTCTGATTCGCCAGGGTGTGCTGAAGGAAGGACCAGCCGACGCACCCCGCGCACAGGACGGCTGTGATGGCGATCCCCGCGAATACCTTCCCGAGCCGCTCGTCCGCCGTGCGACGCCCGCGCTGCGCGCCGAACAACACGGCGTCACGCATCCTGCGTCGGCGCACCGCCACTGACTCCAGCAACTGACTGTCGTAATCCCGCGCCATTTCCTCGCCCGTCGCTCCAATCGCCCGCCGCATTGGCCGAGACTGATGAACCCCCGGCCTTTGGCGGCCATACACGCGCCGCCGATCCGGGTTCCCCGCATCATGGTGCACTTTTGCGTCTGCCGCCGCACCACCCAGGCCCCTACCAGCCGTATCCCATGGCCCAGCTGCCCACGCCGGGATCGGTGCGTGCCGTGAGGGCGTTGGCGTATGTCGTCGTAGGGCTCGCCGCGCTCGGAACGGTGAGCGCGCAGATCGGTGACCCAGCGACCTGGTAGACACCGCCACAACGGAGCCGCACCCCGGAGGGCACGGTGAGTACAGCTTCAGCAGGACGTCCAGCTCCATGACCTTGCCACGACGGAGCCGCACTCCGGAGGGCACGGTGCGCCCGCCATCGCCATGACCTGGCCGTCTTCGGGGCTGATGCCACAACGGAGCCGTACCCCGGAGGGCACGGTGAGGCCCGCCAAGGACCACGGCTGTGCCCGACCTGTCACGCCACAACGGAGCCGCACCCCGGAGGGCACGGTGAGGATCAGCGGCAGCAGCATCGGGGCCCGCTCGACCACGCCACAACGGAGCCGTACCCCGGAGGGCACGGTGAGGCCCGCCAAGGACCACGGCTGTGCCCGACCTGTCACGCCACAACGGAGCCGCACCCCGGAG
>NZ_JBHYGX010000019.1:43533-60191 GCF_042739975.1 Streptomyces sp. NPDC059080
AGGGCACGGTGAGGTGAGGTTGGTCGGGCGGCAGGAGATGCCGAGCATCCGGGCGCCACAACGGAGCCGCACCCCGGAGGGCACGGTGAGGAACGCCTTCCCCTCCGGGGTACCGGAGCGCGACATGCCACAACGGAGCCGCACCCCGGAGGGCACGGTGAGGCTCTACTCGCGCCTGGCCTGGGCACGGGGCGTGATGGCCACAACGGAGCCGCACCCCGGAGGGCACGGTGAGCCCGCCTGTAGAAGCACAACGGCGCCGGACCGCTCGGCCACAACGGAGCCGCACCCCGGAGGGCACGGTGAGCCGGAGATGACGCGGCGCGACCAGGAACTCCTCGCCTACGCCACAACGGAGCCGCACCCCGGAGGGCACGGTGAGTGGCCGTCGCGGCGGTAGGAGTGGAGGGTGACGTAGCCACAACGGAGCCGCACCCCGGAGGGCACGGTGAGTCGACCCGAAGGCCGCACCCGTCGCCGGGTCCGGGTGGCCACAACGGAGCCGCACCCCGGAGGGCACGGTGAGCCGCGGCCCCAAGGGCCAGGAAGAGGCCCACCACCACGCCACAACGGAGCCGCACCCCGGAGGGCACGGTGAGCCGAGAGGGAGTTCCGGGCCCGCCGCCGTGCAGCTACTGCCACAACGGAGCCGCACCCCGGAGGGCACGGTGAGTGCACCCCCCATGCAGAACCTGCGCCCGCCCCCGCAGCTACAACGGAGCCGCACCCCGGAGGGCACGGTGAGGCCCGCACCGGAGCCCGCCCCGGCCCCTGACCTGAAGCCACAACGGAGCCGCACCCCGGAGGGCACGGTGAGGCTTCGGCATCCCGTACGAAGGGCTGCACGGAATCGACGCCACAACGGAGCCGCACCCCGGAGGGCACGGTGAGGCTCCTGGTCGTGGTCCTCGTCGGCGGCGGTGAGGTGCCACAACGGAGCCGCACCCCGGAGGGCACGGTGAGGCGCGGAGGCGAACGCTCCGCTTGCCGTCTGGCTCGGCGCCACAACGGAGCCGCACCCCGGAGGGCACGGTGAGCTCTGCGGGGCGTGCCGCTGACACGGGCGATCGGCGCCACAACGGAGCCGCACCCCGGAGGGCACGGTGAGCCGCGTGGTCACCGCCCACGTCCTCGGCTACATCATCACGCCACAACGGAGCCGCACCCCGGAGGGCACGGTGAGTGCGGGTGGCGGAAAAGCCGGAAGACGTCCTCGATCGCCACAACGGAGCCGCACCCCGGAGGGCACGGTGAGTTCCAGCTCGCCCGCGTCGCCCGCCTCCCAGGCGTGCCACAACGGAGCCGCACCCCGGAGGGCACGGTGAGTGAGGGGCCGTTCCGCTGTCCGCTGCCTGTAACTACTGCCACAACGGAGCCGCACCCCGGAGGGCACGGTGAGCGGGCAGGGTGCAGCTCGGCGGGCGACGTCCAGGGCGCCACAACGGAGCCGCACCCCGGAGGGCACGGTGAGCTGCGCTGAACCGTGCAACCCACCTGGCAGACAGCGCGCCACAACGGAGCCGCACCCCGGAGGGCACGGTGAGGTCGTGGCCAGGGCCGGTGCGGTCGGCAGGGAGGTGCCACAACGGAGCCGCACCCCGGAGGGCACGGTGAGAGTTGTGCCGCGCCCTGCACGCTGCACCCGACGGCGCCACAACGGAGCCGCACCCCGGAGGGCACGGTGAGGGAGTGGCTGCGCGACTTCTGGACCGAGACGCTGAAGCCACAACGGAGCCGCACCCCGGAGGGCACGGTGAGCAGCTTGAGCATCACCCCGTTGATCGGGACGTGTTGCCACAACGGAGCCGCACCCCGGAGGGCACGGTGAGGTGACCCGTACGGGCCGTTCGCGTTGACACCACATGCAGATGCCACAACGGAGCCGCACCCCGGAGGGCACGGTGAGGTCATGGAGCGGCAGGCGGACGCGCAGCGCCGTACCGCGCCACAACGGAGCCGCACCCCGGAGGGCACGGTGAGGTCTTGTCCTTGACCACCGTGGCCCGCTCGGCCTCGCCACAACGGAGCCGCACCCCGGAGGGCACGGTGAGGATCGCCCGCGCCTACGACCGCATCTGCGGCCGACTCGCCACAACGGAGCCGCACCCCGGAGGGCACGGTGAGGGAAGTGGGTGCCCGGGTGCACATCACCGATGACCTTGCCACAACGGAGCCGCACCCCGGAGGGCACGGTGAGGGGAGGGACCTGAGCCGCTCCTCGCCCTCCTCGATGCCACAACGGAGCCGCACCCCGGAGGGCACGGTGAGCATCGCCCGGCACGCGGACCGGCGCCTCGACCTGGTGCCACAACGGAGCCGCACCCCGGAGGGCACGGTGAGGACCCATCGAACCAAGGTCGTCAACAACTTCAGACACGCCACAACGGAGCCGCACCCCGGAGGGCACGGTGAGCTGGTGGTGGATCGCCACCGGCGCCGACGGTGCACACGGCGCCACAACGGAGCCGCACCCCGGAGGGCACGGTGAGGTGCGGGCATCGGCACAACCGGCTGTGCATCGCGCTGCCACAACGGAGCCGCACCCCGGAGGGCACGGTGAGCCATCCACCGAGCGGCCCTGGCCCGCGCCCACGCTGCCACAACGGAGCCGCACCCCGGAGGGCACGGTGAGCAGGCCGGCATGAGGCCAAACCGGGCCTGACCTGCAAGCCACAACGGAGCCGCACCCCGGAGGGCACGGTGAGCGCACGATGGTCGAGGACGGCCCGCACTACTCCCTGTCGCCACAACGGAGCCGCACCCCGGAGGGCACGGTGAGATTCTGGCTCCGCGCGACCCGGTCCCGGATCAGTGCCACAACGGAGCCGCACCCCGGAGGGCACGGTGAGAGCTTGCCCATTCTAGTGGGGCTGACCAGCGCGTTTGCGGCCTTCTGCGAGCGGTGACGCTTAGTATTCGAAGTCGATCTCTGTTTCAGTCTCCGGTCGTCGCTCAAGGCTCGCTGACCTGCGTGCGAGTGCTCCCCGGGGATTTTCTCACCACCTGACCGCTCGCACCTTACGAGCGCCGCGACACGCCAGTGGTCGGCCTGGTATCTGGCGGTCACTCCGCGTGAGGTTTCATGACCTCGTAGTACTGGTTCACGTTGCCGGAGGTCCTTGTGACGGTTCCGTCAGACCACGCTGACGTCCCGACGTTGCTTCCCGCTCGGATGCTGAACGAGGCGGCCTACTGCCCACGCCTGTTCTACCTGGAATGGGCGCAGGCGCAGTTCCGCCATAATGCCGACACTGCAGCCGGCAAGTCGACCCATCGCCACGTGGACAGCGGAGGCGGCAGTCTCCCTGAACCTGATGGCGAGACACCACGCGTCGCCCGCTCGGTATCCCTGTCCTCCGAGGAACTGGGGCTGACCGCTGTCATCGACCTCGTCGAGCCCACGGCTGATGGCCAGGTACGTCCAGTCGACTACAAGAAGGGCTCAGCGCCTGACCTCCCTGAGGGCGCCTACGAACCCGAACGCGTGCAAGTATGCGCGCAAGGACTCCTTCTCCAGCACGCGGGCTACACCTGTGAATCCGGCATCCTGTACTTCGCCGGGTCCCGCACTCGCGTCGAGGTCCTGTTCGACGAGCGGCTCATCGCCCGCACCTATGAGCTGATCGCCCAGGCCCGGATGGTGGCCGCCGCCGACCAGCCGCCACCCCCGCTCCTCGACAGTCCCAAGTGCCCCCGCTGCTCACTGGTGACCATCTGCCTTCCCGACGAGATCAACACTCTCCGGGCGCACCAGCAGCGCCGGCCCAGGCGTCTGATCCCGCGAGATGACGCCGCGCACCCGCTGTACGTCACCACTCAGGGCGCTTGGATCGGCGTCTCCGGCGGACGTATCAGCGTCAGCAAGAACAAGGAGCAACTCAGCTCTACACGCCTGCTGGACATCTCCCAGATCTGCCTCTTCGGCAACGTCCAGATCAGTAGCCAAGCACTCCGCACCGCATTCCGCGAAGAGATTCCCGTCTGCTTCTTTTCTTACGGTGGCTGGTTCAGTGGCCTGGCCGAAGGCTTGCCCGGCAAGAATGTCCAACTCCGCCGCCAGCAGGTACTCGCGTCCGTACGCGGCGACACGTCCGTAGCCGCCGCCATGGTTGACGGCAAGATTCGCAACTGCCGCACCCTGCTGCGCCGTAACGCCCGCCCCGAGTACGGCGACCTGACCCCGGCTCTCGACACCCTTGCCGCACTCGCCCGACAAGCCGCCGCCGCGACGGGGGCCGATGAACTCCTCGGCATCGAAGGCGCCGCAGCCCGCGTCTACTTCGAACACTTCACACACATGCTCCGCCCCGACGTCCGAGACACCTACGCCGCCGTTGGTCCCCTGGAACGCACCCGCCGCCCGCCGCTCGACCCACTCAATGCGCTGCTCTCCTACTGCTATGCCCTGCTCACCAAGGACGTGACGGCGGTCTGCTACAGCGTCGGCTTCGACCCGTACATCGGGCTCTACCACCGCCCCCGCTTCGGCCGCCCGGCGCTCGCTCTCGACCTGATGGAAGAGTTCCGTCCGCTGCTGGCCGAATCAGTGGTGATCAACGTCCTCAACAACGGCGAAGTCGGTGCCGGCGACTTCCTCCGTCGCGGCGTCGGAGTCAACCTCACCGAATCCGGCAGGAAGGCCGTGCTGCGCGCCTATGAACGCAGGCTGAACAGCGAGGTCAAGCACCCTATGTTCGGCTACACGGTCTCCTACCGCCGTGTCCTGGAAGTCCAAGTACGCCTGCTCGCAGCCCACCTCCTCGGAGAGGCCCCGGAATATGTCCCCTTCCGCACTCGCTGACGGGAGCACAGCACCGTGGCCGCCCGCCGCCGCTATCTCGTTACCTACGACATCCGGCACGCCAAGCGGCTCCGCCGTGTGCACAAGACCATGAAGGCGTACGGCGACCCGCTCCAGTACTCCGTCTTCTTGTGCGACCTGAGCGCCATGGAACGACTGGCCATGACAGATGAACTGTCCGGCCACATGACCCTGGACACCGACTCCGTCGTGATCGTCGACCTTGGCGCAACCGACCTGACTCGCTTCGAATTCATCGGCACCCGCAACCTGGAGCCTCCGCCGGAGCCTGGCGCGACGATCGTATGACCCCATTGTCCACAACGGAGCTGCGCCCCGGCGGACACGGTGACCGCGACGCCCAGGTGAAAGCGGCCATGACTCGCTGTGCGTCGCTGGGTCGTAGCGCGTCACGAATGCTGATCCCTCAATGCCGAGGTTCACCTCTCGGAAGTGCGGATTTGCCCACGCTTGAGGCACTCCCCGCTGACTGCGTTGCGGAGAGTCTTCCCCATCGGTTGGGACTTGCCTCGGTTTTCACGCGCTCTTGGGGTGCGGCTCCGTTTCCGTTTGGGCGGGGGGCTGCGTCAGGTCCCCCGCCCATTCGTGTCGTTTCGGAAGAGGCCGAGGCCGAAGTGGCTGAGGGTGCCGAGGGAGAGCGGGCCAGGGATGGGTTCGTCGAACTCGATGGTGATGGCGAGGGGGTGGCGGGATTCGGCCTGGCCTGTCGACGAGCGGTTGGCCCGGTGGGAGGGGAGACGGCTGCGGCGGTAGTGGGGATAGCCGGTGGGGAGGCCGGGCATGTGGACGTGGAACTTCGACGGCAGGCCGCGGGCCGTGAGTTCACGGTGTACGACATCGCGTAGGTAGGCGGGCCAGGGTTGGTTCTTGCGATGGTGGCGTGGGGGGATGAACGGGGTGCAGGAGGTCCAGTAGCGGCTGGGCTGGGTGAATTCGTCGGGGAGTAGTTCGGCGTTGCCGGTGGCGAGGACGCGGACGTTCAGGTCGCGGGGTGCCGAGGTGACGAAAGCGGGGGCGCCGACGGTTCGGGTGTGGAGTTCGGAGAGGGCGTTCAGTTCGGGGCGGCCGAGTCCGGATGGGGCCCAGATGGCGAGATGAGCGATGGTGCCGTCCTCGGCCGGGAGGGCGAGGTAGTGGGCGTGCTGGTGGTTGTCCTGGCGGCGGGTGCCGTCGGCCTGTTTGCCGACCAAGGGGCTGGTGGGGTGGCCCGTGCCGAGCAGCTTGAGGCAAACCATGCGAAGGGCGTCGGTGACGGCCACGGTGCTGGGCATGCGCGGCTGGGGGGTACCGGTGACCGAGAGCAGCACGGTGGTGGGGTCGTCAGCAGGTGGGGCCGCTCGTCGGCGGGGTTTGCGCTGTGCTGCTTCGGACGGGATGGCGTAGTCGAGGAGTTGGGAGGAGGGCGGGAACAGCTGGCGTCGGCGTACGTCCACGGGGCGCATGAGGAGTGCGTTCATGTCCAGCGGGGCGGTCGGGGCGAGAAGCTGGACCACCTCCTGGCCAGGCCCGAGATCGTCCGCGAACTGGAGCGGAGTCACCGGGTGGTGCTTCTCAGGGGCAGGGGCAGGGGCCACGCGTTCGAGGCGGGCGTCGCAGATGCTGTCGGCACGGCCGAGGTACGGGAGGGAAGCCAGCAAGCGCTCCAGGGCTTTCTCCTCCTCGCCGGGAAGATCGAGGTTCCAGGTCGCGTAGACGGTGGCATCGCCGTCGAGTTGGGCGAAGTTGTCCAGGGCCGCGTCGGTGCTGGTGGCGCCTTGGCGGTGCTGGGTGTCGGGGTAGTAGTGGCGGGTGTGCGCGAGGCGATAGGGCGGGATGGCGTAGCGCGGGGGCTGGCCGGCCAGGCGGGAGAGCAGCCTGTGCACGGTCTCCTCGGACAGTTCGGTGCCGTCGTCCAGGCGAGGAGCGCGTTGCTTCCACACCGCGTACAGGGCGCGGAGGATGCGCCAGGGGGAGGGCGGGAGCTCGACCTGTTGGTCGTTGGGGTTCGCGCCCCAGGGAGTGGCGTGGTAGCGGCGCCAGGGGAAGGTGAAGGCGATGGTGAGAGGCACAGGCGTCACTTCTTGTTCTTCGCGTTGCTCTTCGTGCACGTCTCATCCCACAGGACGGTGAGCGGCCCGCGGGCTCCGATGGCGTCGTGCTGGGCGGTGAGGAGCTGCGTGATCCGGCCGGTGAGGGCCTTCTCCTGGGGGAGTTGTTCGGCGTCCTGGGTGATGATCAGGTCGCAGCCGGTGCGCAGGCGCAGTCCCGTGGTGAGGAAGCGGCGGGCTTCCCACAGGGCCAAGGCGGCCAGGAGCTCGGTGAGTTCGTTGCCAAGGCCGTAGGAGCGCAGGAGTTCCAGGTCCAGGGAGAAGTATGCGGTGATGTCGCGGGCGGTGTAGTCGGTGCGGTGGAAGGGGACGGAGCCGTAGCCCTCGCTGGTGCCACCACCGTCGCCGTCCTTGTCGAGCTGGTGACGTACCGAGTCGGCCTTGCGTCCTCCGCTCTGAAGGGGCTGAACGTCGTGGGCCTCGATGAGCGCGGAGATGGCGCGGGGGAACTTCGGCTGGCCCAGCCAGCTGCGGTGAGCGAAGAAGACGCCGTGGATGAGGCAGAACGGGTCGAGCTGGAGGACGGTGCGTGCCATGCGGGGATAGTTGAGCGGGGTGTCTTTGGCCAGGCCGAGACGCTCGCCGATGATGTCCAGCATGGGGGTGCCGTCGAGGCGGGCGTCGCGGATGAAGGCGGAGGCGAGGCGGTGGGCCTCCAGCCGGGAGGAGGTCAGGAATTCTTCGGGGGCATCGGTGCGGCATACGCGTACGTAGGGCAGGTCCGCGATCAACTCGTGCGGCTGCTGGGCGCCCGCGTCCCAGACGCTGGCCTCCAGCCGGTTGGCCATGGACTGAGGGGATTCCACCAGGAGGTTGTCGTGCAGCGTGCCGTCGGCGCCGTATGTCTCGAAGGTCGCCGCTCCGATGTCGGGGAAGCCGGTGGGCTGGAAGCCGGAGCCGAGGGCGGGGGCGAGCTTGACTTCGAAGCGGAGACGCGGGGCCTGGATGTCGATCATTCTGCGGGGCTTCCTTCGACGGTCTGGGAATCGGAGACAGAGGTCGGTTGATCGGTGTTTGCGGAATCCGGCTCAACACGGATGCCGGAGGCCGTGGTGGCGATCTTCAGCGCCTGGGTCACGTCCGCTTTTCGGGGACGCAGAAGGAGGGCGGCAGCCAGCCGGTTTCCGTAGGCGTGCCGGTCGCGTACGGGGCGGAGGGCCTGTTCGACGTCCGCGGGACGTAGGGCGGGTGGGCAGCCGGCCAGCCGTAGCCGGAGCAGGGCGTCGTGGAGTACGTCCTGGACCTTGCCTGCCGACAGCTTGAAGGCCCAGTCCCAGCGAGGCGCCAGCTCGACCGGCCTCCGCGCGGATGCTGCGCTCTTCGTGTCCTCCGGCGGGGCCTCGGGGGCCGGGATGGTGAGCCGTCGCCCGGCGTGAGCGGGCAGGAGCACGGCGAGGGCGGGCGGAAAGAAGCCTGACTCGTCTCCACGGTCCGTCGTGGACGGGGCCGCCTCGCTGACGTAGGGGACGCCGAGGACGAGCAGACCGCCCAGATAGCCGGCGATTCGTGTGTCGAGCCGTGTCCCCTCCGCATGCAGGAAGGTCTGGAGGAGTGTGCGAGGCAGCCGCAGCCCCTTGCTGTAGGGGATCCGCGTGGTGAGTTGGCTGTGGTCGGAGCTGTTGTCCCCGGAGCGGATGGCCAGCGTGCGGGAGTGTTGGAGGCGCTGCGCACGAAGCCGCGGCAGAGATGCCAGCGCATTGGTGAGGGTGGGGCCGGACAGTTCGTAGCCGCTGGGTGTCTGGTCGCTCCAATACGGCAGGCCGCCGTTGTATCGCACCAGGGTGAGCAGGGCGCGTGGTGAGACGGTCCGGTCCTGGTCGGGGTCGCAGAGCGAGGCGAAAGCGGCAGCGAGCCACATCGCCTCCTCGTCAGGCAACAGGGACGGCCAGTCCGCCGGCTGTCGATCGGGGACGTACGGGCGGATCTGCTCGCGGAGCTTCCCGGAGCGGCTCACAGCCCGGTGCAGAGCGCCGAACGCGATGACGAAGTCAGCCAGGGCGGACCGCCCGGCATGGCTGCGCGAGTCCTCGGTGGCGGCCTTGTACATCGTTCGCTCGGTGGTCCGCAGGGCCTGGCGGACTGCGGCCGGCAGCTTCTCGACGCGCTGGATACGTTCGATCCACTTGTACGGTCGTTGCAGATGCTGGGAGGCCACCTGGCGGAAGCCGGTGACGCGTCCGGCGGGGACGGCCAGGGGGTTCTGCCCGAGCCGGTTGACGATGACATAGCGGCGGAACGCGCTCAGTCCGGTGTCCTGGCCGAGAGAAGCCAGTCCGAGGGCGAATTCGAGGCCGGTGCGGGCCGTGCGGCCGCGCCACTGGATGCGGCCCTCGCCGATGAGCTGAGCCACATCCACCGCCCGTGCCGGGCGTTGCCACAGCGGCGCCCATTGCTCGCCCTTGCCGTCCTCGTCGGCTGCCGAGCTGTAACCGACGGGGGTGGAGTAGACGAAGAATGGCCAGGACACCCCGCCACCTGCGGCGGCCAGTCGCCGGGTGGGGGCCGCCGCGAACAGCATCGCGCCTTCCAACGTGAGCAGGAACGCCCAGGGGTTCACGAACCCGCTGTCGTCGTTCTTCTCCATCGGGCTGGTGAGGATCCCGCCGGCCCGGCCGGGGTCGAACTGGCCGACCGTATCCCGTTCATAGGCCACGTCCTCGTCGCCGAGCAGGAGCGCACGCGCCCAGTCCGACGACTTGCGCGCCTTGGTTGCGGCGGCTTTGGCCGAGGCATCCTCGGGGCGGACGTCGATGACCGCGAACATACGGGCCAGATACGTGGCCGACAGATCCTGGCGGCCGAAGTTCCCGCCGGTGCCCACCAGCGGGTTGTACGCCACGTCGTCCACGGTCAGCGTGACCGCGACGTCCAGCCAGCCCTGGGCGGCGTCGGGGAAGACACGGCGGCACAGCTGGATCACTTCGCGCTTGTACCGATCATCCCAGAACGTCTTGCCTTCCCAGCCCCGCTGCCGGCCTTCCTCCACCACCTCGTCCGCGATGCCCACAACCTCGCGAAGGAGCTCCAGCCGGGGGTTCGACGCACCACGCACCGAGTCCAGGAGCTTCTCGGCGCTCTTGCTCTTTCCGTTGGCCGCGAACCCTGAACCGGCATTCCACGGCGTGATCACCGGGCTGGGTACGAACTCCTCCACCAGCCACCGCGTGATCTCCTCGGGGTCCATATGCGTCGTCAACACAGCTTCGTCGAGCGATGACCAGTGCAGCGTGATCTCCGCATCGACCTGCTCGGACAAGACCCGCAACAGGCCCAGCCCCTGGAGATAACCGCCGAGTGTGGCCGCGCGCAGCCCCGGCAGTACCAGCGACTTCATGGGCCTCATTTCGTGTGTCCCGCTCATGCCGCGCTTCCCGCCTCGTGCGATGCCGAGACCGATGCTGCGGAGGTGTCCGAGGGTGGCTCCAGGCGGCTGGCGCGCCAGTCGGACGTACGGACCAGGGCCTCCAGAAAAGCGAGCCGGAACGGGCCGAGGTCTTCCCGGTCCCGCAACCGCAGCACCCGCTGCGTCCAGCCCTCCCGGCCATCCGGCCCCGTCCCGAATCGGAACAGGTCCAGCGAGAGCTTCAGTTCCGGCACCCGTTCACCGCTCGGCAGCGTGAACTCCGGGGTGGAATCGCCCTCCTCCACCCCGAGCAGGCGCGGCGGACTGGCGAACCCTTCGTCGCCGACCGCCCGTACCGTCACACGCGCCTTACCGTGGTGCGCGCAGGCGAGGTACGCGATCAGGTCGCGCTCCTCGACGCTCTCCAGGAGCGGGTTGTTGGGATGCAGCAGCATCAGCGCCGAGACCACTTCGTGCCGGAAGAACTTCCTGCCTTGCGATGTCGCCGACGGGTTACCGGATTTGGCCAGCAGCACACCGTCCTCAACCGGCGAAGTACAGGCAGCGCGCAACCTCTCCTGGATTTCCTCGTGGCACTTGCCCAGGTCGTGGTACCGGCTGGCGATCCGGGTAGCGTCCAGCAAGGCCGGGGAGAAGCCGGCGCTCAGCCGCGACGACAGCCGTCGCACCGACTCGGCGACCGCCTCCTCCACATCCGTAAGATGCCGCTCCAGCGTCATCGGCTGGCCCGTGAAGGATCTGCGATCAGACCCCAGATCACCGGCTCCGGGCCCTTCCGCTCCCCGGGGAACCTCGGAAACCGCAGCCTTACTGGAGGGGCGCCAGCCGAGGACGGAGCTGTAGCCACCCTCTCCGGCATCCAGGACCACCACGGAACCAGGGACAACGTCCTCCCCATACGCTCGACGCCAGCCGCGCTCCATCCGCTGCTTCACCCAGACACGCCGCTGCTTCGTCAGCAACCCCCGCACCTCACCGACCGGAGCCGGACACAGCTCGCTCCGCACCGGCGCCGCCATGTCCGCCTCCGGCATCGCCGCCTTCAGCTCCCGCCAGGCGACGAAAACCGTCCGGTCGTCCCCGTCCCGGATCCAGGGGCCCACGTCCAGGTCCGCACCGGTCAGATCCGGAGCCGTATCGAAGAGCTGTACCAGGTCCCGGCGACGCAACAGCGCATGGATCGGCCTGACCTGCGCCACAGGGCGCTCACCCAGCTCTCGCGCAGTGAGCGCCTGCCCCTCCAGCGCCGACAACTCCTCCTCCGTCGCGAGCAGGTCGGACACCTCGTACGGAGCGGCTACGGGCTCCGGCTCGCGCCCAGGGCCAGCCTTTCGGCGAGGCGGCGGATGCCACAACACCCTTCCACCGCCAGCAACTTCCCCCTCCCGATTGCACCGGCCGCACCGCTGCACGAACGACGACCACGGCGTGGTCTCGGTGAACAGCGTCCTCGACGTCACATCAACCCCCGCCTCCAGCACCTGTGTCGCGACCACGATCAACCCCGGCCCCTCCGAGGGATCGCACAGCACCCGCCGCAGAATCTCCTCCCGCTCCACAGGCCGGAACCGCGAGTGAAGCAGCACCAACTCCGCCTCCGGGGGCGACTTCCGCAACGCCTCGTACACCTGCGTCGCTCGCTCCACGGTGTTCAACACCGCAAGTGTCCGCGTCCCCGGCTCATGCGCTTCGGACAGCACCGACGCAAGCCCCTGCGCGTACCCCTTCGCCTCGTCCGGAAGCTGAGGTACACGCTCGATCAGGCGCGTACCGCGCAGTCGCTGCCCCAATGCCTCACCAGCAGGAAACGACAGCGCATTCAACTCATCCAGCGCACCCCGGTGGTCGGACGTGCGCAGCTCGCTCTCGTCGAGCGTCGCCGACATCCACATACTGGCCGTCGGCGACGCCGTCCCGAACACCTCCCGAAGGCCCTGCAACTGGGCTGAGGTACCCAAAGCCGGGCCCATGAGCTGTGTCTCATCGAAGACCCACTGAGTCCCGAAATGCAGCAACCCGAACGACACCGGCCAGCGCGCCCGCGACTCCGCATAACCGCGCATCAGTGCCCGCGACAAGATCATGTCCTGCGTGCCGATCAGAATCGCCGGCGCCTCCGGCCGGAGCTGCCACGCGTCATCGTCACGCTCCGCGCCGCCCATGAACACCTGCAACTCGACGTCGCCGTAACGGGAATCGGCTTCGGCAAGGTTCTTCAGCCACTTGCCGACCTCGTCCTTGACCTGGCTCACCAGGGTGCGCATGGGCAGCACATACACCAGACGGTGCGGGGTGCTGTCAGCAGTGGCTCTGTTCTCCATCAGCCGCCACAGCCACGGCAGTACCGCAGCCACGGTCTTCCCCGCACCCGTCGGTGCACGCAGCAGCTGCGGGAGCGGTCCCCGGCGCTCGGCCAGCGCACGCTGGTACGCATACGGTTCCGTGTCCCGTTTCCCGAAAGCGCACCGCACGAAGTCCCCGAAGCCCTTACCCGTTCCCATAGCTCTCCGATCGCTTCTCCGCCTGCGTAACAGCAGCCTGCCACCAACCACTGACAACCGGTGACGGAAGATCGGAATCGGCAACGATCGCCCGGCGACGCATCGCGAGCGGTCCAGTGGCGCCTTGAGTCCCAGAGAGCGCTCGCGTGCAGGTCAGAGAGCTGGAAGGGGCGATCAGAGGCCAGTACGGTGATCGGTTTTGAGTACCCTGTGTCACCGCTCGCAGGAGGCCACGAATGTGCTGGTCAGCCCTACTAGGATGGGCGAGCTGTCACCGTGTCCTCTGGGGCACGGCTCCGTTGCGGCTTGAAACCCCGCCGCGCTCCGGGCGAGGGCGGTTCGGGTCACCGTGTCCTCTGGGGCACGGCTCCGTTGCGGCGGCGAAGGACACGCTGTCGGAGGCGCGGAAGACCTACGTCACCGTGTCCTCTGGGGCACGGCTCCGTTGCGGCACCGCATTGGTGACCTGATGGGCGGTGTGCCCGAGGGTCACCGTGTCCTCTGGGGCACGGCTCCGTTGCGGCCAGCGGCTGTCGGTGCCGTCCTGGAGGGTGGCGAGGGTCACCGTGTCCTCTGGGGCACGGCTCCGTTGCGGCGACGCCCAGCCACTCCGGCCCCCACGCGCGCTCGAAGGTCACCGTGTCCTCTGGGGCACGGCTCCGTTGCGGCGTTTCGTTCGTGGTGGCGGCATGACGCCGTGACACCGTCACCGTGTCCTCTGGGGCACGGCTCCGTTGCGGCTTCACGAAGTCCGGCTGGTTCATCCGCACGTCGAAGTCACCGTGTCCTCCGGGGCACGGCTCCGTTGCGGCACCGCCTGGCTCGTCATTCTCCAAGGCGGGCGTACCGAGGCGCCCTGTCCACGCCGGCTCGGACCAGGTAGCTCTTCCCCGGTAGCGGGGCGCTCGCCGGAGCATCGGTGATCAGGAGCGCAGTCGGTGTAGGGAGGGCTGACGGTTGCGGTGTGAGCGTGGGTGCTGCCCGGTGGGAGCGTGATCGCGTTCGTGCGACTCATCGGACGCACCTGGTCAAGTGGAGCGGTGGTTCGCCGTGCTCGCCGCCGAGCATTTACGCGAGGCATCCGCGAGAACTTCCACGCCCACGAGAACTTCCACGCCCAGGGGCGGGGCGAGCCGCTGCCACTGTACGTGGTGCGTGCCGCCGATCCAGGGCTCGAAAATGCACGTCAAGCCACTCCGGACCAGAGACTTCCCAGGGATTTTTCAGGGACTTTCAGTCCTGCCTCAGGGACTTTCCAGGGACTTTTCGCTGAGTAAACGGGTAAGGCCCCGACGGCTCTGAAAGACGCAAAGCACCAGTTCAGAGGTGGTTCTCTGCCAGTTGGCGATGCTCGCCGGGCTACATCCCCGTGCGGGCCACCCTGGATGGGGGCGGCTGCGTGGGTGAGGAGCCGGCGGAGCAGTGCGAGTCGCGCGAGTGCAGTGTCGCAATCGGCGCTGCTCCAAGTGAACTGCCACTGGAGCAGCGCCAGTTGGCGACGCGGTCGCACTCACTGGTACGTGTAGAACCCCGACCCGCTCTTGCGCCCCAACCGCCCCGCGTCGACCATGCGGGCGAGGAGCGGGGGAGCGGCGTAGAGGGGCTCCTTGTACTCCTCGTACATCGACGCGGCGACCGAGGCGACGGTGTCCAGGCCGATCAGGTCGGAGAGCTTGAGCGGGCCCATCGGGTGGGCGCAGCCCAGCTCCATGCCGTTGTCGATGTCCTCGCGGCTGGCCATGCCCGACTCGAACATCCGGATCGCGGAGAGGAGGTACGGGATGAGCAGGGCGTTCACCACGAAGCCCGAGCGGTCCTGGGCGCGGATGGCGTGCTTGCCCAGCACGTTCTGGACCAGCACCTCGGCGCGCGCGATGGTCTCGTCGCCGGTGGTCAGTGCGGGGATCAGCTCGACGAGCTGCTGCACCGGCGCCGGGTTGAAGAAGTGGATCCCGATGACCTGGTCGGGTCGGGAGGTGGCGACGGCCAGCTTCACCAGCGGGATCGAGGAGGTGTTGGACGCCAGGATCGCGTCCGGGCGGGTCACGACCTGGTCGAGGACCTGGAAGATCTCCGTCTTGACCTGCTCGTTCTCCACGACCGCCTCGATGACGAGGTCACGGTCGGCGAACTCACCGAGGTCGGTGGTGAAGCTCAGGTGGCCGAGCGCGGCGTCCCGTTCGGCGGGCGTGATCTTGCCGCGGTCGGCGGCCTTGCCGAGCGAGTTGGTCACACGGGTGCGCCCCAGCTCCAGGGCTTCGCCGGTGGTCTCCGCGACCATGACCTCCAGCCCGGAGCGTGCGCACACCTCGGCGATGCCGGCGCCCATCTGACCGCAGCCGACGACGCCGACGCGTGCGATGTCGGTGAAAGTGTCCGTCACCTCGTGCCTTTCGCTGATCTACGGGACCGGCGGGGCTCCGTAGGGGTGCCGGACCCGCCTCGGCCCCCGACGTTACTCGTACAGGTGCGGGACTCCGGGCGTCGGGGCGGGCATTCTGACCTCCAAGAATCAGATCAAAAGCGGACAAGTTGGGGGTATTTGATGAGGTGGATCACACGCCGGAGCTTCGCCGTGGCGGCGCTCGGGGCCGCCGCGTGGCAGACCGCCGGGCCGACGGCCGCCGCCGCGGACCCGCACGGGCGCCCCTCACCCGAACCTGCCGCCGGCCGGGGACGCCCGCGCCCCGCACTGCGCGGGATGTGGCTGGCGACGGTCGCCAACCGTGACTGGCCGTCCCGTCCGGGCCTGTCGCCCGCCGAGGCGCGCCGCGAACTCCTCACCCTGCTCGACGCCGCCGTCGCCCGCCGCCTCAACGCGGTCTTCTTCCAGGTGCGGCCCACCGCCGACGCGCTGTGGCCGTCACCGTACGAACCGTGGTCGGCGTACCTCACCGGGCGGCAGGGCCGCGACCCCGGCTGGGACCCGCTCGGCTGCGCGGTCCATGAGGCACACCGCCGTGGCCTGGAGCTGCACGCCTGGTGCAACCCGTACCGCGTCGCCCTGCACGACGAACCCAGGCGCCTGGACCCGTCCCATCCGGCGCGCCGCCACCCCCACTGGGCGGTGCGGTACGGCGGGAAACTCTTCTACGACCCGGGCTTGCCGGAGGTACGGCGCTTCGTCCAGGACGCGTTCCTGGACGCGGTGCGCCGCTACCCCGTCGACGGTCTCCACTTCGACGACTACTTCTATCCGTATCCGGTCGCGGGCGAGGCGTTCGGCGACGACGCCTCGTACGCGGCGTACGGCGCCGCCTCCCCGGACCGGGCGGCCTGGCGGCGCCACAACACCGAGCTGCTGGTGCGGGAGACGGCGGCGCGGGTCGCGGCGGTGCGCGGGGCGACCGGGCGGCGGGTGCGGTTCGGGGTCAGCCCCTTCGCCGTCTGGCGCAACCGCGCCACCGATCCGGCGGGCTCGGACACCCGCGCCGGGGTGCAGACCTACGACGACCTGTACGCCGACACACGGCGCTGGGTGTGGCTGGGGCTGCTCGATTACGTCGCCCCGCAGGCGTACTGGCACCTCGGCTTCGAGGCGGCGGACTATGCGCGGATCGTGCCGTGGTGGGCGCGGACGACGGCGGGCACCGGCGTGCACCTCTACCTCGGCGAGGCCCTGTACAAGGCGGGCGATCCGGCGCAGCCCGCCCCCTGGCAGGACCCGGCCGAACTCTCCCGCCATCTCACCTTCGCGCACCGGTATCCGCAGGTGGGCGGCCATGTCTTCTTCTCGGCGAAGGAGGTGGCCACCGATCCCTCGGGGGCGATGGCGCGCGTGGTGGCGGATCACTACCGGTAGGGGCCGCCCGGCGGGTCCGTGACGCCGCGCGCCCGCCGCCCGCGCGGAGATACACAACGCCGAGCCCACGTGCCATCCCTTC
>NZ_JBHYGX010000019.1:60201-113756 GCF_042739975.1 Streptomyces sp. NPDC059080
GGCGGGGGGCGCTGGTTGCTGTTGTGGGGGGGGGGGGGGGGGGGGGGGGGGGGGGGGGGGGGGGGGGGGGGGGGGGGGGGGCGCGCGCCGCCCCCCCCACCGCCCTCAGCGGGTGTGCTCGCTCGATTTCGCGTGGCGGACGACCGCGTCGGGGCCGGGCGACAGGATCGCCTCATGACCCGAGTCGTCGCGGACGCGGTAGGGCGGATCGCCGTGGTCACCCAGCACTTCGATGATCTCGACGATGTGGTCGTGCTGTCCGACGGTCCTGCCGTGCACCAGCAGTCGGTCGCCCGTGGTCGCATGCATCAGGGGTCCTCCCGCCTGGAAGGCCGTACGGCCGCCACTCGGCCGGGCGGCCTGGCCAACGGATTACGGGCCGGGGCGGCCCGGACGGCGGTACATGCCGCTGCGGCCAGTTTACGTCGGGGGGTGGCGGGCGCATCCGGCGCGAGGCGAAGGAGGAGGGGAGCGGGCGGGGCGTTCGGGCTCGGAGTGGCCCGGGCCCGAGCGCCGCGGTGCCCCGCCCCGCCGGCTCCTGGCCGCTCCGCCGCGGCGCCTCAGCCCGTCCGCGCGCCCGCCTCCGCCCTCTCCTTCCCCCGTCCTCAGCTCCTGCTGCGCTGCGGGTGCGGACGGCGCCTGGCCGCCGCCTGGCAGGAGGTCGGGCCGTAGGACAAAGGGCTCGACGTGCGCCCCGCCGGTCTGCGACTCTCCGGCCATGAACGCGCATCTGCCCGCGGGCTACGAGCTGTCCACTGACCCGGCGCGGCTGGACGGTGAGCGGGTGCACCGCTGGCTGTCCGAGGACACTTACTGGGCGCCCGGCCGCTCCCGGGAACGGCAGGAGCGGGCGGTGGCCGGTTCGCTCAACTTCGGCCTGTTCGCCACCGATTCGGGCCGTCAGGCGGCGTACGCGCGGGTGGTCACCGACCGCGCCACCTTCGCCTGGCTCTGCGATGTCTACGTGGATCCCGCCGACCGCGGCCGGGGCCTGGGCACCGCCCTCGTCGAGGCGGTCGCCGCCGACCTCGCGGCGCGCGGGCTGCCGCGGATCGTGCTCGCCACCCGGGACGCGCACGGGGTGTACGAGAAGGCCGGGTTCCGGCCGCTGCCGGTGCCGGGGGAGTGGATGACGCGGCCGCTGGCCGGTCCGGAAACGCCCGGCCGCTGACCGCCGGACCCCGTCCGGCCCAGCCGCTACCCGGTCGGCGCAGCGCCGCCGGTGACCTGCGCGGATGGCGGCGGTCGGGGCCCGTTGCGCGGCCGTCGGGCCCGGACCGAGGTGCGCCCGGCGGGCGGCCGGGGTCTGCTCGGTGCATGTTCATACGGCATGTCCTCCGACACGCACCGGCCACCGGCGCCCTCGCGGCCTCGCTGGCCCTGACCGGCGCCGGGCCGGTCCTCGCCGCGGGCGACGCGCACCGGGCGGTCGTCCAGCCCGATCCGGTCGCCCCCGGGGAGGAGTTCTCGGTCTTCGACGGCGGCAACTGCCCCGGGGGGAGCGGCGAGGCGACGTTCGACGGCGCGGGCATACCGACGATGAAGCTGTCCCCGCTCCGCAACCAGGTGGGCGGCACCGGGCGGGTCCCCGAGTCCGCCGAGCCCGGCTCGTACAAGGTGACCGTCGTCTGCGGCCAGGGCGGCCAGGACGGCGGCCACGGCGGCCACGGCGGCGCGGGCTCCGGCCATGACGGCGGGAGCGGCCACCGGCCCGGGGCGCGGCAGGGCGATGGCGGGCTGGTGCCCCAGAGCGATCCGGGCGCGGCGGACCCGGGTGCCCCGACGACGGACGGGGGCCTGCCCGGCGGGGACCTGCCGGACGGGACGTTCCCCGGCAGCGGGACGCCGCCCGGCGACGGCCTGCCCGGGGCCGGGGACGGCGCGCCCGGGGCCGGGGACGGCGTGCCCCTGGCACCCGGCGACGGCACCCTCCGCACGCCCGGCGACGGCGGATCGGCCGCGTCCGGTGAGGCGCTGCTGCCCGGCGACGGTGCGGCGGGCGCACCGGCGGACCCCGGGGGCGCGGCCGGAGCCGGGCGGCCCGCCGCGGGCCCGGTGGACGGTCGGGCGGCGAGCGCCGGCACGGCGGGTGCGGGCACGGCCCGGGCGGTGGCCGCCGTACGGCCGGGCGGCGCCGTGCCGACGACCGGCGGCGACGACCGCGGGCATGGGGAGGCCACGCTGACCGGCACCCTGACGGTGGTCGCCGCCGACCACGGCCTCCTGCCCAAGGGTGGCTCCGACACCGGTCTCGGCGGCGCCGCGGGCACCGGCCTGGGCACCACGGCGCTGGGCGGCGCCCTGCTGGCCGGTGCGATCGGCTGGGGCGTGGTCGACCATCGGCGCCGCAGCCGGGAGGAGAACCCGGACTGAGCGGAGCGGGCGGCCGGGCAGCCGGGCGGCGGGGCCCGGCGTCGTCGGGCCGCCCGGCCGCGCGCAGGCGGCCGACGGGCGGGTGGGCGGAGACTGGAGGTGTGAGGAGGTACGTCATGCGCAAGGTGATCGACTGCCGGGACTACCCCAGCGAATCGCGGTGCACGCTCACCATCTCCGGCGAGGAGGAGGAAGTGGTGCGCGCCGCCAGTGAACACGCCGTATCCGTCCACGGGCACGCGGCGGGCCCCGAACTGCGTGAGCAGATCCGGTCCGCTCTCAAGAACGAGATGCCGCAGCACGCCTGAGCCTGCGGGCCGCGCCGGTCGTCGCGGTGGTGCGCGCGGTACGCACCGCCGGGCGACCGGCGCGGTGTGCGCCCACGGCCCCGGGGCGAGCCGGGGGCGGGCGACCGCGGTCCGCCCCCTGGGTCACGTCAACGACGTCTCCTGAAAGTCCTCCGGCACCAGTTGCAGCAGTTCCTCGCGGCTCGGGGACGTCCGGCGGCTGAGGCGGCCCGCCTGGCGGGTGACGAGGGATTCGAAGACCTTGCGGGCGTAGCGGGCGTTGCCGAAGTTGCGGTCCCTCGGCACCGACGCGAAGTGCGTACGCAGCAGCGTCTCCAGCTCCGGGGCGCAGGTGTAGCCGCCCGCCCCGGCCTGCCGGTCCACGATGATCACCAGCTCGTCGGCGTCGTAGTTGCCGAACTCCACCCGCTGCGAGAAACGGGAGGTGAGACCGGGGTTGGAGGCGAGGAACGCACCCATCTCGTCCTCGTATCCGGCGGCGATGACGACGACGTCGTCGCGGTGGTCCTCCATCAGCTTGACGAGGGTGTCCACCGCCTCCTGGCCGAAGTCGCTGCCGCCCCGCTCGGACGGCGTCAGGGTGTACGCCTCGTCGATGAAGAGCACCCCGCCGCGCGCCTTGTTGAACGCCTCGGTGGTCATCTGCGCCGTGTGGCCGACGTACCGGCCGACCAGGTCGGCGCGCGCCACCTCCACCACCTGGCCACCGGCGAGCACGCCCAGCGCCTTGAGCAGCTTCGCGTAGAGCCGCGCCACGGTGGTCTTGCCGGTGCCGGGCGGGCCGACGAAGACCAGATGGCGGCTGAGCGACGGCGACGGCAGCCCCGCCGCCTCCCGCTGCCGGGCGTTGGCCAGCAGATGCACCAGGTCCGAGACCTGCCGCTTGGCCTCCGCCAGCCCCACCATCTGCTCCAACTCGCCGAGCAGTGACTCCAGCTGACCTTCGTCGCCGCCCGCCGCGCCCGCACCGACACCGGATCCGGCGACCTCGCCGAGGTCCTGCGGCAGCAGCCGGACCATATCGGCGGGGGAGGCGTTCACCTCGTTCGCCAGGCGGAACGCCTGCCGGTCCACCATCTCCTCGAACACCCCGCGCGCGGCGCGCCCGTTGCCGAACGTCTCGTCCCGCGTCATCTTCCGGAACAGCGTGTCCAGCCCGTCCCGGGCGGCCGGGGCGAGGGCGTACTCGTGCCGTTCGCAGATGCTCTCGACGATGGTCACCAGCTCGTCCACCGTGTAGTTGGGGAACTCCACGGTGCGGTTGAACCGCGAGGCCATGCCCGGGTTCGACGACAGGAAGCTGCGCATCTGCGAGGAGTATCCGGCGGCGATGACGACGACGTCGTCGCGGTGGTCCTCCATCAGCTTGACGAGGGTGTCCACCGCCTCCCGCCCGAAGTCGGGGCCGCCGGAGCCGGACTGAGAGGTGAGGGTGTACGCCTCATCGATGAAGAGCACCCCGCCGAGCGCCCTGTTGAACGCCTCCGTCGTCTTGATCGCCGTACCGCCGACGACCTGCGCCACCAGGTCCTGGCGCGCCACCTCCACCAGATGCCCGTACCGCAGCACCTCCAGCTCGGCGAGGATCGTGCCGTAGAGGCGGGCCACGGTCGTCTTGCCGGTGCCCGGCGGCCCGGCGAAGACCAGATGACGGCTCATCGGCGGCACCGTCATGCCCATCTCCTCACGGCGCCGCGCCATGCGGTTGAGGCTGACCAGCGTGGTCACCTCGTGCTTGACGGAGGCCAGCCCGACCAGCTGCTCCAGCTCCTCCAGCGGCGAGGCGGGGGCCTTCTTCTTCGTGTCCTTCTTCGTGTCCGTGCGGCCGGATCCGCCGTCGTCCGGCGCGGCGCCGTCCGCGGGGCGCTGCCCGCCGTCCGCACCGGCGGCGTTGTCCGTCGCGCCGGTGGCCGCGTCCCAGGCGGCGCTGCCCGCGGCCGGTACGTCCGTGCCGCCGCGTGCCGCCTCGCCGCGCGCCGCCGCCGGACCTGCCGCCGCGCCGTCCGCCGCGTCGCCGTGGATGTCGGCCAGGCCGTTGCCGCGCGACATCACCTCCTCCAGCAGGGCGTTCTCGCTCACCACCGTGCGGTGCACCCCGGCGCCGCCGTTCTCCCAGGTGGAGACGGACCGCAGCGCGAACTGCCCGTCGGTGTGCGTCAGGACGCCGTCGCCGCGGTTGCCGAAGACCTCGCAGCCGGTGAAGGTGCCCGAGCCCCCGGCCGCCACCAGGATGCCGTTGCGCTCCCCGTCGTGGAACCGCGACTGCGTCGCCACGACATTGGCGCCGGAGCCGACCGACAGCCCGTCGCCGCCGGTACCGGCCACATCGCAGTCCCGCAGCCGCACCGACGCCGTGCCGGACACGGCTATCCCCGCCGCACCGCTCTGCCGTACGACCAGCATGTTCAGCCGGGCGCGGGCCTCGCCGCCGATCTGGACGCCGCTGCGCCGGGTGCCGGTGATCTCCAGGTCCTCGAACCGGCCCTGGCTGGTGTCGCACACCTCCAGGCCGTGCGCGCCGCCGCCGGTCAGCACCGTACGGCGCAGCGTCGGCCGGGCGTCCTCGGCCACCCGCACCCCGATGCCCGTCGGCTCCGTCACCGTCAGCCGGTCCAGCTCCGGCACGCAGTCCTGCGTCAGCTCCACGCCGGTGCCCTTGGCGTCCGCGACCCGCAGGTCCACGAAGACCGGCCGGGCCGCACCGCCCACCCACAGGCCGGTGCCCTCGCTCGCCTCGACCGCGCAGTCCTCGAACCGCCCCCGCGCCGAGTCGTACATCCGCACGCCCTGCCCGGCGGTACGGGCCACCCGCAGCCGCCGCACCAGCGGGTCGGCGTGCTCGGCGACCGTCACGCCCTCCTTTCCGGTCTCCTCGACGTGGCAGTCCTCGACCAGCACCTGATTGCGGCTGGCCAGATGCAGGCCGACGGCCTTCGTGCGGTGGATGCGGCAGCGCAGCAGCCGGGTCGAGCTGTCGTCCTCCAGCGCGACGCCGGGCTGCGCCGTCCCGGAGAAGTCGCAGTCCTCGACGGTGCCCTGGCCGTGGCCGCTGACGTACAGGCCGTTGCCGCGCGCGTCACGGACCGTGCAGCGGCGCACCAGCGGGTCGCCGTGCCCGCCGATGACGATGCCGGACGCGCCGAGGTCGGCCAGCCGGCAGTCCTCGATGACGCTCTCCGCCTCGCTGGTGACGACGATCCCGGCGCCCTTGGGGTTGGTCACCTCGCAGTCGCGCATGGCGAGGGTGCCGGTGTCGCGGGCGAGGACGGTGGCCCAGGCCGCGCCGCCGACCTCGCAGCCGTCCAGCTCCAGCTGGCCGTCGGCGACGTCCACGGCCGGGCGCTCGGGGTCGCTGCCGTGCACCACGAGACCGGTGAGTTTCACCGCCTCGGCGGCCACCGTGACCGCGGAGCCGGTACGCGGCGTGATCCGCACCGTGCCGAGGCCCTCCGCGGCGATCACGGTCACGATGCCGGTGAACACCAGCGCCTCGGCGTACCGGCCCGGGGCCACGGTGATCAGCGCACCGCTCGGCGCCGCCTGCACCGCCTCCGCGATCGTCGCGAACTCCCCGGACCCGTCTGGCCCCACGGCCAGCACCTGACGGCTCATCCCCGCTAACTCCCTCCAGGGCCCGGCGCCGTGACGGCGCCGGACCCGAACGTGCTCACTCTGCGCGGCATTCGGCCTTCACCTGGGCGACGGCGACGTGCGCCCGCGTCGAGGTGTCGCCCTCCCAGTCCTGCCCGGCATTGGTCACCCGGAGGGTGAACCGGCCGCCCTCCACATGGACCGTGGTGCCGAGCACCCAGCTTCCCTTGTTGCGAGGCTGGTCGATGTGGAACCCGGCGAGGTCCCCGCCGTACCACTTGGTGCCCTTGTGCACCGAGTATCGCGCGGGAGCCCCGCCCACCTCCACCGGGCTCTTCCCTTGGGGTATGTAGACCGAGATGCGGCAACTTGCCGACTTCATCCCGGAATTGAACTGCCAATACGCGGTCACATCCGAGTCCGGCGAATCCGCGTCACCGGACATCGGTATCGCCCGCGAGCCGCCCCCGCAGCCCCCGGCCGTCGATCCGCCGGTCCGCGTCAGCCACCCCTTCATGCCGTCGCCGTACGCGCCGATCTCGTGGTACGAGGCGTGGGAGCCGGTCCCGCAGGTCGGCCCGGCGAACGCGGTGAAGGTATGGGTCGCCAGCGTCTGGGTGTGCGTCTCGGAGCCGGAGCCCTTGTCGCCCGCGCCCGCCTTGTCGGCGTGGTCGGCGTGGTCGGCGCGGCCGGCGGTCGGGTCGGTGCGGGTGGTGGCGTCGCCGTCGGTGTGCGGCCCGGAGCCGGAACCGGAGCCGCCGGAGCTGCCGTCGCCGTGGCCGTTCCCGGTGTCGGCGGGCGCGCGGCCGTCCTTCCGGGGGGCCGCGCCGCCGTCGTCGCGAACGCCGCCCGGTACGGGCACGAAGCCCTTGCCGCCGTCGCCGCCGATGTCCGGCAGCGGCTGCGTCAGATCACCGGCGGCGCGCGCCGACGACGCGGCGAAGCCCTTGCTCAGCGCCGAGATCGCGAACGGCGCGCCCAGGAGCACCACCCCGGCCAGCGCCGCGCCCGCCACCACACCGGGGGAGACCCGGCTGCCGCTCTCCGCCTTGGCGTCCGCGCCCGTCGCACCGGCCGCCGCGCCCGTCGCCGCGTCGACGCGGCGGAAGAGGCCGAGGCCGCGCCGCCCGGCGGACGCCTTCTTACCGGCGGACGCGCCCGCCGGGGCGGGGGCCGCCTCGGTCGCGGCGGGTTCCTTGGCCTCCGCAGCGGCCGCGCCGTCGTCCGCCGCCTCGGCGCCGGAGCCGTCCCCGCCGTCCGGCCGGGGCGCGGCATCCGTCTCCGCACCGGCCTCCGTGTCCGCCGCGCCGGGCAGCGGCGCGCCGGGCCGCAGCACGGTCGCCCCGGCGGCTCCGCCGGTGGCCGCCGGGGCCTCGTCGGACACCTCCGCAGCCGTCTCCGGCTGCTCCTGCTCGGGGCGCAGGGTCGTCCCGCCGGCCGGCGTCTTCGGGGTGCCCGGTGACGTGGTGGGGGTGTCCGTGGACGCGGCCGGGGTGGGCGCGTCGGCGGTACCGGCCGGACCGTTCTTCTGCGGCGTGTCGGTCACGGGCGCGGGCGTTTCGCCGGTGACTCCGGCGGCGCCGGTCTCTTTCGCGCTGCGGGAGTTCGCCGTCTCGTCGGTCATGATGAGTTCCGCTTCACTCGTCGGGTGTTGGGGGGTGTGGGGCGCCGCCGCGCGGGACGCGGAGGGGGCGTTCCGCCCGGCGGTGGCCCGGATGCCGGTCAGTAGTGCTCCATCGCCGCGTCCAGTGCCGTGTGGAGCGCGGCGGCCCAGGACTTGAGGCTCTCCGACGCCTCGGGCAGGCCCAGCAGGTCGGGGGTCTCCGGCTCGGGTGTCTTCGGGCGCGGGCCGTGGGTGCCGAGGACGTAGCCCGGCAGGTCGAGGTGGAGCAGGAGCGGTGCGCCCGCCCCGCCGTCCCACTGAACCAACTCATCAAGTCTCACCGCCTGTTCGGGACTGAGGTGCGGTTTCACGTAACGATCGAGGAACTGCTCGCGGCTCATCCGCTCGCCGCCCACCAGGACGTCGTCGCCCGCGGACGTCAGGTGCACGGTCTGCCGGCCGTCGTCCGCCGTCGTCTTCTGGGCCGTCAGCAGCGCGTCCAACATCGCCTTCTGCTGCGCGCCGTCGGCTTCGCCGTAAGGGTGTGCGGGCAGGTACCAGCCGGAGTCCACCCGGATCGCGCCTGGCTGCACCCCGCCGATGCCGCGCAGCACCGCCTCGGGGCCGAACCGCAGTTGCAGCGCGTCGTGCAGGGTGAAGGTCTCCTCGAAGACGTTCCTGTCGGAGATCTTCGGCAGCCCGAACGCGTCGAACGTGCTGTACGTGGCCACCTTCACCACCACGTCCACGGAGGTCGGCGTGTGCCGCTGCCAGTGCACGGTGCGGTCGACGGAGTTCTTCTGCAGCGCGACCTGGCCGCCGGAGTCGTGCTCCAGCGTCTGCGTCACCGACGAGGACGCGGAGAACCCCTGCTTGGCGCCCGCGAAGCTGCCGGCGGTGGAGCCGCCCAGCTTCGTGCCGAGGTTGTCGGTGTGCGCGTCGATGTCGTTCTGCAGGTCGTAGTCGGCCCGCTCGCCGGTGCCCTGGTGCCAGCCCTGCGACAGGCCCAGGTTGCCGGGGACGAAACCGACGGTGACCTGGGCGTGGGTGTGCGTGGCGACCCCGCCCTCCGCGGTGATGCGCACCGGGAACGTCGCGGTCCGCGTCGTCGGGGTGCCCAGGCCGGTGCGCACCATGTGGCGGGCCAGCTCCCGGGCGCCGATCAGCTGCTTGAGCTGCACATGGCCGCCGTGCCGGGGATCGGCGAAGACCTTGGGGGCTCCGGGGTGCCTGGCCAGCTGCGTCATCAGATCGGTGAACAGCGTGTGCCCGGCCCGCTCGTCCATGTCCACCAGCACGTCGTGGTTCAGGAACTCCTGGGACGTGATGGGGGCCAGCGGGGTGGGCGTGCCGGTCACGGGGACCGGCAGTTCGGACCGGGGGACGAGGACCTCCTCCCGGACCGGGACGGTGATTTCGTGCGGGGCGTTCCGGTCGGGCGAGAACCAGGTGGCGGCCTTGTCGATGCCCGCCTCGACAAGGTGGGCCTTGCCGAGCAGCAAGGCGTCGACCAGCTGCGAGGCGTGCGAGGAGCTCTCCACCGTCAGCGTCAGCGTCGCGTCGGTCTCGTAGACGAACAGGTCCTCCGCGTTGGTCGTGTACGCGTCGTGCCGGCGGACCATGACGCTGCTGTTGTTCGCGACGCCGTTCCCGGTGGAGCGGGTCCAGGACCCCGACAGCGAGGCGCCGCCCCCGGCGCCGCTGCCTCCGGCGCCGAGCGTGACGCCCTTGCTGTGCTTCGTGGAGGCGCTGAACTGGTCCTCGACACGGGTGTTGGACTGGATGTAGCGGGAGAGGACGCCGTGCGCCGACTTCCCGGTGAAGCGGGCCGCCGTCGCGTTCCGGTCCATCCGGAGGTGGACGTCGACGTAGGTGTGGTGGCCGACGCCGTCGGTGCGCAGCCGCAGGGTCAGTCCGGTGTCCCGCAGCAGGCTGGACAGGCCGCGCAGCGAGGCGCCGTCGAGAATGCTGTCGGCCATGGACTTCATGGCCCCGGCCGGTGCGTTGAGGGTGTTCAGCGGGCCGAGGACCTGCGGCGCCGCCCGCGACAGCAGCGTGACGAGCTGACCGAGCACCTGTTGCGAGAGCGTCCGGTCCGGCACGGGCGGCTGCTCGTTCGGCACCTGCGTCCGGTCGCGGGGGCCGTCGCCGTGGGTCTCCTGCCGCTGCTCCTCGTGGTTCTCCCGCGGCGGCTCGTTCTGCTCGTGCGGGCCGTTGGCGGTGGTGTGGGGGGCGCCGGGCACCGGCGTGAGCCCGGTGGTCATCGACAGGATCGGCAGCTGTTCCAGCGTCGGCGGCACCTCGGCGTCCTCCGCCGTCCGTTCGGCCAGCACCGGGCGCTGGAACGTCGCGCCGCCCGGCACGTGCAGGGTGGTGCTGAGCCCGTCCGCCTTCCAGGTGCCCAGCATGTTGTTCTTGGTGACGGCGATGTTCAGCCGCCAGACGACGTCCATGGCGTGGTGCTCGTGCGGGACGTCGACCGAGAAGAACTCGCCGGGGTGGGTGTCGTCGATCTCGATGGTGGTGCGGGCCTTGGAACGGCTCCACGTCTCCGAGTAGCCGACCGATCCGCTGCCACCGTTGTCGCCCTGTTTCCCCGCGTACTCCATGCTCCCGCCCGATGTCCAGGCGTTCCCGCCGGAGATCTGCGCCTTCTGGGTGTGCCGGAGCATGTACTCGGTGAGGCTGAACGACGACAGCTCCTGCGTCTCCGCGCTGAGCGGCCGCTTGTTGCCGGTGATCGCCTCCGCCATCAGATACACATGGGCGTCCGCGAACTGCTGCCCCACCACGAACCGGCCCGGCAGCGCCTTCGCATCACTGCTCAGCGCGCCCTTGAGCTGGTCGGTGGTGATCATGTGCTGGAGGTACGAGGCGACATACGGCGGTACGTGCAGCTCGGCCAGCAGCTCCGCCGCGGCCTCCCGCAGCGCACGGGCGTGCCGGACGTGGTCGATCCGGTCGCCCGACTCCAGCCGCTCCTGCCTGAAGCCGTCGGGCAGCACGAGGTCGGAGAAGGTCATCGACTTGCCGTTCCAGGTCGGCTTCGGCGCCCGCTGCGCGACCGGCGGCGGACCGTCGCCGGCCGCACCGTCGGAGTGCTGGACGACCGACAGGTCGGAGAGCGACTTCGGCACCAGGTACTGCACCGCGCCGGTCGGGTGGGTGACGTGTGGCGTGGACGTCTCGGACGCCGTGCCGGTGATCTTCTCGGCGTGCACCGACACGTGGTAGCGCGCCGGGTAGTGGTCGTGCCACATCGTGCCGGAGGCGTTCGTCCCGTGGTGGGAGAACGCGTACGTCGTGATGCCGTTGGTCAGCGAGACGTCACGGGAGCGCCCGAAGTTCAGCCCGGGCGGTGTGAAGGTCATCCCGCCGCCGCCCGCGGACATCGAGAAGCCGAGCGAGAGGGACTGGCCGTTGCCGACGGAGTCGGTCGTGGACAGCCAGTTCCAGTGGGTGGGCCAGCTCTGGACAGTGGCGTCGTCGACCGGCAGCCGCCACGGGCCGTCGGTGCCGCCGTCCTGGCGGTGTTCGCCCCGCACCTCGAAGTGGAGCAGCAGCTGGGTGCCGTTGTCGCCGCGCGGCCCGAGGAACGTCAGATGCAGCCCGTCGCCGAACACCTCCTTGGTCTTGCGGGACAGCTCGTTCACATGGAACCGGATCTCCAGGAAGCGGTTGAGCTGGTCGAGGTGGCGGGTGCGGTGCTCGGGCGTCAGATGGGAGAAGTCGACGTTCCGCTCCGCCACGACGGCCTGTTTCCGGAAGTGGTCCACGAGGTGCGACAGTCCGGAGACCCCGAACCCCTCGTACATCCCGAACTTCGGCGGGCTCGGCGGCGGCGTCGTCAGTTCCAGGGGCGGGTGCGCCGGCCGGCCCATGGCGTGCGCCAGCCGGTACTCGAAGTGGTCCGTCAGATGCTCCGGGACGTGCACGACCAGCCGCACCGGCACGGAGTGCGGCGGCATCGCCGGCGCGCCCGCCTCGGTGAGCGTCGCCTCCATCGTGAGGTGCACCTCGTACGGGACGCTCTTCCCGTTGAAGCGGACGGTGTCCAGCATGCCGCCGGTGTTGCCCTCGGTCAGTGACGAGGAGTTGTTGCTGCTCAGCGCGAAGGAGAACGGGAACGACAGCGACGGGTCGTTGTCGGAGAGCTTCGGCCCGACGGTGAGATCCACGCCGAAGCTCTTGCCACCGCCCTGGGACGTGGTGTGGAACAGCGAGTCCCACGCACGGACGTTGTTCGCCAGCCCGGCGTCGAACGCGTCGCCGGTCCGCTTGACGGACAGGATCTCCGCCCGGACGTCCGAGACGTAGTGGTGCCCGTCGCTGTGGACGGACGGCAGCCGGGTGGTGCTGAGCATCCGGGAGAAATGGGCGACGGTGCCCATCTCGCCGAACCAGTGGTGCAGGAACTCGCGCGCCCGCGATCCCGGGCCCATGTGCGGGTACGGGCCGGCCAGCAGCGACGCGAGCTGTTCCTGTCCGCTGCTCTCCCGGACCAGGAAGAATGTGTCCTGGAGCGCGCGGGCGACGCGGCGGCGCTCGTCCGGGGTGCGCGGGGTGACTTCCCAGTCGTGGCTGGTGTGGTTGGCCTCGTGGCCGGTCAGCTCGTGCGGGAAGGCCACCTCGACCGGCACCGGCCGGTGGACCGGTGCCTGGTGCTGCACGGCCTTGGGGACGCCGTGCAGCTCCGCCTTCAGGGTGGCGTGCGGGAAGGCGAAGTGTTCCTGGTCGCCGCTGAACACGAACTCCGGGCGGTCGTAGGAGTTGTGGAGGAAGCTCTGCCCGGCGGAGGCGCTGGACGAGCCGCCGAGGTTGAAGGCGAGGCTCAGCACCGCGTGCTCGGCGGCCGGCTTGAACGATGTGGTGCTGGTCAGCGAGCGCGCGTTGGAGGTGGTGTGGGTGCCGCCGTACTGCCGGTTGAGGGTCGCCTCGCGGTGCCCCCGGATCTTCGCGCCGAACGGCAGCTTCCGGGTGGCCTGGTGATCGGGCAGATGGGTCGCTCCGTTCCGGGACAGCCCGTCGAGCCGGACCTTCAGCCGGTACTTCGACTGCCGGTCGTCGTGCAGATCGAGCGTGAGCCCGTCCTTCGACAGCAACTGCCGTACGAGGAGGGGGCCTTCGGGTCCGGAGACCTTCTGCCACACCTCGGCGGCCACCTTGTTGACCAGGGCGTTCTTGTGGCCGGGCGCCAGCGTCGTCCCGGTCTGGTCGACGGCGGACCGCACCAGCGCGGTGAGCGAGGCGGGACGCGGCCCGGGGACGCCGATGGGGATGTCCCCGATCCGCACGACGGACCCGAACTGCCCGAGCGGGTGGTGCCCGCCGTCGCCGAAGCCTTGGGGGACCTGGGGCTGGTGGACGAGGGGGAGCGGCTGGGAGGGGGCGGGGTCCGGGTTGTCTTCCGGGTTGTCTTCCGGGGTTTCGTGCGGGGGCTCGGTAGGGTGGTTGTCGCGGTTGTCGTGCGGGGGCTCGGTGTGGGTGTGGTCCCGGTTCTCGTTCGGGTTCTCGTTCGGGTTGTTGTCCTGGTTGTCGTGCGGGGGCTCGTTCCCGCCGTCGTCCTGGTTCTCGTTCCGGTGGTGGTGCGACTCATCGGGCGTCGGCCGGGTGGAGGTGTCGATGGCGAGCCGGCGGGTGGCGCCGGGGGCGTCCGGCCCGTCCCAGTGCATCAGGCGGTGCAGGTCCGCGTTCTGCTCGGGGGTGAGCTGCGGGCGGACGTACCGGTCGAGGAAGTCCGCTTCGCTCAGGCGCTGGTCGCGGACGAGGACGGTGCCGTCGCCGCCCGAGGTGACATGCCAGGTGGTGCGGCCCTCGGTGAGGTCCGACTCCTGGGCGGTGCGCAGCGCGTCGAGCATGGTGGCGGTCTGCTGCTCGTCCCCGGCGTGGTGCGGGGCGAGGTACCAGCCCGAGTCGACCTTGACCGCAGCCTCGGTGACGCCGCCCACCTCGCGGACCACCGCCTCCGGCGAGTACCGCAGTTGCAGCATGTCGTCGAGTGCGAAGCTGCCCTGGTAGACGTCGTTGCGGGTGACGTTGCCGAGGTCGAAGTGGTCGACGGAGCTGTCCGCGGCCACATGCACATCGACCTTGAGCTTCGTGGGGCTGTGGCGCAGCCAGTGCACGGTGCGGTCGATCGACTCGGTGGGCATCGAGGTGAACGCGCCGCTGTCATGCGACTCGGTACGGCCCTGCTTGAACTTCCCCGCGAGGTTCTGCGTCATCTTGCCGGTGGCCGCGGCGAAGTTGGCGGTGGCGCTGCCGCCGACGCTGCGGTCCTTGCCGACCGCGTGGGACTGGGTGTGGTACTGGTACTGGTAGTCGGAGCGCTCGGAGGTGCCCTTGACCCAGCCCTCCGGCGAGCCGAATGCGAGCTGGGTGAAGGTGAGCCGCAGCTTTCCATAGGTGAGCGTCGCGACACCGGCCTCGGTGGTCAGCCGCGCGCCGAAGGTGCTGTCGTCCTCGGTGGCCTTGCCGAGGCCCGAGCGGTGCAGATGCCAGGCCAGCTCGCGGGAGTTGAGGAGCTGGCGGAGCTGCTCGCGGCCGGCCTGCCCCTTCTCCGCGAACTTCTTCGGGGCGCCGTCGTGCTCGCTCAGTTCCTTCATCAGTCCGTCGAAGAGCTTCCGCGAGGACGACTCGTTCATGTCCACCAGCACGCCGTGGTTGCGGAACTCGTCCTTGCCGATCGGCTTCGGAGTCTGCTGCGGGGGCAGCGTCTGCGTCTGCGTGTCCGTAGGTGTCTGCTGCGGGGACGGCGTCTCCGTGTGCAGGCCCTGGTGTGCGGCCTGGTTCCCGGTCTGCTCTTCGACCTGCTTGAGCTGCTCCGGGGAGAGTTCGGAGCGGGCGACGACCACTTCCTCCCGTACGGGGACGGAGAGGGTGTGCGTGCCGTCCTCGTGCTGGGTGACGTACTGCCACAGCGTTTCGGCGCCGCCCTTGATCGTGGCGGCCTGGCCGAGGAGCAGGGCGTTGACCAGCTGGGACGCATGGCTGACGCTCTCGACGGTAAGGTCGATCGTGCTGTCGACCTCGTAGACGTACAGCTCCTCCTCGGCGGTCGAGTACGCGTCGTGGCGGCGGATCATGATCGCGTCGCTGCCGGAGAGTGTGGTGCTCCGGCCGAAGCCGAGGGAGAGGGACGGCGAGGCGCCGTTGCTGCCCTTGCCACCGGAGGCGCCGCCGCCGAACGATCCGGAGTGTTTGACGGTGTGGGAGCGCGCCTCCTCGACGCGGATATGGGACTGCGTGTACCGGGAGAGCACGCCCTTGGAGATCTTGCCGGTGAAGTGCGCGCCGCCGGAGCCCCGGGTCAGCTGGGTGACGATGTTGGTGTACGTGTGGTGGCCGAAGCCGTCCGTCCGCATGCGGACGTGGAGGCCCGTGCCGCGCAGCAGGCTGCTGGTGCTCTGCAGGGTGCGGGCGTCGAAGATGCTGTCGCCCCCGGCCTCCGTCACGGTGCCCGGTTTGTTGTACCCGTGGTTCTTCCCCAGCGCGTCCGGTGCGTGCTGCTGAAGAAGCTTCTCCACCGTCTTCAGGATCGAGGACGACACCGGGGGCGTCGAGCCGCCGGGGTTGCCGTTCCCGTCCTGCCCCGTCGCCGTCGGATCGGTGTTCCGGGGGGACAGGTCCAGAGTCATCGCCGTCAGCGGCAGCTTCGCCAGATGCTCGGGGACCTTCGCCTCCGCCGCCGTCACCTTGGTGTACTCGGGGCGCAGATACGACACACCGCCCTCGACGTGGACATCCTTGACCAGCACCTGCGGCGTCCCCCATGTACCGAGCAGGTTGGTGTCGCGCTGGACGACGCTCAGTCGCCAGATGACGTCCGCCTCGTGCTGGCGGTGCGGCAGCGTCTGGTCGACGAACTGACCGGGGTGGATGCTGGTCACCTTGACGGTGGCCTTGCCGTCCGACACGGCCTTGCCGCCGGACGCGTCCCCCGAACCGCCGCCGGATTCATCACCGTTCTCCTTGGAGCCGCTGAGCGAGCCGCCCAGCCCGTGGGAGTGGGTGATCACCGTCTTGTCGGTGCTGGTGAAGCGGCTCATGGCCTCGTCCAGCGTGAAGTTCGACAGCTCCTGCGTCTGCTCGAAGCTCTTGTCGTCGACGGTGATGGCCTCGACGACGAACTGCACGTTGTTGTCGGTGAACGTCTTCTCCCGGACCAGCCGCCCGGCCGACGCCTGCGCGTCGCGGTTCAGGATGCCCTTGAGCTGGTCGGGGGTGAGCAGCTTCTCGACGTAGGGGACGGCGTCCTGCCGGGGGATGCCCGCCTGCTCGAAGAGCTTCGCCGCCTCGCGCTGGAGGTCCAGGGCGCCGTGCACATGGTCGATGCGGTCCTGGCTTTCGATCCGGTTCTCGGTCATGTCGGCCGGCGTCGTCAGCGGCGGGTAGCTCTTGTTCCTGCCGATGGCATCCGGCTCGACATCCACGACGGTGACCTGGTGCTTCGTCTGCTCGGTGGCGGAGTGCTCCTCGACCGGCAGCGACTTCGGGACCAGGTAGTCGGCGCGGCCGTTGACGGTCTTCGTCAGCACCGGCTTCTGCTGCTCGTTCAGCACCTTCGTACCGGAGACGTGCTCGGCCTCCACGGTCATCTCGAAGACCACCGGGTACGAGTCGTGCCACATCTCACCGGAGGCGTTGGCGCCCATGTGGGAGAAGCCGTACGTGGTGATGCCGTCGGACTCGGAGTGGTCGCGGCCCCGGGAGAAGAACGCGTCGGCCGGGGTCAGCGTGAACTCGTCGGTGATGTTCCCGGAGAGGGCGCCGCCGACGGTGAACGACTGGCTGGTGGTCTGGCCCTGGGAATCCTGGAGCCACGACCAGTTCGTCGGCCACTTCTGCACGGTGCCGTTCGCGACCGGCAGCCGCCAGGCGTGCGCCTCCTCGCCCGGCCGCGCCGGCCGGGCGGAGACGCCGAAGTGCAGCAGCAGCTGACCGTTGTCGCCCTTCGGGCTGCGGAACGTCCGCCGGACACCGCCGTTCAGCACGTCGGACGCCATATGGGACAGCTGGTCGGCGTGGAAGTGCGTCGTCAGGAACTCGTTCAGGGCGTGCCGGTGCTCCTTCTCCCGGGCGGTGTTCTTGTGCCGGAACTCCGTGCGCGTCTCGACGCGGCGCGCGTCGTGCAGGAAGGTCTTCGGCAGGTCGGCGAGCCCCTGGAGCCCGAAGACGCTGAAGAACCCGCGGGTCGGGGGCTGCTCCGGCGGCGTGAGCCGTTCCTCGGAACCGTTCCGGTGGTCCGTGTGGTCTTCCCGCGGGACCTCGGTGATCTCGTCGGGGTTCTCCTGGGGGCGCTCTTCGGGCCGCTCGTCGGTGGAGTGCCTGTCGTCGTCGTGCTGCGAGGTGGTGTCCTCGGTGCCGGACGTCTCGTGGGGGGTGTCCGGGCTCTGCGTGAGGTGGCCGCCGTCCTTCAGGGCCACGTCCGCGAGCTGCTGCTCGAAGTGGTCGGTGAGGTGCTCGGGGACGCGGATGATCACGGTCACGTCCCGGGTGCTGGAGAAGTCCGCGCTCCCCACCGGGTTGAGGCCCGCCTCGACACGCAGCTTCAGCTCGTACGGCACGCTGGGCCCGTTGAAGCGGGTGGTGTTGGACGTACCGCCGGTGTATCCCTCGGTCAGTGACGCCGAGTTGCTGGTACCGAGGCTGAAGCCGACCGGGAAGGACAGCATCGGCAGCGCCTCGGGGCCGATGACGACGGTTGCGTCGAGGGACTTGCCGCCGCCCTTGGAGGCGGTGTGGAACACCGAGTTCCAGTCGCGGGTGTTGCCGGCCAGGCCCACCTGCGTCGCGTCACCGACCCGGCGGATGGAGGTGACCCCGGCGCGTGTCTCGGCGGCGTAGTGGGTTCCCTTGTGGACGGTGGAGGGCAGCATCGTGGAGCTGAGCATCCGGTGGACGCTCCACAGCATGCCGTGTTCGCTGAACCAGTTGTCCAGCATCCGCCGCGGCGCCGAGTCCGGGCCCATCGACGCGTACGGCTTGGTCAGGCCGGAGACGAACGACGACTGGCCGTGGCTCTCCTGGGCGATGAAGAACGTGCCCTGCAGCGCCTGCGCGAGCTTCTGCCGCGCCGTGGGCGAGGTGCCGCTCTGTACTTCCCAGGGGTGTGCGGTGTGGTTGGCCTTCGGATCGGTCAGCTCGGTCGGGAAGGTCACCTCCAGGGTGTCCTTCGCGCTGCCCGTCCAGTGCCGGCCGCCGCCGTCGCGGCGGATGTCGACGGAGAGTGTGGCGCCCTCGAAGCCGAAGTGTTCCCGCGTCCCTGTGAGGTTCAGTTCCGGGCGGACGTAGGTGTTGGTGAGGTTGCTGTGCCCCTTCGACGAACTGGAGGAGCCGGTCAGCGTCACCTTGGGCTTCACGCCCACGTCGTTCACGGGCGAGGCATGCGAGGTGGTGGCCGACAGGCTGCGGCTGTTGCTCACCGTCGAGCTGTCGCTGACGTTGTAGTTGACCGCTGCTTCCCGCTGCCCCTTGTCACTCTCGCCGAACAGCAGCTGCCCGGTCGCCTTGGTGTCCTTGGCCGCACCGGTGGCCGAGGAGGAGCCGGGTGCGGGGGAGGAAGCCGGCTTCGGCGTCGGTGCGTTGAGGTGCTGCGCCGCGTTGCGGTGCACGTCGCTGAGCTTGAGCGTGACGGTGTACGAGTTCCCGAACCGGCCCACGGGGACGCGCAGCTTCAGCCCGTCCTCGTCGAACAGCTTCCGGGCCAGGTACTGCCCGTTGTCGCCCGACAGGTCCTTCCACAGCTGAGCGGAGAGCTTGTCCGCCAGCCGGTCGCGGTTGGCGGGCTTCAGCCGGCCGCCGTGCAGGCCCCCGCGCTGCCCGTGAACGTTGTCGAGGGCCGACCGAACCAGCGTGTGGAGCCCGGCGGGACGCTCCCCGCCCGCGCCGAAGGCGGTGTCCCCGAACCGCTGAAGCCGCCCGAACTGGCCCAGGCCGTACCGCCCGTCCTTCCCGAAGCCCTGTGGCACCTCGACCTGCTTGGGCGGGGTTTCCTGCGGGGGAGGCTGATGGGTGCCGTCGTTCCGGTCATCGTTCTGGCCGTCGTGCTGAGGGTTGTGCTGGCTGTCGTTCTGGTCGTCGTGCTGGTTGTTGTCCTGACCGTTGTCGTTCGGCTGCTCCTGCGGCTCCTGCGGGTTCGGCTTCTCCCGCTGGTGGGGCGTGTCCTGCTGCTCGGTCTTGTCCTGTGACGGGTCGGGCCGGGGCTCGGTGGTGGTGTCGTGCGGGATGTCGGACATGGTCTTGGCCATGGCCTGGTAGTGCGAGCCGCCGCCGTCGAAGTGCACGTACAGCGGGCTGCCCTCCCCGGTGGACAACGGCAGCGTGCCCCGGTCCAGGGACTTGAGCGTGACATTGACGCCGAGGGACTCACCGAGAAGCCGCGCGAAGTCGTCGGCGAACGGCGAGTTCCAGAGCCCGTCGCCGTTCTGGGCTGCCTTGACCATCAGCCCCTTGGTTCCCAGTTCCCGTGCTTCCGCCGGGGACCTGACGATGTCCGCCAACCCCGTGAACCTGCTGTGCCGCAGCAGGTCCTGCCACGCCTCCTGCCGCTTCTTGGCGTCCTCGCCGGACAGGCGCTGACGGATGTCTCTTTCGAGGGGGGCGTCAAAGGGCGTCGCCGGATTCGCGAACACCTCGGCCACCACGAGCTGGACGGGGTCGTCGACGTAGTGCGGCCCCAGCTCCGAGGTGTCGGCGTTCTCGATGTGCCGGGCCAGATGGTCCCGCAGGCCCTGCACGTCCAGCCCCCGGATCTCGGGCAGCTTGTTCTGGTGATAGGCGCTCACCAGCACTGCGGTGAACAGGCAGTCACCGTCGCCCGGGACGCTCAGCACGTCGTATGTGTCACCGTTCACGAGGTGCTCGCCGACGACGCTGCGCTGCTGGGTGACGAACTCCGGCGGCGTCACCGGCGCCGGTGCGCGATCCCGCTCGGTGAGCGTGGTCAGATCGCCCCACTTGCTGCCGGACGGTTCCGGAGCCGGTTGTTTCTGCTGCTCGGGCTGCTGCTCGGGCTGCTGCTCGGGCTTCGGCGTCTGCTGCTTCTGCTCCGGCTCCTGCTTCTCTTCCTGCTTGTCTTCCTGTTTCTGTTCGTGTTCCTGCTGCTGTTCCTGCTGCTGTTCCTGTGGCGGCCGGTGCTCGTCGGTGATCTTCTCGGACGAGGCCGGAGTGGACTGCGGCTGCTGCTTCTGGGTGCCGTCGGACTGGTTCTCGGGGGTGGCGGTGGAGCGGTCGGTGGACGCGGTGTCATTGGAGTGCGAGGACGTGGCGATCTTCTGCGGCTCGCCGCCCGCGTTCCCGGACGTGTCGTCGTTCGACGTGTTCGTGACCGTATCCGGCTGCCGCTGCTCGTGCTCCATGTGCGTCGCCTGCTGCGTGGCGCCCGTGTGCTGGTCCGTGACCGGCGGGGTGGCGCCGTCCTTCGTGGCCTCCGACTTCGGCGATGTCTGCGAGGTGCTCGCCTGCGCGGTGTGTGTCTGCGAAGCGTTCGGGTGCGTGGACTGCTGAGGGCCGGTCAGGGCGTTGGCCTGGACGGCTGCCGTGTTCCGCAGGTCGTCGTCCGTCGGCGTGGGGCGCGTGTCATGCGTCGTGTTCGAGGTGGCCGCGTTGTTGTGGTCGCCCTGGTTGCCCTCGGTGACGCTGTCCGTATCCGTCACGGACTCGTTGTCCGTGACCGACTCGTCGTCCGTGACGGAGGCGGCGTCCTCGTCATGCCCGGACGTCGGGGGCCGCTGGTTGCCGTCATCGCCGCCGCTGCCGCCGCTGCTGCTGTTCGCGGTGTTCTGCTGGGACGAGGAGTGCGCGGAGCCCGTCGTGGAGGTGTCGGTCGAGCCGCCGCCGGAGTTCTGGTTCGAGGTGGTGGTCTGCTGCCCGCCCGTGGGAGTGGTGTCCGTCGACGCGTTCTGCCGGCCGTCGCTGGACGTGGCCGGAGGCACGGACGCGTTCGGCTCGTTGGACGAGGGCAGGCTCCGGTCGCCGTCGACGGTGGTGGAGATCGGGCCCGGTGTGTTCTTGACGGCCTGCGTCAGGGCGGAGACGCCGGCGTGGCCGCCGGAGGTTCCGACGTGGGTGGCCGCCTGGCCCGCCGCGGCCGAGGCGCCGGACACCGGCGTGACGCTGAAGCTCTTTTCTTCGGAGAAGAGCAGGTTGTAGAAGCCCTCGGACAGATACGCCTGACCGGTCACCGCGCCGGTCGCGCCGGCGAAGTGGCTGGCCTTGCCGGCGACATGGTCGTGTTGGTGACGGATCGCCTTGAGGGTGGTGTCGGAGAGGTTCGTCAGCGTCTTGTGCACGGCCGGTTCGAGCCGCTGGCCGCCGCCGTTGCCGAGGACTTCCTTCAGCGCCGGCTTGCTCTCGTTGCCCCAGTTCTTGGCGAAGGTGTTCCCGTACTGCTTGCCGAGGTCGCGGGCGGCCTGTTCGCCCAGCGTGTCCTTGAACGTGTGGCTGAAGAGAGCGCCGAAGTCGTCGCTGATCTTCTTCGTCGCCGTGTCGCCGATCCCCTTGCCCGCGCCGGAGCCGCCGAGGGGGCGGAGCAGATCGTCGGCGTTCTTGGTGATGATGTCCTGGATGCCGTGCGACAGGCTCTTGGAGGTGGTGTCCGACACCGTGTTGGTGGCCACCGACAGGTCGTTGGCGATCTGCTTGGCGACGTTCTTGGCCACCGGCGAGGCGAAGACGGTGGACAGCTTCTGGCCGAACTTCCCGCCCAGCAGCGACAGCGGGCCCTCCAGCAGACCGTCGAGCAGTCCGCCGAGCGCCGCGTCCTTGGTCAGGCTCGCGTCCCAGGAGCCACGGTGGCCCTTGGCCATCTGGATGCGCTGCGCGAGCCCGTCCAGCGCGGTGCCGATGCCCTCGTTGAGGATGACGTGCATCGCGAGGTGGTCGAGGAGGGAGCGGAGCAGGCGCTGCAGGAAGGTCGAGGTCTTGACCTTGATCTCGGGGATTTCCTCGAACTGGAGCATGGCGATGGCGACGATGATCTCGATCAGCATCTCGGTGATCTGGAGGATCGCCATGATCTTCATGTACTCGATGTTGACCGAGGACGACTTGGCCATCTTCTCCAGGTTGCCGGTGAGTTCCTGACCGGCCCGGATGTAGTTGCGATCCCCCGTGGTGAACTCCGAGAGCGACTTCGCGTAGGCGTCGGCGGTGTCTCCCGTGATGCTGTTGCGGACCGAGTTGACGGCGCGGACCGTCTGCTCGGGCATCTCCTCCAGCTTCTGGCGGATCTTCCCGTAGCCGTCGCCCATCGCGTACAGCTTGTCCTCGTCCGCGTGGGTGAAGTCCTGCCCCGTCAGCGCGATGAACCAGCCCCGGCCCTCCTCGGAAATCTTGAGGCTCACCGGGTCATCCGCTGCTTCAGGTGGTGGGTGGCGTCGACGTTGGCGGCCTCGGCGTCGGTGAAGGACTTCTGGGTGCCGAAGGTGTCCTCGGCCGCCTGCTGGAAGGCGACGGCGAGGTTCCCCAGGAGTTCATGGCAGGCGTCGACCGCGGGCAGGAAGGTCTTCCGCAGCTGGTCGGCCGTCTCGTCGCCGGAGCCGCACGCCTCGTTCACCATGAGGGAGACCGTCTGCGTCTGCTTGGAGATCTCCCTGACGATGGCGGACAGGTCGTCCGTCTGGGACGCACCCTGGCCTATCCCGCTCAGATCGGCAGCCAGATTCTCGGCCACGGCCGTCTCCCTTCGTCCCCATCACATCCGCCACACACCGGCGGCCCGGATGGTGCCGCCGTGCCGCCGTGCCGCACGGCATCCCGTACGGCACGGCGTTTCACCTCCCGCGGGATGGCCCGCGTCCCCGCTATCCGTGTTGCTGGCCGGGGAGGGTGCCCCGGGTGAAGGAGGTCAGGAGGTCGTCCAGCGTCGAACGGCCCTCGGACAGCGCCTTCATGTCGAGCGTCTCGGGCAGGTGCGCTGCCATCGTCCGCTCCTTCGCCTCGGCGGCGTCCGCCTGCGCCTGCTGCACCGTCTCCAGCAACGCCTTCGCCAGCTCTGCCGCCGCCATCGAGCGGTAGCGGGTGCTGTGCAGTTTGATGCCGGTCACCCGGCCCCGGGCGTCAGCCGTGACGCTGAGCAGATGATCCTTGGCCGTAGCCGTCACGCTGACCCTGTCGAGACTCTCCCGCGCCTCCTTGGCCTTGACGCGGACCTCCTCCAGACGTTCCAGGGCGTCCTCCATACGGCCCAGCAGCGGGTTGCCATTCATCGGTCTCTCCCTGGTACGCGGTGTCGGCGAAGAGTTGGGTGCCCGGACGGCCGAGCACGGTGGGTGCCAGCTCCGGATCGGTTCCCCATACGGACGCGTCCTCGGCCAGCCAGGTTGTGCGTTCCCGCTCCTGATTCTCCTGGCCCTTGCCGCCGCCCATGCCGTTGGCCATCGGCGGGAACACCGGGACGCTCGAACCGTTCTTGCCGCCGGACGACGAGGTGGAGATCGGGCTGCGTACACCGCTGGCGCCGTTGGTGCCGGAGGCGCCGTTCGAGGTGGTCTGCTGTCCGCCGGGCCCGGAGCCGGAGCCGGTGCCGGGGCCCATGTGGCTGGTGGCGGAGGAGAGCCGCGGCGGTGTGTAGTTCTTGACGTCGTGGGGCATCCACCGCTTCAGGTCGGTCTGCCCCGGGCGCGGCGGTTTGTACGTGATGTTCTTGCCGCCGTTGTGGTTCTTGTCGTAGCCGGTGTACGGGTTCTTCCGGTTGACGTCGGTGTTGCCCGGGGGCGTCACGCCGGGGGGGTGGCGCAGGTACGGCGGCACGTAGTGGTTCTGACCGTTGGTGTCGGTTTGGCCGGGCGGGAGGTGGGTGTTGTTGCCGAGGCCGTTGTTGCCGAGGCTGTTGGTGTCGGTCTGGCCGGGCGGGAGGTGGGTGTTGTTGCCGAGGCCGTTGGTACCGAGACCGTTGGTGTCGGTCTGGCCGGGGGGCAGGTCGGTGTTGTCGCCGAGGCCGTTGGTGTCGGTCTGGCCGGGCGGGAGGTCGGTGTTGTCGCCGAGGCCGTTGTCGCCGAGGCTGTTGGTGTCGGTCTGGCCGGGAGGCAGATCGCTGCCGTCGCCGTTGCCGTCACCGATGCCGTCCGGCGGTGTCTGGGTGCCGTCCGGCGGTGTCTGGGTGTCGCCCGGTGGTGTCTGGGTGTCGTCCGGCGGTGTCTTGGTGCCGCCCGGCGGTGTCTGGGAGCCGTAGCCCCCGCCGTTGATGGCGTTCTCGATGCTCGGCGGGACGGGCTTCAGCGCCAGCGCCGCGCCGTTGTACGCCTGCGACAGCTTGATGTGGACGTCATTGACCATGCCGTTCAGATACTGCTGGGCGGTCTTCAGCCACAGGTCCTTCGCATGCTGCTCGATCAGGTCCCAGGTTCCCTGCTGGTCGACGTAGCCCAGCTCGCCGTACTCGCTGTGGGTGAGCTTGGTGGTGCCCTGGCCGCCGCCCGGATTGTCCTTGTGGTCGACGTTCAGCCCGGACAGCACCTGCTGGAGCGCACCGGCGGGCGACCACGTGGGCTGGGAGCCCCAGGTGCTGTAGATCTGCTGCATCTCGTCCACCGCGGAGCGCAGCCCGTCGCGCGCCTGGGCGATGGCGCCGAGATAGCCTCCGTTGCCGTCCGGGCCACCGGTCAGCGTGTTGATCTCCTCGAACGCGCGGGAGAGGCGCAGCAGTACGTCCGCGAAGGCCGAGGAGGCGGACCCCTTCCACCCGCTCTCCGGGTCGTCCAACTTGGCCCGCCACTGGTCGAGGCCGATGTGGTAGTTGTTGAAGTACTGGATGGCACCCCGGAGTTGCTGCTCGGCGCTGGTGAAGCTCGGCAGCGAGGTGACATCGGTCCCTGTGCCCGCCAGCGCCTGGATGACGTGGTAGGAGCCCATGTTCAGCTTGGGCCACGCCGAGTCCTTGCTGTCCGGGCCGTCCTCGTCGGTGCCCTTCATCGTGATGCCCGCGGTGCGCGACAGCCCGCGGCCGTCGTCGTAGCGCGTGTACCACTGCGCCTTGAACGGGTCCTGCCCGAGGGCGTAGTTCCAGTACGCCTTCGTCCAGCGCGGTGCCGTCACCGCCTCCAGCGGGGGGATCGGATCGATGGCCGTGCCACCCGGCAACCCCTTCGCGTAGAAGGAGTTCAGCAGTTCGGGCCACTGCGTGGGGTCGGCCATGGGTCTGCTCCTGCGTGAGATGCGGTCGGGGGGCGGGAGGCGGCCGGGGTCCTCTCACGGAGCCGCCGCCGCGCGGATCAGGCGGTGGTGTTCTGCCCGCCTTGGTTGTCGCCGGAGGAGGAGGCCGGCGGTTGCGTGCCCTCGCTGGAGCCGCTGCTGGAGCTACCGGAGCTACCGGAGCTACCGGAGCCCTTGCCGCCCGCCGCCAGCGCGCTGCCGATGATCCCCTGGAGCTGCTGGGCCGTCAGCTGGGTGTTCTCGTCCTCGATGTTGCTCATGGCGGTGCTGGTGTCCAGGAGCTGGACCATCATCTTGTCCGAGAGGTTGTACGCCGTGGTCAGCTCGTTGAGCAGCGCGGTCGCCGCCTCCTTGAAGCGGTTCTGCAGGTCGACGGCCGGCTGGTAGTTGGACCCGCCCGGCAGCAGCTTGTTGGCGCCCTGGAACGCCTGGAGGAGGATGCGGGCCTGGTCGGCCCCCTCGCGCAGGTTGGTCAGCTCGTTCGTCCGGAAACCCTCCAGGGTCGCCTTCGTGAACGTCAGGGTTCCGTTGTCGTCCGCCATGTCTCGCTCCTGCTGGGTGAGGGCGCGCGCACGCGGCGCGGGCCACGGTGATCGGCGCGGAAGTACGAAGTGGTACGGGAGAAGGGCGCCCGCCGCGGGCGGGGGCCACGGGCACGAGCGGCGTGCGGAGACCTCGCTCCGCACGCCGTCCGTACGGGCCGTCAGCTGGTGGTGAGGGCACCCCACTTGGCCTGCTCGGTACCGTCGACGTGCTGGTAGTTCATCCGGACCTGGCCCAGCGTCCTGCCGCCCATGCCCAGCGTCGCGCGCATCTCGTCGACCTTCTGGATCCAGGCGCGGTGCGCGTTGTCGTACGCGTCGATGGCCTGACCGGACATCTCGCTGCGGACGGTGTTGACCTGGGCGTTCAGCTCATCCAGGTAGTTCTCGATCGTCTGCGTGTAGTTCACCAGCTCCTGATGGCCCTGGTCTATGGCGGCGTGGTTGGCGCTGAAATCGGTGAGTTCCATCTGGCGCGTCCTTACGAATCGACGGGATGACAGGGGAAGAGTGGCCGCCCGGAGACGGCCCGGTCGCGGACCGTCGGGAGCGGTCCGCCCACACGTCGCTCAGTGGTGACTGGTCTGGGTCACCCAGTTCTTGCTCAGGCCGAGGCCCTCCGCCTCGGTGTTGGTGAAGCTGTTGCGCGTGCCGCCCAGCTGGTCACCCATCGCCTGGAGGGAGTCCATGAGCGCCTTGAGCTGCGTCTGCCAGGTCGTCAGGGCGTTGCCGAAGCCGCCCGACGCGTTGCCCGTCCAGCTGCCGGACAGCGCGATCTTGCTGTTCTCGACGCTGGTCTGGATGTTCTGGCAGCTGGTGTGCGTGTTGTCGATGGCCTTGGCCGCGATCTGGAGAGCGTGCTCACTGCTTGTGAGCTGGTTTCCGGCTCCCATGCTGGGCTCCTTGGAGATCGGCGCCGGACGCGGACCCGGTGTCCGTGTCCCGGCGGAGACGTGCGGTGAACGGCACCCGGTCCGGGGCGGCCGGAAGACGGTGCGTCATCCCGCCGCCCCCTTCCCGGAGTCTGCGGTGGCGCTCGCGGAGGTGCGGCACTCGGGGTCCTCCGGCGCCTGCGGAGCCGTCAGCGCGGGCTGCGCCGCCGCCACCGGATCGAGCACAGGGCCCGTCGGCAGCAGCCGCAGCAGCGCGGACGGCAGTCGTACGGCCTGCGGCTCGCTGAACGAGAGCTTCTTCAGCACCGAGTCGTCGGCCAGCGGGTACTTGGTGCCGTCCCCGGTGACGAGGTACGGCGCGCCGGTGCTCCGGCCGCTGCCCTCGCCGCCGCGGCCCGGCAGCGGGCGGGCCAGCACCGCGGTGCCCGGCTGCGCGGTCACCAGGCCCGGCTGCGGGCAGCCCGGCGCGGTGCTCTGCCGCGGCACGATCGGACGGCCACCGGCCAGCCGCCGGTCGGTCAGGGTGATCCGCTGGAGCGGCGCGTTGCCGTGCGGGGTGACGGTCAGACAGGGGACGGAGCCGCCGGGGGAGACCGCGCGGGGCGGCGCGGCGGGCAGCCCGGCCAGGAACTCCGCCGGCTTGCCCTTGGCCAGCGCCGGGCGGACCTGGTCCGGGGTGAGGGCGCTCGCGGCGGGCGCGGAGCCGCCGTACGCCTTCTTCCGGGTGGCGGCGTCGCCGGTCAGCAGCTGCGAGCCGGTGAGGGTGAACGGCGCCAGACCGTCCTTGGTCAGCAGGTAGTACTGGTCGGCGGAGCTGGGCGTGTGCACCACGAAGAACTGGCCGACCAGCCGCTTCGACCCGCCGATCACCGGGCCCGCGGAGCCGCGCCCGGGGACGTCCGGCGCCGCCAGGTCGGGACCGGCGGGGATCGCGGCGAGGAACGACTCGTCCACGGCGACCGGGTCGGCGGTGCCGTAGCCGAGCGCCTGCACGGCGCCGCTCCGGTCGTCCAGTCGCAGCCGCTGACCGTGCCAGAGCAGGTAGACGTTCTCCTTGGCGTCCTGGACGAGCACCGCCTTGGTGTCCGGCAGTGGCGGGCTCGCCGCGCTCACGCCGACGCCCACCGAGGTGGTCGCCAGCTCGCGTCCGTCGTCGCCGGTGCGGCTGGTGGCGCAGACCTGCCAGGCGCCCTGGGAAAGGGCGTCGCCCGACGGCAGCGAGTCCGGCGCGTCGGGGATGCCGATCGCCGTGCCGCGCGGTACGCCCGCCAGCGACTCCTGCGAGACCTCCTGCACCAGGCCCTTCTCGCCGATGGCGAGCTTCGCCGAGGTGTAGTTGAGGACCGGGCGCAGCTCCCCGCCACCGTAGAGGTACCGGGCGCCGGTCTCCTTCTCCACGATGATCGCGTCGGCCTGCTGCCAGGAGGTGGACCGCCCGGGGAAGAGCAGACCGGACAGCGCGAACCCGACGCAGAGCAGCACCCCGATGACCAGCCCGATGACGGTCCCGCGCTTGGTGCGGCCCATATGGGTGTCGAGGGCGTCCGGATCGGCGGAGAGCATGCTGGAGGTCAGGCGTCCCACCACGAAGGAGTACGCCTGGACCTGGTCCCGCCGTGACTGCATCTGCTCTCCTACCACCGTGCCGCGCCCGCCGCTGCCGGGCTGTGTTGTCGGGACCGGACGGTGCGTTCGCGCCGGTCGCGGACCCACCGGGAGGCGAGAGGGCGCGCGGGGCCGGTCGTCCGCCGCGCGCCGCGGGACGTCAGCTCAGCCAGACCCGCAGCGCGCCGAGCGCACCCAGATCGATGAGAACGAGGGGGAACAGCGCGACGGCGCAGGCCGAGTGGAGCAGATCGGCGGCGCGGCCCCAGTACGGGACGAGCCGCCGGCCGGGCAGCGCCCAGGAGGCGATGACCAGTCCGGCGCCGACGACCAGCAGCGCCAGCAGGACGAGGGCGCGGGTGCCGGGGGAGCCGTGCCAGGCGAAGCCGACGGCGGGCAGCAGCAGACCGAGGCAGCCGGGGAGCACCACCGAAAGCCGCTGGCGGGTACCGGCCATCGCGCGGGCGTGCAGCACCAGCAGCACGCTGAGCACCGCGCCGAGCACCAGCGGCTCCCAGCCCCGCCCGGTGGACAGCGCCACCAGGCACACCGCGCACACCAGACCGCAGGCCGCGTAGAGGGCGGTCATGTAGCGGTCGGCGACGCGGGTGCGCGCCAGCACATCGGTGGACGGCACCGGGTCGATGCCCTCTTGGAGTTCCTGGGCGTTGGTGGGCAGCGGCGGCAGCCGCAGTCCGGCCAGCCGGAACGACAGCAGGGGCACGAAGGTGCCGAGGATGACGGTGACGGCGGCGACCGGACCGGCCGCCTCCGACGGCCCGAGACCGGCGGTGAGCCCGAGGGCCCCGCCGACCGCGGTGAGGAGGAAGCCCAGCAGGGCCGCGGTGAACAGCGGCGCCGCGGACGCCGCCGCGGCCAGCGCCAGGATGGCGGCGCCCGAACCCGCCGCGGCACCGGCCAGCAGCCGCGCCCCGAGCAGCGGGTCACCGGCCGGTCCGGCGGGCACGAACCAGCCCGCCACGAAGAGATAGGGGACGGCCAGCAGGCCGAGGGTGGTACCGGCGACGGCGTCGCCCACGGCCCGGGAGGCGGCGAGCGCGCCGAGGAGCAGCAGGACGCCGACGGCGGCGGTGGCCGCGGAGTGCAGCAGCGGCAGGCCGCTGGTGGCCAGCGGGACGAGACCGGCCAGCAGCACGGTGGAGCCGAAGCCGAGGGCGAGGCGCCGGGTGCCCTGGGGGCCCCACTGGTCGGCGCGCTCGCGGATGCCGGTGGCGACGCCGTCGACGAGGTCGTCGAAGTGGACGGGCGGCAACTGTTCGCGGCGCGGCCGCAGGTGGAGGGTCTCGCCGTCCCGCAGGCCCAGGTCGGCCGGGGTCGACTCCTCGTCGAGGGCGGGGCGGCCGAGCCGCTGGAGGATCCAGCCGCCGTGCTCCACGCCCGTTTCGTCGAGGTCGCCGCCGGGGACGGAGCCGTGCTCCAGCAGTGAGGGCATCACCTCGACCAGGGGCATGTCGGCCGGTAGACCGATCTCGAAGGAGCGCTCGGGCGCCTTGACGACGATCTTGCATATATCGGCAACGATGGTGCTGCTCACGTCAGTTCTCGCCTTCCGCCCCAACGTCGAGGGTCTTCGACCAGAACATCCCGCCGAGGCAAGGACCCCCGTCTCAGGTCGATCGACGCAAAGCGGATAGACATCCGATGGCTGTGCCGACGCCTGTTCCTCGGTCGTTGGGGCCTCCGCACAGGCCACGGAACGTCATGCTCCCGGCGCGAAAGCGTCGCTCCGTCAATCGCTCTGCCTGCGTGGGGGGCGTTCTGGTGGAGAGGAAGCTAACACAAGTCCCCTTAAGGATGGTCGGTCTGAGGAAAACTTGTGCGATCTTCGTCGGACGTGGGCGACGGGGCCCGGAAGAGGCCGTGGCATCATCTGGGCCCACCAGCCCGACGCGCCGCCGACCGACCGCAGTTGACGCCGCCGACCCCTGCCCGGACCCCCCTCCGGACGGTCGGCCGGCTCCGGCGGCGGCCGGCCCCGTATGTACCGAGAGGACCCGTGTGAGCCTCATCCTCTTCCGCCGTCCGCCACGCCGGCCGGGTCCTGAAGTTCCCGGTGGCGAACTGGAATTGCAGGAGCCGCCCGTCCTCCCCGAGCGGAGCAGCAGCCTCTCTGCGCTCTTCACCTATCTGCCGATGGCCGTCGCGTCCACCGGCATGGTGCTGATCTTCCTGCGGCCCGGCGGCAGCAGCGGCGTCTTCACCTATATGGTCGGCGGGATGATGCTGGTCAGCACGTTGGCCATGCTGATCGGCCAACTCGTGCGCACCGCAGGCGAACGCAAGCAGCGCCTCAGCGGCGACCGCCGCGACTATCTCCGCTACCTGTCGCAGAACCGCCGCCGGGTCCGCGAGGCCGTCGTCGGCCAGCGCGACGCCCACGCCTGGCGCAACCCCGATCCGGAGGCGCTGCGTTCACTGGTGCGAACGTCCCGGCTGTGGGAACGGCGCACCTCCCACGAGGACTTCGCCGAGGTCCGCCTCGCCGTCGGCGACCAGCGGCTCGGCATGCGCGTCGCCCCCATGGAGACCAAGCCCGTCGAGGACCTGGAGCCGCTCGCCGCCCACGCGCTGCGCCGCTTCATCCGCGCCTACACCTCCGTCGCCGACCAGCCCATCGCCCTTTACCTCCGCGGCTACGCCCGCGTCCAGTTCCGCGGCGACGACGAGACCGCGCGGGCCATGCTCCGCGCCCTCATCGGTCAACTCGCCGTCTTCCACGCCCCCGAGGAACTGCGCCTCGCGGCCTGCACCTCCAAGGACGCGCTGGAGCACTGGGAGTGGCTCAAGTGGCTGCCCCACGCCCTGCACCCGACCGAGCACGACGGTGCCGGACAACGCCGTCTGGTCACCGAGGACGCCACCGAATTCGCCGAACTCCTCGGAGGTCTGCTCTCCGACCGTCCGCGCTTCGACCCCCAGGCCACCCCCGGCAAGGAGGAGCCGTTCACCGTCGTCGTCCTCGACGGCGCCGACATCCCCGGCGACGACCGGCTGTCCGGCGGCGGCTACCGCAACTGCGTCGTCCTCGACCTCTCCTCCGGCCTCGCCTGGGGCGGCCCGCACACCCTCGGCCTGGAGGCCGAACCCGGCCATCTGCGCGCCGTCGGCCGCGACCGCAACGGACGCGAGACCGTCTCCCGGCTCGGCCGCCCCGACACCCTCGGCCTCGTCCGCGCCCGCGCCCTGGCCCGCATGATCGCGCCGTACCGCATGAGCGTGACCACCGAGGTCGCCGAGCCGCTGGAGTCCGACTTCCAGCTCACCACCCTGCTGGGCATCGCCGATCTGCACAGTCACGAGCTGGAGCGGTTCCACGAGTTCCGCGGCCCGGGCGAGCGCGACCGGCTGCGCGTCCCGGTCGGTGTCGCCGCCGACGGCTCGCCCGTCGAAATCGACCTCAAGGAGTCCGCGCACAACGGCATGGGCCCGCACGGCATGCTCATCGGCGCCACCGGCTCCGGCAAGAGCGAACTGCTGCGTACCCTCGTCACCTCGCTCGCCCTCACCCACTCCTCCGAGATCCTCAATCTCGTCCTCGTGGACTTCAAGGGCGGCGCCACCTTCCTCGGCCTGGAGAACCTGCCGCACACCTCGGCCGTCATCACCAACCTCGCCGACGAGGCCGCGCTGGTGACCCGTATGCACGACGCCGTCCACGGCGAACTGATCCGCCGTCAGGAGTTGCTGCGCGCCGCCGGTAACTACACCAACAACCTGGAGTACGAGAAGGCCCGCCTCGCCGGAACCCCGCTGGCGCCGATGCCGTCGCTCGTCATCATCGTCGACGAGTTCAGCGAACTGCTCGCCGCCCACCCCTCCTTCATGGACCTCTTCGTCATGATCGGACGGCTCGGCCGCAGCCTCGGCGTGCATCTGCTGCTCGCCTCCCAGCGCCTCGACGAGGGCCGCGTCCACCAGCTCGAATCGCATCTCTCGTACCGCATCGGCCTGCGCACCTTCTCCGCCATGGAGAGCCGCGGCGTCCTCGGCGTCCCCGACGCCCATCAGCTGCCGCCCGCCCCCGGCAACGGCTACCTCAAGAGCGACACCGCCACCCTCACCCGCTTCAAGGCCGCCTACGTCTCCGGCCCCTACGAGGCCCGGCGCCGCAACGCCCCGAGCGCCCAGGGCGGCGGCTCGGCCGTCCCGTACCGCTCCGGCTACGTGGCACCCACCCGGCCCGTCGTCCCCGCCGAGCCCGAACCGGCCGAGGAGCGGGAGCAGCTCACCCTCCTGGAGACCGCCAACCGGCGCCTGCTGGACGCCGGCGGCCCGCCCGCCCACCGCATCTGGCTGCCCCCGCTGGACGTCCCGCCGACCCTCGACGAGATGCTGCCCGCCCAGCCGGACGACCTGGCCCGCCTCTACGACCCCGAGCGCAAGGAGGCCGGACCGCTGCGGGTACCGGTCGGCGTCATCGACCGCCCCTTCGACCAGCGCCGCGACCCGCTCATCGCCGACCTGTCCGGCACCGGCGGCCACCTTGGCGTCGCCGGCGGACCGCAGACCGGCAAGAGCACCCTGCTGCGCACCGTCATCACCGCCCTCGCCCTCGCCCACACCCCGCGCGAGGTGCAGTTCCACTGCCTCGACTTCGGCGGTGGCAACTTCGGCACCCTCTCCGACCTGCCGCACATGGGCACCATCAGCAGCCGCGTCCACACCGAGCGCGTCCACCGCACCGTGGGCGAGCTGGAGACCCTGCTGACCCGCCGCGAGGAGCAGTTCGCCGAGTCCGGCATCGACGGCATCGCCGACTACCGCAGGCGCCGCGCCACCGGGGAGTTCCCCGACGACCCCTGGGGCGACGTCTTCCTCGTCGTCGACGGCTGGTCCACGCTGCGCAACGACTTCTTCGACCTGAGCCAGAACATCGCCCAACTCGGCGCCCGCGGCCTCAACTACGGCATCCACCTGCTGATCGCCTCGCCCCGTTGGGCCGACATCCAGCCCGCCCTGCGCGACCAGATCGGCAGCCGCTTCGAGCTGCGGCTCGGCGACCCGGTGGACTCCGTCGTCAACATGCGCAAGGCCAAGGAGGTCCCCCGCATCCCCGGCCGCGGTCTGACCGAGGACACCTACCACTTCCTCACCGCACTGCCCCGCACCGACGGCGACGGCAACGCCGCCACCCTCACCGAGGGCACCCAGGAGATGGTCGCCGCGGTCCGCGCCGCCTGGGGCGACCGCCCCGGCGCCCCCGCCGTGCGGATGCTGCCGCAGACGGTCCACGCCGCCGAACTGCCCGCGCCGGTCGGCCGGGACATCCCGCTGGGCCTGGAGGAGAACGAACTCGCCGCCTTCCGGCAGGACTTCGACGCCAACCCGCACCTCGTCGTCATCGGCGACACCGAGAGCGGCAAGACCAACCTGCTGCGGCTCGTCGCCGACTCCGTCGTCCGCACCCACACCGCCATGGAGGCCAAGTTCGCCTTCGTCGACCTGCGGCGCGAGCTGTACGACGCGGTGCCCGAGGAGTACCGCCTCGACTACGCGGTCTCCCTCGACGCCGCCCGCGAGATGGTCCGCAACTGCGCCGCCTCGATGCGGCCGCGCATCCCCGGCCCGGACATCACCCCGGACCGGCTGCGCAAACGCGACTGGTGGAAGGGCCCGCAGGTCTTCCTCATCGTGGACGACTACGACCTGGTCGGCGGCTCCGGTATCGGCGCGCAGACCCCGTTCGAGCCGCTGATCGACATCCTCACCCAGGGCTCGGAGATCGGCTTCCACCTGATCCTCGCCCGCTCCGCCGGAGGCGTCAGCCGCGCGATGAACGACCCGCTGATGCGGCGTCTCGTCGAGGCGAACACCAACCGCCTGCTGCTCTCCTGCCCGCCCGGCGAAGGCGTTCTCTTCGGCGACGTCCGCCCCCGTACCTACCCGCCGGGCCGCGCACAGTGGATCGCCCGCCGCCGCAACGTCCAGGTACAGACGGCGCTGCTGGAGGAGAAGGAGCACTGAGGCCCGTCGCGAAGGCGCCGGTCACGCCGCTGGTGTGACCGGCACTTTCCTTTTCCCGTGGGCTCCCGCGTACGAAACGCGCCCGCGCGCCACACCCGCGGTCCGCGGGCGCCCGTTCCGGCGCACCATGGCCGGACCGCCACGCCCCACGAGGAATCCCGGAGCCCCCATGACCTTACGGATCGCCGTCACCGCCGAGCCGATACCGTCGCATCTCTCCGCGCTCGACTACCTCATCGGCCCGGCCCGGGAACAGGGCCACGAGGTCACCCTCCACGCCCCCCTCATGTTCCGCCGCGAGGCCCGGCGCCGCGGCATCGCGTACCGGCGGGCGGGCACGGACTGGACCTGCGAGCCCGGCGTGCAGGAGACGGCGAGCGAGATCTGGCGGCGGCACGGGAACTGGGCCTTCAACCGCCATGTCTTCGGGCGGCTCTGGCCCGGCCACGCCGAGGCCAAGACCCGCGCCCTGCTCACCGCTTGGCGCCGGGACCGGCCCGATCTGGTGATCGCCGAATGCAGCGACCCGGGCGCCCACCTCGCGGCGCGGATCCTGCGCCTGCCGCTGCTCGCGGCGGACAACGGCCTCGGCCCGCTGCTGCGGGACCTCTGGGACACCGACATCGCGCCCGCCCTGAACCCCCTCCACAAGCAGTACGAGCAGGACGCCCCCGCCCTGCCCCCGATGCTCACCCCGGCCCCGGTCCCGTGGTTCCACGCGACGCCCCCGCCCGCCGCGCACCCGGTCCGCCGCACCGTCGCGGCACACCGGACCGTCCTCCCCGCCTGGCTGGACCGCGCCCCGTCCGCCCGCCCCCTCGTCTACGCGAGCCTGGGCACCCTCACCACCGCGATGCCGGGGCTGCGCACCACCGTGGAGGCCGTGTACCGGGAGATCATCGCCGCGCTGACCGCGCTCGACTGCGACGCGATCGTCTCCGCGGGCGACCTCGCGACGCACCTGGCCGGTGACGATCCCCGTATCACCGTCGTCGCGCACGTACCGCAGCCCGCGCTGCTGCACCGCGCCGACCTCTTCGTGACGCACGGCGGCCGGGCATCCCTGCTCGACGCGGTGCAGGGCGCGACGCCCGTCCTCGGCATGGGCGTCCTCGCCGATCAGCCCGCCAACACCGCCGCGTTCGCCCGGCACGGACTCGGCCGGGCCCTGCCCCTGGCGGCGCCGCGCGCGGAGATCGCCGACGCCATGACGGCCCTGCTCGGCGACTCCCGGTACACCGACGCCATGACCGCCGCCCGGACCGAACTGTCCGGGCTGCCGCCGCTCGACCTCACCCGGCTGCCGGAGCCCTGCTGAGACACGCGCACGCACACGGCGCACCGGGCGTCGTCCGCCCGGTGCGCCCTCGCCGCACCCAGCCCCTACGGCGCGCGCCAGCCGCGCGCCCGGCCCCGGGGGATCACCACCGCCAACAGCGCCGCCACCGCCGCCACCGCGGCGACCCCGCCCGCCATCGCCCACACCGGACCGGACGCGACCTGCGGCGGCGGCTGGTCCGCCTGGTAGGCGGCGGCGACCGTCCCCTTGCCGGGCGCGGCCGTGCCCTCGCCCGGCCGCAGCGCGGCCACCGCGCCCTCCGGGTCGACCATGCCGTACCCCGTCACCGCGTCCGGCACCGCCCCGGAGCCGCGCACCGCGGTGGCCCGCAGCCGTTCCCGTACCGCGTCGGCCGACAGCTGCGGATCGCGGGCGCGTACCAGCGCGGCGGCCCCGGCGACGAACGCCGCCGCCACCGGGTCCCCGCTCCCCGTGAAGTGCCCGCCGCCGGGGCCCACGCTCAGCACCCGGTCGCCGGGCGCCGTCAGATCGACGCGGACCGTCGCCCCGCCGGTCGCCGCCGCCTGCCGGGTGTCGCCGCCGAGCGGGGCGCCCTCCACGTTGACGGCGGCCACGCTGACCACCCGCGGAGAGGCCGCCGGGTACGAGATCCCGTGGCTGCGGCTCTCCGTACCGGCGCCCGCCACCACGACGACATCCTTCTCCTGTGCGTACGCCAGCGCCGACTTCAGCGCCCCGCTGGAGCGCGTGGCACCCACCCCGACCAGCACCACCCGCGCACCGTGGCCGATGGTCGCGCGGATGCCCGCGGCCACCGCGTCGGGGTCGGCGTCCCCGCCGTACCCCTCCGCCTCGACGGCCGCCCCGACGATCCGGGCCTGCGGGGCGACGCCCTCGAAGCCGATGTCCGGGGTGCGCGCGGCCGCGACCACCCCGGCGAGGAAGGTGCCGTGCCCGGAGCAGTCCTTGCCGGTGCCCGCTGCCCGCCCGGACAGCGCCGGGACGGAGGCGTCGAGCCCGCCGTCGACCACCCCGACCGTCACCCCGCGGCCCTCGCTGAGCGGATGCGCCTTCTCGATGCCGAGCAGCTTCTGCGGCCACGGCGTCGCCCGCGCCGTACGGGAGCTGTGCTGGACGCACTTCGTGCCGTCGAGCGCCGTGGAGATCTGCGGCAGTACGGCGGAGTCGGCGAGCGGGGCGGCGACGGCCGGGACCGGGATCGCCCCGGCGAGCAGGACGCAGCCCACCGTGGTGGCCCGCAGGGAGAATTTCCGCCGACGGTCGGACACGAAGGTGCCTCCTGGAGCAGGTCGAACAGCGGCCACCGAAGGGGCCGGCCTGTGCTTGACCGGGATCATACGCAGAACCGGCCGACGGACGAACGGGCAGGCGAGCCAGGGCAGTCCGTCCGGTGGACGGGCCCGGGGCCGACGGACGCGGCCCGCCCCGGAGGCCCGCCCCGCTCACCCCGCCGGCTTCCGCGCCTCGATCAGAAACCGCGTCGTACGCGCCTGGAACGGCCCCTCCGCCAGGATCTTCTCGTGCAGCTCGCGCAGCTGGTCGCGGTAGCCGTCCACGGTGAAGCCCGGGACCATCCAGATCACCTTCCGCAGGAAGTACACCACCGCGCCGATGTCGCGGAACTCCGTCCGCAGCGACTCCAGCCGCAGATCGACGACGTCCAGACCGGCCGCCTCCGCGTCCCGCCGGGCGTCGTCGGGGTGGCGGCTGCGCCGCACCTCCTCAGGCTGCGGCCCCAGGAAGAACTCCACCAGCTCGAAGACGCTGGCCGGACCGACCTGTTGGGACAGATACGTACCACCGGGCTCCAGCACCCGGGCGATCTCCTGCCACCACACCGTCACCGGATGGCGGCTGACGACCAGATCGAAGGAGGCGTCGGCGAACGGCAGCGGCGGCTCGTCCGGATCGGCGATCACCACCACACCGCGCGGCCGCAGCAGCCGCGTCGCCGCGGCGACGTTCGGCGGCCACGCCTCCGTGGCGGCCACCACCGGCGGCAGCCGGTCCACCCCGGCCAGCACCTCCCCGCCGCCGGTCTGTACATCCAGCGCCGCCGACGCGCGCGCCATCCGCGCGCCCATCAGCCGCTGATACCCCCACGACGGGCGGTCCTCCGCCGCCCGCCCCGCCAGCCAGGAGAAGTCCCAGCCCGCCATCGGAGCCCGCTCGGCCTCCGCCACCAGATCCTCGAACGTTCGCGACACGGGGGCGATGCTCCCAGCCGCTCCGCCCCGAAGCCACCCGTTTTTCGCCCTGGGGTCGTACCCCGGCCATCGGCCGATCGCCGCGCCATCAACCGATCGGCTGATACGGCGTCGAGCGTGTCGGCCGATGTCCGGCGCGGGCCCGGCGGGCGAGGCTGGCGTCATGTCCATCATCGAAGTGAAGGGCCTGCGCAGGGCCTACGGGGGGCGCCCCGTCGTCGACGGCATCAGCTTCACCGTCGACGAGGGCGAGATCTTCGGCATTCTCGGCCCGAACGGCGCCGGTAAGACCACCACCGTCGAATGCGTCGAGGGCCTGCGCGTCCCCGACGCCGGAACCGTACGGGTCGCCGGGCTCGACCCCATCGCCGACCACCACCGGGTCACCGGTCTCCTCGGCGCCCAGCTCCAGGAGAGCGAACTCCAGCCGAAACTCACCGTCGGCGAGGCCCTGGAGCTGTACAGCGCCTTCTACCCCGACCCCGCCGACCGCGGCCACCTCGCCGACCGGCTCGGCCTCACCGACCTCCTCGGCCACCGCTTCGGCAAGCTCAGCGGCGGCCAGAAACAACGCCTGTTCATCGCGCTCGCCCTCATCGGCAACCCCCGCGTGGTGGTCCTCGACGAGCTGACGACCGGCCTCGACCCGCGGTCGCGGCGCGACACCTGGCGGCTCATCGAGGAGGTCCGCGACAGCGGCGTCACCGTCCTCCTCGTCACCCACTTCATGGAGGAGGCGCAGCGGCTCTGCGACCGCGTCGCGGTGATCGACCGGGGCCGGATCGCCGCCCTCGACACCCCCGCGGGCCTGATCCGCGGCGCCTCCGCCGCCACCGTCATCTCCTTCACCCCCTCCCGGCCGCTGGACCCCGCGGACCTCGCCGCGCTGCCCGCCGCCACCTCCACCAGCCAGGACAAGGACGGCCGCGTCACCCTGCACGGCGCCGACGACACCGTCACCGCGCTCCTCTCGCTGCTCGCCCGGCACGCCATCACGGCCGGCCGGCTGCGCGTCGTCGACGCCACGCTCGACGACGCGTTCCTCGACCTGACCGCGGGGCACGGCGCCACCGACCTCATCGACCGGGAGAGCTGAGATGTCCACCGTGACCACGGCGCACACCGCCGTACTCAAGACCGAGGCGAAGCTCTTCCGCCGCGAACCCGGCGCGCTCTTCTGGCTGGTGGTCTTCCCGAGCGGGCTGCTGACGATCCTCGGCCTCATCCCGTCCTTCCGTGAGCCGGGCGCGGCCCCCGGCGGGCTGCGCGTCGTCGACCTGTACGTGCCGGTCGCCGTGCTGCTCGCGCTGAGCGTCGCCGGGGTGCAGACGATGCCGGCCCAGCTCACCGGCTACCGCGAACGCGGCATCCTGCGCCGCCTGTCCACCACCCCGGCCCGCCCCTCGTCGCTGCTCCTGGCGTCGCTGGTGCTGCACGCCACCGTCGTCCTCGGCTCCGTGCTGCTCGCCCTCGCGGTCGGCCGCCTCGCGTTCGGCGTGGCGCTCCCCGCCCAACCCATCGGCTACGTAATGGCGTTGCTGGTCACGGCGCTCGCCGCGTTCGCGCTGGGCTGCGCGCTGGCGGCCCTCTCCCGGACGGTGAAGGCCGCGCAGACCCTCGGCACCGTCGTCTTCTTCCCGATGATGTTCACCGCGGGTGTGTGGATCCCGGTCCAGTCCATGCCGGAGACGCTGCGGCACATCGTGGAGTGGTCGCCGCTCGGCGCCGCCTCGCAGGCGCTCGGCCAGGCGGCCGCCGGCGACTGGCCGAGCTGGTCGCACCTCGGCGTGACCGGCCTGTGGGCGGCGCTGCTGCTGACCGTGGCCGCCCGCCGGTTCCGTTGGGAGTGAGCGACGGCGGGGCCGCGGTGCGCAGCGCCGTCCCCGGGCCGGAGGGGGACCCGGGGACGGCGCAGTGCATCCTGATCGCCATGACGACCGTGAACGAGCTGCCCGGCCCCGACGAGCGCGGGGAACAGTTCTACCGCTGGGGCCCGTACGCCCTGTTGACGGTCAGCGTCGCCCTCGCGACGGTGTCGCGTCCCTTCCTCCCCTCGCACGGCCACGGCCATCAGGACCTCGCACTGGGTGCCGCCGCCCTCGTCCTCCAGCTGTGGTGGCACCGCAGGCGCCGCACCGCCGCCCCGGGGACAGCGCCCGCCCTCGCGTACTACGCCGTCCGCACCGCGCTCGCCTTCGCCCTGACCTGGGTGAACCCCTTCTATTCGATCTTCGCCCTGATGGGGTACTTCGACAGCGGGGTGCTGCTGCCGCCCCGGCTGCGGAACGCCGGTCTGGTCCTCACCGCCGTGACGATGGCGGGCTCGCAGTCCGGCGGACTGCCCCCGGGCCCCGGCGTGGCGGGCTGGACCCTCTTCGGCGGGGTGTTCGTCCTCCACTGCGGCCTCGGCCTGCTCTTCAAGAACCTCGCGGACCGGGACGCCGAGCGGGCGGCGGCCAAGGCGGCGGCCATCGCCGAGCTGGAGCGGACCAACGCCCGCCTGGAGCAGGCGCTTCAGGAGAACGCCGGGCTCCACGCCCAGCTCCTCGTCCAGGCCCGCGAGGCCGGCGTCGCCGACGAACGGAGCCGCCTGGCCGCCGAGATCCACGACACCATCGCCCAGGGCCTGACCGGCATCATCACCCAGCTCCAGGCCGCCACCGACACCGGCGACCCGCACCGCGCCCGCTCCCATGTGGAGCGTGCCGCCGGGCTCGCCCGCCGCTCCCTGGGCGAGGCGCGCCGCTCCGTCCAGGATCTCGGCCCCGGCGATCTGGAGCACGACGCGCTCCCCGAGGCGCTGGAGAAACTGGTACGGAACTGGTCGGCGCAGGCGGGCGCCCGCGCCGCACTGACCGTCACCGGCACCGTCGAACCACTCCACGACGAACTGGAGGCCACCTTGCTGCGCATCGCCCAGGAAGCGCTCGGCAACACCGCCCGCCACGCCGCCGCCACCCGCGTCGGCGTCACCCTCTCCTACATGGGCGACGAGGTGAGCCTGGACATCCGCGACGACGGCCGCGGCTTCGACCCGCTGGCGCTGCCCCCGCGGTCGGCCACCGGCGGCTTCGGCCTCGGCGGGATGCGGGCGCGCGCCGAACGCGTCGCCGGGACCGTCGACATCGAGTCGGAGCCCGGCGGCGGGACGGCCGTCTCCGCTCGCGTACCGTTGGTGCGCCATGGCTGACGACCCGACGATCACTCTCCTCCTCGTCGACGACCACCCCGTCGTCCGCGACGGTCTGCGCGGCATGTTCAGCGCGTCCCCCGGCTTCACCGTCCTCGGCGAGGCATCGGGCGGCATCGAGGCGGTGGCGCTCGCCGAACGCCTCGACCCGGACGTCATCCTGATGGACCTGCGCATGCCGCGGGGCAGCGGCGTCGAGGCCATCGCGGAACTCACCCGCCGTGGCGCCCGCGCGAAGGTCCTCGTCCTCACCACGTACGACACGGACTCCGACACCCTCCCGGCGATCGAGGCGGGCGCCACCGGCTACCTCCTCAAGGACGCCCCGCGCGACGAGCTGTTCACCGCCGTCCGCGCCGCGGCCGCCGGCCGCACGGTCCTCTCACCCGCCGTCGCCTCCCGCCTGGTCACGGCCGTCCGCTCCCCGGCCGCCGCCGACGCCACCCTCTCCGCCCGTGAACGCGAGGTCCTCACCCTCGTCGCCAAGGGCACCTCCAACCGCGAGATCGCCCGCGTCCTCTTCATCAGCGAGGCCACCGTCAAGACCCACCTCACCCACATCTACGCCAAGTTGGACGCGAAGGACCGTGCGGCGGCGGTGGCGAACGCTTATGACCGGGGGATTCTCGGGTAGCGGGGCACGGTGTACGCGTCGAAGGAGAGAAAAGCACTCCGGCGCGACGGAGCCCGGCGAAACGGCACCGCCCCGAAGCCTGCTGCGAGGCCGTCGGGCTGCGCCAGGACGCGGACGGCGTGACCGTCGGGACGGCGGACGGTACTGCGGTTCGGCGTCCTGCCCGACGTGGACGGGAAGGCGGGCGTGTACCGCTTCGTCGTGCCCGCCGAGGGGGTGTCCGAGGACCGTACGGCGCCGACGTGCCCGCCGTGCTGCTGCGACCGGACGGGCATGTGGCGTGGGTCGGCGACGACCAGGGGGAGTTGGACGACCGGCTGGCGGCGTGGTTCGGGGCGGCCGCCGGGTGAGGGTGGGGCGGGCCGGAGAAGGCCCGGCCCGCCGCAGCCGGGCGCGACAAAAGGTGGGATGTCGCATTCGCCGCCCGCGTTCCGATACAGGTGTGTCACAGACCTCCGCCGGGCGGAACGCCGCTCTCCGCCCCGGGGGTCTCGCCGGGTGTCCCCACGGGCCCGCCGGCCGGGTGGGCGCGGTCTGCCACAAGGGCGGAGCGCCGGGGGACGGACGGCGGGCCGGGCGGACCGGCCCGCAGGGAACGTGAGGAGTCCGGTATGAAGCGCATCCGCATCATCATCGCCCTGGGCGTGGTCACCGTACTGGCGGTGGGCGCGGCGGTCGTGGCGTGGAACACGGCGGGCGACGGCGCGGTTGCCACCGCCAAGGGGCCGGGGCCGACGGTGCCGCGGGCCGAGGTGGAGGAGCGTGCGGCGAACGACTTCTCCTACCCCGACGACGAGCCCGACGCGGTGACGTGCCCCGGCGACCTGCCCGCGAAGAAGGGCGCGGTCGTACGCTGCACCGCCGTCTTCGGCAAGAAGAGCAAGACCATGGAGGTCTCCGCGGACAAGATCGAGGGCGACCAGGTCACCCTGGGCTTCGGCCTGCTGAACCAGGGCTGAGGGGCCTATGGCGGGGTGCCGCGTCCCGGGCGCTCGCCCCCTGCGCCGACCGGGGCGCCGCAGCCCCGCGGGCCGGCGCATGAGGCGGCATCCGGTGACGCGTAGCGGGCTGCGGTGCCGGTCGGGTGGCGACGGGGCGGAGTCGCGCTCCGTGATCGAAAGGCGACCGACCGCCCGCTGAATGGATTGCATAACCCTGCTGTCGACCGTATAGTCATGCCATCGAGGAGGAGGGTTCCATGGCGGTACGTGCAGCAGTGGCCGGAGCGAGCGGGTACGCGGGAGGTGAGGTCCTGCGCATGCTTCTGGGGCACCCGGAGGTCGAGATCGGCGCGGTGACCGGGCACTCCAACGCCGGGCAGCGCCTGGGATCCCTCCAGCCGCATCTGCTCCCGCTGGCCGACCGCGAGGTGGCGCCGACCTCCGCCGAGGTGCTGGCCGGGCACGACGTCGTCTTCCTCGCGTTGCCGCACGGGCAGTCCGCGGCCGTCGCCGAGGAGCTGGGCCCGGATGTGCTGGTCGTCGACTGCGGCGCCGACTTCCGGCTTCGGGACGCCGCCGACTGGGAGGCGTTCTACGGTTCGCCGCACGCCGGCTCCTGGCCGTACGGGCTGCCCGAGCTGCCCGGAGCGCGGGCCGCACTCCAGGGCACCAAGCGGATCGCGGTGCCGGGCTGCTACCCGACCGCCGTTTCGCTGGCGCTCTTCCCCGCGTACACCGCGCGGCTCGCCGAGCCCGAGGCGGTGATCGTCGCGGCGTCCGGCACCTCCGGCGCGGGCAAGTCCGCCAAGCCGCATCTGCTGGGCTCGGAGGTGATGGGCTCGATGAGCCCGTACGGCGTCGGCGGCGGTCACCGGCACACGCCGGAGATGATCCAGAGCCTCAGCGCGGTGGCGGGGGAGCGGGTCGGCGTCTCGTTCACGCCGACGCTCGCGCCGATGCCCCGCGGCATCCTCGCCACCTGTACCGCCAAGGCGCGCCCCGGCGTGGACGCGGCGGCGGTCCGGGACGCGTACGAGAAGGCGTTCGCGGACGAGCCGTTCGTGACGCTGTTGCCGGAGGGGCAGTGGCCGGCGACCGCCGCGGTGTACGGCGCCAACACCGCGCAGATCCAGGTGACCCTGGACCCGGCGGCCGGGCGGATCATCGCGATCTGCGCCCTCGACAACCTCGCCAAGGGCACCGCGGGCGGCGCGGTGCAGAGCATGAACCTCGCCCTCGGCCTCTCGGAGACCACCGGGTTGCCGCTCGTCGGGGTGGCCCCGTGAGCCGTATGGGCAGCACGGGCGGGCAGTACGGGGCGACCGCCGGGTCCACGACGGACGCGGCCGGAGAAATGATCGAGGAGAAGCAGTGAGCGTCACGGCAGCACAGGGATTCACGGCGTCGGGCATCGCCGCCGGGATCAAGGAGAACGGCAACCCGGACCTCGCCGTCGTGGTGAACAACGGGCCGCGCCTGGCCGCCGCGGGCGTCTTCACCTCCAACCGCGTCAAGGCCGCGCCGGTCCTCTGGTCCGAGCAGGTCCTCAAGGGCGGCGAGGTCTCCGCCGTCGTCCTCAACTCCGGCGGCGCCAACGCCTGCACCGGCCCCCAGGGCTTCCGGGACACCCACGCCACCGCGGAGAAGGTCGCCGCCTCGCTGAACACCGCGGGGTGCGACGAGACCGGCGGCCACGCCCCCGGCGCCGTCGCCGTCTGCTCCACCGGCCTGATCGGCGAGCTGCTGCCGATGGACAAGCTGCTCAAGGGCGTCGACAAGGCCGTCGCCGAGCTCACCCCGCACGGCGGCGAGAAGGCCGCCATCGCCATCAAGACCACCGACAGCGTGCACAAGACCGCCGTCGTCACCGGCGACGGCTGGACCGTCGGCGGCATGGCCAAGGGCGCCGGAATGCTCGCGCCGGGCCTGGCCACCATGCTCGTCGTCCTCACCACCGACGCCGACGTCCCCGCCGCGGAGCTGGACACCGCGCTGCGCGCCGCGACCCGCACCACCTTCGACCGCGTCGACTCCGACGGCTGCATGTCGACCAACGACACGGTGCTGCTGCTGGCGTCCGGCGCCTCCGGCACCGTCCCGGAGAGCGCCGCGTTCGCCGAGGCCGTCCGCGCCGTCTGCGACGACCTGGCCCGGCAGCTGATCGGCGACGCCGAGGGCGCCAGCAAGGACATCCGTATCGAGGTGGTGGGCGCCGCGAGCGAGGACGACGCCGTCGAGGTCGGCCGCTCCATCGCCCGCAACAACCTCCTCAAGTGCGCCATCCACGGCGAGGACCCCAACTGGGGCCGGGTCCTCTCCGCCATCGGCACCACCTCCGCCGCCTTCGAGCCCGACCGGCTCCACGTCGCCATCAACGGCGTCTGGGTCTGCAAGAACGGCTCCGTGGGGGAGGACCGCGACCTCGTCGACATGCGGTACCGCGAGGTGCGCATCACCGCCGACCTCGCCGCCGGCAGCGAATCCGCGGTCATCTGGGCCAACGACCTCACCGCCGACTACGTCCACGAGAACAGCGCGTACTCGTCGTGAGGGGCCGTCCGCCGTCCGCCGCCCGCGCATCCGCCCCGAGCCCAGCCAGCGAGGCCGTCGCATGAGTACCCGCAAACACACCGCGTTGCCCAAGGCCCGCACCCTCATCGAGGCGTTGCCCTGGCTGACGCGCCATCACGGCAAGACCGTCGTCATCAAGTTCGGCGGCAACGCCATGATCGACGAGGACCTGAAGAACGCCTTCGCCCAGGACGTCGTCTTCCTCCGCCACGCCGGACTCCGTCCGGTCGTCGTGCACGGCGGCGGCCCGCAGATCAGCGCCCAGCTGGACCGCCTCGGCCTGGAGTCGGAGTTCAAGGCGGGCCTGCGGGTCACCACGCCCGAGGCGATGGAGGTCGTCCGGATGGTGCTGGCCGGGCAGGTGCAGCGCGAACTGGTCGGCCTCCTCAACCGGCACGGCCCGCTCGCCGTCGGCATGACCGGCGAGGACGCCCAGCTGATGACCGCCACCAAGCACTACGCATCGCTCGACGGCGAGCGGGTGGACATCGGCCGGGTCGGCGAGGTCGCCGCCATCGACACCGGCGCCGTCCAGGCGCTGCTGGACGACGGCCGCATCCCCGTCATCTCCTCCGTCGCGGCCAGCGGCGACGACGGCGACCACGGCGTCTTCAACGTCAACGCGGACACCGCCGCCGCCGCACTGGCCGCGGCCCTCGGCGCCGAGACCCTGATGGTCCTCACCGACGTCGAGGGCCTGTACGAGGACTGGCCGCACAGCGACGAGGTCATCTCGCGGCTGACCGCCACCGAACTGGAGGCGCTGCTGCCCGACCTGGCCAGCGGCATGGTCCCCAAGATGCGGGGCTGCCTGCACGCGGTCCGCAACGGCGTGCACACCGCCCGGGTCATCGACGGGCGGGTCCAGCACGCGATCCTGCTGGAGATCTTCACCGACGAGGGCATCGGCACGATGGTCGTGCCGGACCAGGACACCGAGAACGGTACAAACGAGGGGGCGGCATGAGCGACGAGACCGGCACCACGGATTACCAGCGGCGCTGGCAGGGCGCCATGATGGACAACTTCGGCACCCCGCGCCTGGCGCTGGTCCGCGGCGAGGGCACCACCGTGTGGGACGCCGACGGCGCCGCCTACCTCGACTTCCTCGGCGGCATCGCGGTCAACGCCCTCGGCCACGCCCACCCCGCGGTGGTCCGCGCCGTCACCGACCAGATCACCACGCTCGGCCATGTCTCCAACTTCTACGTCTCCGGGCCGACCGTCACGCTCGCCGAGCGGCTGCTCGCCCTCGCCGGGCGCCCCGGACGTGTCTACTTCTCCAACTCCGGCGCCGAGGCCAACGAGGCCGCCTTCAAGATCGGCCGCCGCACCGGCCGCACCCACATGGTCTCCACCGCCGGCGGCTTCCACGGCCGCACCATGGGCGCCCTGGCCCTGACCGGCCAGCCCGCCAAGCAGCAGCCGTTCGCCCCGCTGCCCGGCGACGTCGACCACGTCCCGTACGGCGATGTGGAGGCGCTGCGCGCGGCGGTCACCACCGACACCGCGTTCGTCATTCTGGAGCCGGTGCAGGGGGAGAACGGCGTGGTCGTCCCGCCGCCGGGCTACCTCCGGGCCGCCCGGGAGATCACCGCCGCCACCGGCACCCTCCTCGTCCTCGACGAGATCCAGACCGGCATCGGCCGCACCGGGCACTGGTTCGCCGCCCAGGAGGAGGGCGTGGAGGCGGACGTCGTCACGCTGGCGAAGGGGCTGGGCGGCGGGCTGCCGATCGGCGCGACGCTGGCGTTCGGCCCGGCCGCCGAGCTGCTGACGCCCGGCTCGCACGGCTCGACGTTCAGCGGCAACCCGGTCGTCTGCGCGGCGGCGCTCGCCGTCCTGGACACCATCGAGCGCGAGGGCCTGCTCGCCCACGTCAAGCGGGCCGGGGAGCGGCTGCGCTCCGGGATCGAGGCGCTGGCGCACCCCGCCGTCGCCTCGGTCCGCGGCGCGGGCCTCCTCCTGGGTATCGTCTTGACGGAGCCCCTCGCGCCCCAGGCGCAGCAGGCGGCTCAGGACGCGGGCCTGCTGGTGAACGCGGTCGCGCCGGACGTCATCCGGCTCGCCCCGCCGCTGATCGTCTCCGACGACGACGTGGACACGTTCCTCCGCAAGCTGCCCGGCGTCCTCGACACGGCCCGCGAAGCGGCCGACGGGGAACAACGATCCGGAGACTGACGAAGCGATGATTGAGGCGCAGGACAACGAAACACTCGGTGGAGGCCAGGCCGTACCGCAGACCCGTACCGCCCGCCACCGCCGGATCGTGGACATCCTCAACCGGCAGGCGGTCCGCTCGCAGAGCCAGCTCGCGAAGCTGCTCGCCGACGACGGTCTCTCCGTCACCCAGGCGACGCTCTCCCGCGATCTGGACGAGCTGGGCGCGGTGAAGATCCGCAACACCGGCGGCGAGCTGATCTACGCGGTGCCCAGCGAGGGCGGCGACCGCACCCCTCGGGCGCCGCTGGGGGAGTCGGCCAAGGAGGAGCGGATGCGCCGCCTCTCCGGGGAGCTGCTGATCTCGGCCGAGGCGTCCGCCAACCTCGTCGTGCTGCGCACCCCGCCGGGCGCCGCGCAGTTCCTCGCCTCCGCCATCGACCAGGCCGAACTGCACGACATCCTCGGCACCATCGCGGGCGACGACACGCTGATGCTGATCAGCCGTGACCCGGCGGGCGGTCAGGCGCTCGCCGATCATCTGCTGCGGCTGGCGCAGAAGGCGCACTGAGACACCTCACGACGCGGGCCCGGCCCTGACCTGTCGGTCGGAGCCGGGCCCGCGTCGTCGTGCGCGGCGGGCCGGCCGTACGCGCGAAGGGCCCGGGCGCCCGCCCTCACGGAAGCGGCGCGCCCGGGCTCTCGTCCTGCCCGGCGGTTCAGCCGGTGTGCTCCTGGCAGCCGACGCAGCACCGGGCGTACGGCAGGATCTCCAGCCGCTCGGCGGGCACCGGCTCGGCGCACCGCGTGCAGGTGCCGTAGGTGCCCGCGTCCAGCCGCGCCTCGGCCTGCTCGATCTCCGTCAGGACCCGGCGGATCGCGACGGTCTGCGACGTCAGCAGCGCGTCGGTGCCGGGAGGCGCACCGCCCTCGATGGCCGTGAGCTGCGCCAGCCGGGCGTCACGCTCGTGCGCCAGGCGCTGACGGGCCTCGTCGGCGCCGATCCGTTCGGCGGGGGTCTCGGCGCGGGCCGCTTCAGGCGACATCGTGGACGGTTCCTTTCGCTGCGCCACGAGGACCGCGGCGGGCGTGCCCCGGCCCGGGTCCGAGACCGGGCCGGGACGCGGCCACCGCGGCCCCCGATACGCTCCGGCGACGGTGCCGGGGCGGGCGGGTGACGGGACGGCGGGCGGCGGTCACCGCCCGGCCGGGAGCGGCCCGGACCGCGCCCCTGGGCGGCACGCCGCCCGGCGAACGCGGCACCGTCGCTCCCGCATCTCACCCTGACCGCCGCCGCCCGCCCCGTACATGGGTGGTGCCACCCATCTCCGGGGGCGCCGGAGCTGTAGCCCCTGGTCAGGGATGGGCCGCGCACCCGATCGACGCGGCCGCCGGGCACCGGCAGGCTGGGCCCGGTGCCCGACCCGGGCGCCCCCGAGGTCCCGACGGATGGGAGAGTGAGCCGATCAAGGAGGTGTGGCGCGCGGTGTCGCTGTTCTGGCGGATCTTCGGGCTCAACGCGGTGGTGCTGGGAGCGGCTACCGCGTTGCTGCTGTGGGCGCCGGTGACCGTTTCGGTGCCGGTGGTGCTGACCGAGGCGGTGGTGCTCGTCGGCGGCCTCGTCGTCATGCTGGTCGCCAACGCCGCGCTGCTGCGCATCGGCCTGGCGCCGCTGGACCGGCTCACCCAGCGGATGGTCACCGTGGACCTGCTGCGCCCCGGCCACCGGCTGCCGGTCGACGGCCGTGGCGACGTCGCCGTCCTGCTGCGCACCTTCAACGAGATGCTCGACCGGCTGGAGTCCGAACGCGCCGCCAGCTCCGCCCGCGCCCTCTCCGCCCAGGAGTCCGAGCGGCGCCGCATCGCCCGGGAACTCCACGACGAGGTGGGCCAGAGCATGACCGCCGTGCTCCTGGAGCTCAAGCGCGCCGCCGACCGCGCCCCGGAACACCTCCGCGGCGAGTTGCAGCACGCCCAGGAGACCACCCGGCAGAGCCTGGACGAGGTCCGCCGCATCGCCCGCCGGCTGCGCCCCGGCGTCCTCGACGACCTCGGCCTGACCAGCGCCCTCACCGCCCTCGCCACCGACTACGCCACCCACACCGGCCTCACGGTGCGCTGCCGCTGCGACGGTCCGCCGGACCTGGGGGCCGCCGCCGAGCTGGTGGTCTACCGCGTCGCCCAGGAGGCGCTGACCAACACCGCCCGGCACGCCGACGCCCGCACCGTCGACCTGACCCTGCGCCGGGCGCCCGGGGCGGTGGTGCTGGAGGTCCGCGACGACGGCCGCGGCATGGGCCGGGCCCGCGAGGGCGCCGGGATCCGCGGGATGCGGGAGCGTGCCCTGTTCATCGAGGCGGGCCTGGACATCGGGCCCGGGCCCACCGGGGGCCTCAGCGTCCGGCTGACCGTTCCGCTGCCCCGGGAAGAGAGGGAAGCCGCATGATCGACCGCACCGCGCCCGCCCCCGTCCGCATCCTGCTCGCCGACGACCACGCCCTCGTGCGGCGCGGCGTCCGGCTGATCCTGGACGGCGAGCCGGACCTGGAGGTCGTCGCCGAGGCGGGGGACGGCGCCGAGGCCCTCGCGCTGGCCCGGGAGCACCGCCCCGATCTGGCCGTCCTGGACGTCGCCATGCCCCGGATGACCGGCCTCCAGGCGGCCCGCGAACTCTCCGTGGCCCTGCCCGGCCTGCGGCTGCTGATGCTGACGATGTACGACAACGAGCAGTACTTCTTCGAAGCCCTCAAGGCGGGCGCGTCCGGTTACGTCCTCAAATCCGTCGCCGACCGGGATCTCGTGGAAGCCTGCCGCTCCGCCATGCGCGGCGAACCCTTCCTCTACCCGGGCGCGGTCACCGCCCTGATCCGCCACTACCTCGACCGTGCCCGGCAGGGCGACGGCGTGCCGGAGAAGATCCTCACCGCCCGCGAGGAGGAGATCCTCAAACTCGTCGCCGAGGGCCACTCGTCCAAGGAGATCGCCGCCACCCTCGTCATCAGCGTCAAGACGGTCGAACGCCACCGCGCGAACATGCTGCACAAACTCGGCATGCGCGACCGCCTGGAACTGACCCGGTACGCGATCCGGGTGGGCCTGATCGAGCCGTAGCGGCAGCGGCAGCGGCAGCCACGGCGGTGGCGGTGGCGGTGGAACGGAGTGGACGATGCGGACGGGAGAGGGGGGACGGCATGACGCGGCGGAGCGCACGGCGCCCGGGCCCGGCCGCCCGTGACCTGCGCGGTCCCGTGCTCCGCACCCTCCTGCTGCTCACCGCCCTGCTCCTCGGCTCGCTCCCGCCACCGGCGGGGGAGCGGGGGGCGGTGCCGTCCGGGCATGTGGCGAGCGCCGTCCGCCTGGCGAGCACCGCGTACGCACCGGGGAACGCCCTCGCGCCGGCTGCCTCCTCGACCTCGGGCGCCGCCTCCGGGCCGCGCGCCCCCTCCGCCGCAGAAGCCGCCTCGGAGCCGCACGCCGCCTCCGCCCCGGACGCTCCCTCCGTCCCCTCCGCCCCGGACGCCCCCTCCGAGCCGGGCGCCCGCCCCGTACCCCCGCCCTCACCCCCGCACTCCGAAGCCCCCCACGCCGCCCCCTTCGTCGGCGGCTTCCGGACCGCCCCCGTCGTCCGCTGTCCGGCCCCCGTGCTGCGGACCGGACCGGGCGCGGGTCCCGAGCAGACGTACCACCCGGTGTCGGGCACGCCGCCCGCCGCCGTCCTTCCCGTACCGCCGTACACCGGGCCGCGCCCGCCGCGTATCCGTGGCGCCTCCGACGGTGTGCGCGGGTACGCCGCGCTGCATCCGGCCCGCGCCCCGCCCTCCTCCGGCAGCTGACGACGTCCTGTCGCATTCCACCGCGCCCGGCAACGCCCGGACGCGGTAACGACCTGGGGGCAATGGTCCTCGGGTCGTAAGCCCGTTGGAGGCATCATGACCCGCGCCACCAGGGTGCGCGCGCTGCTCGCGTGCGCCGTGCTCGCCCTGTCCGCCTATCTCGCCGTGACCCAACCCGTCCGGCTCGGTCTCGATCTGCGAGGCGGTACGCAGCTCGTTCTGGAGACCCGCGACTCCCCGTCGGCGCAAGCCGGCCGGGACGCCACCGACCGCACGCTGGAGGTGCTGCGCCGCCGGGTGGACGCCCTCGGCGTCGCCGAACCGTCCCTCACCCGCTCCGGCGACCACCGCATCGTCGTCGAACTCCCCGGCGTCCAGGACCCGGCCCACGCCGCCGCCGTCCTCGGCCGCACCGCCCAACTCACCGTCCACCCCGTCCTCGGCACCGCCGCACCCACCGACCGCCCGGCCACCGGCAAGGACACCCGGGGGACCGGCAAGGCCACCGCAGCACCCGGGAAGGGCGCGGAAGAAACCGGCAGGGTCCCTGCGGATTCCGGCACACTCCCGAAGGACTCCCGCAAGGGATCGGGCGACGCCCCCGGGCCCGTCCTGCCCGACGCATCCGGCACCCGGCTGCGGCTCGGGCCGCCCGCGCTCACCGGCGCCGGGGTGGAGAACGCCGCGGCGCGGTTCGACGCGGAGCGCGGTACGGGCTGGCACATCGGCCTCGACCTGCGAGGTTCGGGGGAGCGCGCCTGGGCGGCGCTCACCGCCGAGGCGGCCTGCGCGCCCCCGGGCGACCCCGCCCGCCGCGCCGCCATCGTCCTCGACGACAAGATCATCTCGTCGCCGCAGGTCGACCCCTCCGTCGCCTGCGGCACCGGCATCACCGGCGGCGCGACGCAGATCACCGGCGGCTTCGACCAGGAATCCGCGAAGGAACTCGCCCTCCTGATCAACGGCGGCGCCCTGCCGGTCCCCGTCGAGACCGTCGAACAGCGCACCGTCGGCCCGACCCTCGGCGCCGCCGCCCTCGACTCCAGCGCCCGCGCGGCGCTCCTCGGCACGGCGCTGACGGCGGTCTTCCTCACCGTCGTCTACCGCCTCCTCGGCGCCCTCGCCGCCGCCGCGCTGGCCTGCTACGCGCTGATCTCGTACGCCGCGCTGCTCGCCGTCGGCGCGACCCTCACCCTCCCCGGGCTCGCCGGTTTCGTCCTCGCCGTCGGCATGGCCGTCGACGCCAACGTGCTGGTCTTCGAGCGGGCCCGCGAGGAGTACGCGGCGGGCGGCCGGACCCGGAGCGGCGCACCGAAGCGCAGCCCCCGCGCCGCGCTCACCGCCGGATTCCGGCACGCCTTCAGCGCCATCGCCGACTCCAACCTCACCACCCTGCTCGCCGCGGGCCTGCTGTTCGTCTGCGCCTCGGGCCCGGTCCGCGGCTTCGGCGTGACCCTGTGCATCGGCGTCCTCGCCTCCATGGTGAGCGCCCTGCTGATCACCCGCGTCCTGGCCGAACTCACCCTCTCCCGGCGGGCGGTGACCCGCCGCCCCGGCCTCACCGGCCTCGCCCGCCCCGGACGGGTCCGCACCTGGCTCACGCAGCGTGCCCCCGACCCGCTGCGCCACCGCCGCCGCTGGCCGCTGCTGGCCGCCGTCGCGCTCGCCCTGGCCGTCACCGGCATCGTGGTACGCGGCCTGGACTTCGGCGTGGAGTTCACCGGCGGCCGGATGATCGAGTACACGACCACCGCCCCCGTGGACGCCGAGCGGGCCCGTACCGCCCTGGGCGACGCGGGCTTCCCGCGCGCGGTGGTCCACACCTCGGGCACCAGGGAGCTGACCGTCCGCACCGAGCCGCTGTCCGCCGCGGACGGGAGCCGGGTCACGAACGTGGTGTCCGGTCTGGGCGGCGGCGCGGAGAAGGTGCGCGACGAGCAGATCGGGCCGAGCCTCGGCACCGAACTGCGCCGCGGCGCGCTGATCGCCCTGGGCGTGGCGCTGGCCGGGCAGATGCTCTATCTCGCGGCCCGGTTCCGCTGGACCTTCGCCCTCTCCGCGGTCGCCGCGCTCGCCCACGACGTGCTGCTGCTGATCGGCGCCTTCGCCTGGCTCGGCAAACCCGTCGACGGCGTCTTCCTCGCGGCGCTGCTGACCGTCGTCGGCTACTCCGTCAACGACTCCGTCGTGGTCTTCGACCGGGTCCGCGAGCTGTGGGCCGCCGACCGCGCCGCGCCGTTCCGGGCGATCGCGGGCCGCGCGCTGCTGCAGACCGTGCCGCGGACGGTCAACACCGGCATCGGCACGGTCTTCGTCCTCGCCGCGCTGGCCCTCCTGGCCAGTGACACGCTGACCGACTTCGCGGTGGCGCTGCTCATCGGCATCGGCGTCGGCACGTACTCGTCGATGTTCACGGCGATGCCGCTGGCCATCGCGCTGGAGACGGCGAGCGGCGCCCCGCCGCCGCACCCGGCCCGCCCGCGCGGCACCCGTCCCCGCCGCCCGGCGGGCGACCGGCCGCGCCACGACACGGGGGCACGGGTCTGAACCGGAGGTGGGGGGGGGGCGGCGGGCGCGCCGCGCCCCCCCCCCCCCCCCCCCCCGCCGGCCACCAGCAGCCCCCACCCCCCACGCCCCCACCCCC
>NZ_JBHYGX010000020.1:0-46622 GCF_042739975.1 Streptomyces sp. NPDC059080
CGCGCGCCGCGGGCGCCGCCCGCGCGGCCCGCGCGGGGGGTGGCGCGGCCGCGGGGGGGGGCGCCCCCGCGCCCCCCCCCCCCCCCCCGCGTCCGGACCGCCGCGTCCGGACCGCCGCGTCCGGACCGCCGCGTCCGGACCGCCGCGTCACCGCTGAGCTGGTCGAGTCCGTCTTCGGGCTGCGCTGCCAGGTCATCGACGATCCGCAGACCGGCACCCCGCTGATCGTCCTGGCGGCCCGCGCGGCCCGGCGTACGGTCGTGGCGGTTACAGCAGCTTCCGGAGCCGCAGCAGATCCCGCACCCCGGCCTCCAGCCGCACCCGGCCCCGGCCCCAGGCCCGCGCGAAGTCCAGCTCCCCGTCGACCAGCGCGATCAGGTCGTCGCCGGACATCGCCAGCCGGATCTCGGCCCGGTACGGCGGCGGTCCCGGCACGCTCGTCACGTCCTCGATGGTGCCGTGGGCCAGCCGCCCCAGGAAGGTGACGTCGGGGTCGGTGAGGCGGCAGCTGAGCGAGCGGTCGAGGGCGGCGGCGCTGCGTACCTGGCCGTCGGCACCGGACATGTTCCGGGCCAGCCGGTCGAGCGCCGCGCGGCACTGGTCGAGAGTTGCCATCGCCGCTGACGATAGCCCAGTGCCCCGTCCCGCGGCCCGCCGCCGCGGCGCCCCGGGGGGCGGCGTGGCGCCCCCGCCGACCGGCCTGACCGGCGAGCCGCCCGGCCGTACGCGGTAGCGTCGGGGACATGCACGAGCCGACGCCGGACCCGCCGCCGCAGCGGCCGCATCAGCCCTTGCCCGGGGAGACCGGCGGCCCGCCGCCCGACGGATCCGGGACGCCCGACGGGCCCCGGGCGCCCGTCGCACCGGACGACGCCACGGAGCCGGAGGCCGGGCCCGGTCCCGTCTCCCCGGCCGCCGCGGAGCCCGGGCCCGCCGCCGACGCCCCGCCGGAACCCGAGGAGTCCGCCGCGCCGCAACCCTTGGGCGTCACCCTCACCCCCACCGGCGAGCCCGCCGTCGACACCCCGCTGAGCCGCCTCGCCGACGCCGACCACCTCGCCGTCGGCGCGCACCTCGCGGTGTACGAGGATGTTCACCGTGGGCTGCGCGACGCGCTGGCCGCCCTCGACGGGCAGCCCGGGCCGCCCGCCTCGACGCACGACACCCCGACGCACGACATCAGGAGCTGAACCACAGGTGGCAGGAGTGGCACGACGCCGACTCGACGCGGAGCTGGTGCGCCGCAAACTGGCCCGCTCGCGGGAGCACGCCGGTCAGCTGATCGCCGCGGGGCGGGTGACCGTCGGAGGCGCGACCGCGACCAAGGCCGCCACCCAGGTTGCCACCGGCGCCGCCGTGGTCGTCCGCGAGGATGCGAACGATCCGGACTACGTCTCGCGCGGCGGACACAAGCTCGCCGGGGCGTTCGCGGCATTCGTCCCCCTCGGGCTGCGCGTCGAGGGGCGCCGCGCCCTCGACGCCGGGGCCTCCACCGGCGGCTTCACCGACGTCCTGCTGCGCGCCGGGGCCGCCCATGTCGTCGCCGTCGACGTCGGCTACGGCCAGCTCGCCTGGTCCCTGCAGAGCGACGAACGGGTCACCGTCAAGGACCGCACCAACGTCCGCGAGCTGACCCTCGACCGGATCGACGACATCCCCGTCGACCTGGTCGTCGGCGACCTCTCCTTCATCCCGCTGGGCCTGGTCCTGCCCGCCCTCACCGCCTGCACCGCGCCCGGCGCCGACCTCGTCCTGATGGTCAAGCCGCAGTTCGAGGTCGGCAAGGAACGCCTCGGCAGCGGCGGCGTGGTCCGCAGCCCGGAACTGCGCGCCGAGGCCGTCCGCGCGGTCGCCGCCCGCGCCGCCGAACTGGGCCTGGGCGTTCTTGGCGTGACCGCGAGCCCGCTGCCCGGCCCCTCCGGCAACGTCGAGTACTTTCTGTGGCTCCGCGCCGGGGCGCCCGCACTCGACCCGGCGGACGTCGACCGTGCAGTGGCGGAGGGGCCGCGTTGACCACCACACAGGCAGTTCAGGAGAGCGCACCGCACCAGGGCGAGCAGCCGGTACGGACGGTGTTCCTGCTCGCCCACACCGGCCGCCCGGCGGCGATCCGCAGCGCCGAACGCGTCGTCCAGGGGCTGCTGCGCCACCGCATCGGCGTCCGCGTCCTCGCCGAGGAGGCCGCCGACCTGCCGCTGCCCGACGCCGTCGAACGCGTCGCCTCCCGCCAGAGCGCCGCCGAGGGCTGTGAACTGCTCGTGGTCCTCGGCGGCGACGGCACCCTGCTGCGCGGCGCCGACTTCGCCCGCACCTCCGGCGTGCCGATGCTCGGCGTCAACCTCGGCCGGGTCGGCTTCCTCGCCGAGGCCGAACGCGACGACCTCGACAAGGTCGTCGACCGCGTCGTCACCCGCTCCTACGAGGTCGAGGAGCGCATGACCCTCGACGTCCTGGTCCGCAACAACGGCAGCATCGTGCACACCGACTGGGCGCTCAACGAGGCGTCCGTCGAGAAGGCCGCCCGGGAGCGGATGCTGGAGGTCGTCACCGAGGTCGACGGCCGTCCCGTCTCCCGCTTCGGCGGCGACGGCGTCGTCTGCGCCACCCCGACCGGCTCCACCGCGTACGCCTTCTCGGCGGGCGGGCCGGTCGTCTGGCCCGAGGTGGAGGCGCTGCTGATGGTGCCGATCAGCGCCCACGCCCTCTTCGCCAAGCCGCTGGTCACCTCCCCGAAGTCGGTCCTCGCGGTGGAGGTGCAGCCCAAGACGCCGCACGGCGTGCTGTGGTGCGACGGCCGCCGCAGCGTGGAGCTGCCCGCCGGGGCGCGCGTCGAGGTCCGCCGCGGCGCCGTCCCGGTCCGCCTGGCCCGGCTGCACCACGCCTCCTTCACCGACCGGCTGGTCGCGAAGTTCGCCCTGCCGGTGGCCGGCTGGCGCGGCGCCCCGCACTGACCGGCCTGCGCCCGGTACCGGGGTGTACCGGGACGATCCCGGGCGCCCCGAGGCGTGGGCGGCCACCCCCGGCGGGTGGCGGGGGCGGGAGTCCGTCGCGAGGGGGCCGCCGGACCTCGTAAGGTCGTATCCGTGTTGGAGGAGATGCGGATCCGGTCCCTGGGCGTCATTGACGACGCCGTAGTCGAGCTGTCCCCGGGCTTCACGGCGGTGACGGGTGAGACGGGCGCGGGCAAGACCATGGTCGTCACCAGCCTCGGCCTGCTGCTCGGCGGGCGCGCCGACCCCGCGCTGGTGCGGATCGGTGCCAAGGCGGCGGTCGTCGAGGGCCGCCTCACGATGGACGCCGACGCGCCCGCGGCGGTCCGCGCCCAGGAGGCGGGCGCCGAGCTGGACGACGGGGCGCTGCTGGTCAGCCGCACCGTCTCCGCCGAGGGCCGCTCCCGCGCCCATGTCGGCGGCCGGTCCGTCCCGGTCGGCCTGCTGGGGGAGCTGGCCGCCGAACTGGTCGCCGTGCACGGCCAGACCGACCAGCAGGGCCTGCTGCGCCCGGCCCGCCAGCGCGAGGCCCTGGACCGTTACGCGGGCGACGCCGTCGCCGTGCCCCTCGCCCGCTACACCACCGCACACCGGCGGCTGCGCGCCGCCGCCACCGAGCTGGACACCCTGACGACGCGGGCCCGCGAACGTGCTCAGGAAGCCGATCTGCTGCGCTTCGGGCTGGACGAGATCGCCGCCGTCGAACCGCAGCCCGGCGAGGACACCGCGCTCGCCGCGGAGGCCGAACGCCTCGGTCACGCCGAGGCCCTGGCCGGTGCCGCCGGTGCCGCGCACGCCGCGCTGGCGGGCCATGTGGAGGACCCCGAGGGTGTGGACGCCGCCGCCCTCGTCGCCGGGGCCCGGCGCGCGCTCGACGCCGTACGCGGCCACGACCCGCAGCTGTCCGCGCTGGCCGAGCGGGTCGGCGAGATCGGCATCCTGATGGCGGACGTCGCGGGCGACCTCGCCGGATACGCCGACGGGCTGGACGCCGATCCGCTGCGGCTCGCCGCCGTCGAGGAGCGCCGCGCCGCGCTGACCCATCTGACCCGTAAGTACGGCGAGGACATCGACGCGGTCCTGGTGTGGTCCCAGGAGAGCGCGGCGCGCTTGGCCGAACTGGACGGCGACGACGACCGGATCGCCGAACTGACCGCCGAACGCGACACCCTCCGCACCGGACTGGGCGCCCTGGCGCAGGAGTTGACCGACGCCCGGACCGCCGTCGCCGGCCGTTTCGCCGCGGACGTCACGGCGGAGCTGGCCGAACTCGCCATGCCGCACGCCCGGGTGAGCGTCGGCATCCGCCAGACCGAGGCGGCCGAGGAGAGCGACGGCATCGAGGTCGGCGGCCGGTCCGTCGCCTACGGGCCGAGCGGCGCCGACGAGGTCGAGCTGCTGCTCGCCCCGCATCCGGGCGCCCCGCCCCGCCCGATCTCCAAGGGCGCCTCCGGCGGTGAACTCTCTCGTGTGATGCTCGCCGTGGAGGTCGTCTTCGCCGGTTCCGACCCCGTCCCCACGTACCTCTTCGACGAGGTCGACGCGGGCGTCGGCGGCAAGGCGGCGGTGGAGGTCGGCCGCCGCCTGGCCCGCCTCGCGCAGTCCGCGCAGGTCGTCGTCGTCACCCACCTCCCGCAGGTCGCGGCCTTCGCCGACCGGCAGCTGCTGGTCGCCAAGACCCACGACGGCTCGGTCACCCGCAGCGGTGTCACCGTTCTGGAGGGCGAGGAACGCATCCGGGAGCTGTCCCGCATGCTCGCCGGCCAGGAGGACTCGGAGACGGCCCGCGCGCACGCCGAGGAGCTGCTGGAGACGGCGCGTACGGGACGGTGACCACGGCGCCGCGGGCTGCTGTGCCCCGGGGGCGCCACGTGCCCGCGCCGTCGGGGCCCTCACCGTCCTCGCCGCGGGTGCCTGCGGTGCGTACGACGACCGTGGCCCGGTACGGCCGGGCGGGGCTCGCCGCGCACGCCGCCGCGCTGGTGGCGGCGGCGGTCGTGGGCGACCGTCGGGGCCGGTCGCCGGGCCCGGCCCCGACGGAGTGTCAGGGAACAGGTGTTCTGTCCCCCATGGGGGTGGTCCGACGGTCGGGTGGGTGAGACATCCCACCTGAACGGCGGGCGAACGGTGCGGAATTGACGCGCCCGGCCTGGCATCCTGGTGCGCGGTGCCGCGGCGGATGCCGCACGCCACTCCCCGCGTACGCCCCCGGCGCCCGTAGGTGCCCCGTGCGCCCCTCGGTGTGCCACTCACCGTGCCCCGCCGGTGTGTGACCTGCACGACCGTCCCGCCGTACGGACCTCAGCCCGCCGACCCAGGAGCCCACGCCGTGACCCGCACGCCGCCCCCGCCGCACGGCCAGGCGCCACTGCGCACGGTCCAGGTGCTCGGCCACGGCGCCGCGGCCGGCGCCGCCCACGTCCGCTCGCTCACCGCCGGGCTGATCGCCCGGGGCGTGCAGGTCACGGTCTGCGCCCCGCCCACGGCCGAGGAGACGCACGGCTTCACCGCGGCCGGGGCCCGGTTCGTCCCGGTGGCGGCCCGTCCGGCCCCGGGCGCGCTCGCCGCGCTGCGTGGCGCCTTCCGCGACGCGGACGTGGTCCACGCCCACGGCGTACGGGCCGGGCTGAGCGCCCTGCCGGTGCTGCGCACGGTGCGCGGTCCACGGGGCGGCCGCCTCCCGCTCGTCGTCACCTGGCACACCGCGGCCCGTGCGACGGGGGCGCTGGTGCGGCTGCGGGAGCGGCAGTTGGCGCGCGCCGCGGCCGTCGTCCTCGGCGTCTGCGCCGGGCTCGTCGACCGTGCCCGCGAGCGCGGCGCCCGCGACGCCCGGCTGGCCCCGGTCGCCCCGCCGGGCCCCCGGACCGGCGGTGACGGTGGGGAGACCGACCGGACGCGCCACAAGGTAAGGGCCGAACTGGGCGCGGTGGAACGCCCGTTGGTGCTCGCCGCGGGGCCCCTGGAGGAGCGCCAGGAACATGATCTGCTGCTGGACGCCGCGCACGCCTGGGCCGCGCGCGAACCCCGTCCGCTGCTGGTCGTCGTCGGCGAGGGCAGCCGCCGCGCCGCCCTCCAGCGCCGCATCGACGCCGAGGAGCTGCCCGTCCTCCTCGCCGGGCACCGCGCCGATCTGCCCGAACTCCTCGCCGCCGCCGATGTGGTGGCCGTCCCGGGCCGCTGGGAGGCCCGGCCGCCGCTCGCGCAGCAGGCGCTGGCGGCCGGGGCGCCGCTGGTCGCCGCCGCCACCGGCGAGCTCCGCGAACTCCTCGGCCCCGCCGCCGAGCTGACCCGCCCCGGCGACGCGGTCTCCCTCGCCCGCGCGGTCCTCGGCCTGCTCGCCGACCCGGCCCGGCGCACCGCCCTCGCCACCGCGGGCCCGCTCCAGGCCGCCGACTGGCCGACCGAGGACGCCACGGTCGCCCAGGTCCTGAGCGTCTACGACGAGGTGGCCCGGCCCGGCCGTTCCCACGTCCCGGCCTGATCCTGCACCGTCCGGGGCCGCTACGGTGACCACGACGAACGGTTCGTACGTGGCCACGGTGCGGGCCGGGGACGCGGAAGGCGGGCGGACGGTATGACGGCAACGATGGCGGGCTTCGCGCTCTTCGCCCTGATGATGACGGTGGTGCCGGGCCCGGACACCCTGCTCGTCCTGCGCAACTGCCTGCGCGGCGGACGCCGGTCCGGCGTGGCCACCGCCCTCGGCGCCGCGGCGGGTTCGCTGGCCTGGGCCGTGGTGGCGGCCTTCGGCCTGGCCGCCGCCCTCCAGCGCTGGGACGCCGCGTTCACCGCCGTACGCCTCCTGGGTGCCGGATATCTGGCGGTGCTCGGCGTCCAGGCGCTGTGGGCGTGTTGCCGCTCCGCCGCGCCGGGCCCCGGGGCGGGCGCCGGGCCCTCCGGTGAAGCGGGGCCCGAGGCGGCCGCCACCGTGCTGCGCGGCTTCCGTCAGGGCCTGCTGAGCTGCCTGCTCAATCCCAAGGTCGGGATCTTCTTCGTCGCCGTGGTCCCGCAGTTCCTGCCCCGGGGCCGCTCGGTCCTCGGTGCGACGCTGCTGCTGGGCACCGTCGACGCGGTGATCGCCGCCGGCTGGCTGCTTCTGATCGCCCTCGGCGCCGGCCGCCTCTCGGCCTGGCTGCGCGGCCCCCGGGTGCACCGGGGACTGGAGGGCGCGACCGGCGGCGTCCTCGTCGCGCTCGGCGTGGGGACGGCGCTGGAGACGGCTGCGGGGTGAGGGGGGTGGGGGAGCGGCACGGGGCCCGTGCCGCTCCCGCAGCCCGATGCTCAGCCGGGCTGCTCGGCCATGACGACCACACCCGGCCCGCTCAGCTCATCGGCCGGGAGCCGGAGCCCGGCCCGGCCCGTCGCCCGTGAGCCCCTACCCCCGCTCCGCATGCCGCCGCGCCCGGAGCGCCAGCCGCAACCCCAGCACCGTCTGCGGATCGTCCAGGTCGGTGCCGAGGAGATGCGCGATGCGGGCCAGGCGGTCGTAGAGGGTCTGGCGGTTGACGTTGAGGGCGCGGGCCGTCTCCGCCTTGCGCCCGGCGCTCGCGAGATACGCCTCCAGCGTCGGCAGCAGCGGCTGGCGGGCCGCCCGGTCGTGGCTGAGCAGCGGGCCGACGGCGCGGGTCACGAAGTCCGCGAGGACCTCCTCACCGCCGTGCTCCCGCATCCGCCACAGCAGCAGTTCGATGTCGAGGCGCCGCGCGTCGTACCACGGCTGGTGCGGCAGCCCCTGCGCGGCGGCCGCCGCCTGGGCCGCATGGCGCAGCCCGGACCCGGCCGCCGCCCACTCGCCCGCCGCGCCGACCACCACCACCGGCCGCGCCGCCGCCGGACGGTCAAGACCGGCCCGCGCCACCCCGGTGTGCAGCGCCTGCGCCACCCGGTCGGCGAGCGCCTCCCGGGCCCGCCCCGCGCGCAGCGCCACCAGCAGCGGTACCCGCCCCTCCACCGGCCGTACGCCCAGCAGCACCGGCACGCCCAGCGCCGTCAGCTCCTCGCGCAGCGCCTGGGCGAGGACCGCCCAGCCGCCGTCCGACACCAGCCCCGACGGCAGCCGCATCACCACCGGCAGCACCGGGTCGCCGCCCGGCCGGAACCCCAGCAGCCGCGCCTGGCCTGGCGCCTCGGCCGCCGACACCCGGCCCTCGGCGAGATCGGCCAGGAAGTCGCCCCGGCCGCGCGCCGCCAGCACCTCCTCCTGGCGGGACTGGAGCATCACCACCGCCAGCAGATCGGCCGCCCGCGCCGCGGCGATCCGGTGCACCGGCGCCGCCGGGGAGTTCACCGGCAGCAGCACCAGCCGCGCCCGTACGGCATCAGGACCCGGCCCGCCCCCGGGCACGTCGACGCGGACGCCGGTGTCCCGCAGCCCCTCCCAGGCCAGCAGCGGGTCGGCGTCCGCGGGCCCGTCGTCGCCCTGCGGGCCCGCCGCGTACAGCGGGCTGCCGTCGGCCGACTCCAGGCAGAGCGGATTGCCGGTGAAGTCGGCGAGCAGCCGCAGCACCTCCGGGGCGCCGCCGCCGCGCAGCAGCGCGTCCGTACAGCGCCGGATGAGGGCGTCGGCGCGGCGCAGCAGCGTGTAGTGGCTGTTGACGATCTCGGTGTGGATCTCCTCGGTGACCGTGACGTACGGGACCTCGCGGTGCAGCTGGATCAGGGTCAGCCCGCACTCGCGGGCCGCGTCGACCAGCGCCGCGGGCAGGGTGGTGAACCGCGCGCCCAGCTCCACCACGAGCGCCGCGATCCGCCGGTCGGCGAGATCGCGGACGAAGGACCGCAGCTCGGTGGGGCGGGTGCCGAGCCCCAGGCCCGTGGTGAGCAGCAGCTCGCCGCCCTTGAGCAGCGAGGCGATGTTCGGCACCTCCCCGGCGTGCACCCAGCGGACCGGCCCGTCCAGCCCGTCGGCGCCCGCCACCACCTCCGGCAGACCGCGCCGCAGCGCGGGCAGCTCCAGCGCCCTGCGTACGGTGATCTCCGCTTCGATCGTCCTCTCCGGCCCCATGGCGTCGACGGTACCCGCCGTACGTCGTCCCACGTCACAGCGGCCGCGACGCCCACCGCGGGCCGTCAGCGCGACGAGGCGCGGACCACCAGCGTGGCCGGGGTGACGACGGCCGTCGGGCCCGCGTCCCCGGGGTCCGCCACCGCGCGCAGCAGCATCCGGGCCATCAGCCGCCCCATCTCCGTCACGTCCTGCCGCACCGTGGTCAGCGGCGGATCGGTCCAGGCGGCCGGTTCCAGATCGTCGTAGCCGACCACCGCCACGTCCTCCGGCACCCGCCGCCCCCGCTCCCGCAGGGTGCGCAGTGCCCCGGACGCCATCAGGTCCGAGCAGACGAACACCGCGTCCAGCTCCGGCGCCGTGTCCAGCAGCCGGGCCATCGCCGCCTCGCCGCCGTCCGCGGTGAACCGGCCGTCCGCGACCAGCCGGGGATCGGCCGCCCCCGGCGCCAGTGCGTCGCGGTAGCCCGCCAGCCGGTCGGCGGCCGAGGTCTGGTCGGGTGGCCCGGTGATGACGGCGATGGCGCGCCGCCCCCGCTCCCGCAGATGCCGCACCGCCTGCCGGGCGCCGTCGCGGTTGTCGGTGTCGACGTACCGCACCCCCGGATCGTCCGCGGCGTCCGCCCAGCCGGGCCGTCCGCCGTAGACCACCGGCAGCCCGGCGCGCGCCGCGACCGACGGCAGCGGATCGTCGTGGTGCAGCGAGAACAGCAGCGCGCCGTCGACGTGCCCGGCGGACAGATACCGGCCGATCCGCGGCCAGTCCGCGCGGCTCTCCACCAGGAGCAGCAGCAACTGGGTGTCGGCGGCGGCGAGTTCCCGGCCGATGCCGCGCAGCTGCCGCCCGAAGAACGGATCGCTGAACACCCGTTCCTCCGGTTCGCCGATGACCACGGCGACCGCGCCGGTGCGCCGGGTGACCAGGGAACGGGCCGCGCTGTTGGGGATGTACCCCAGCTCGGCCACGGCCCGCGCCACCCGTTCCCGCACCGCGGGCCGCACCCCGGCGCCGCCGTTGACCACCCGCGAGACCGTCGCCCGGGAGACCCCGGCGCGCGCGGCGACCGCCTCCAGCGTGGGCCGCCGGTCGTTCCGTTCCACCACCACCGTGCAACTCCTTTTTCTCTGCGGCGGGTTGACGTGGTACCGCCGAATCGGCAGGGTGCCCCCCAGCGCATGAGAGCGCTCTCACGCGCGCATCCCGAAGACTCCTCCCCCACCCCCCACTGTGTCGAGGAGAACGACATGATCATGGAATTCCGGGCACAGGCGGTGGCACTCGCCTGCGCCCTGGCGTTCGGGGCCCCTTTCTGGCCGGCCCCGTCCGCCGCACCGGCCAAGGAGGCGGCCCCCGCCTTCCAGGAGGTCTGGCGCACCGACTTCGACGGCGCCGCCGGGTCCCGCCCCTCCGCCGACGACTGGATCACCGACACCGGCACCGGCTACCCCGGCGGCCCCGGCCACTGGGGCACCGGCGAGGTGCAGACCTACACCGACGCCCCCGAGAACCTCCAGCTCGACGGCGCCGGACACCTGAAGATCACCGCCCTCAAGAAGGACGGCGGCTGGACCTCCGGCCGTATCGAGACCCGCCGCACCGACTTCGCCGCACCCGAGGGCGGCGCTCTGCGCATCGAGGCACGCATCAAAATGCCCGCCGTCAGCGGCGACAAGGCCCTCGGCTACTGGCCCGCCTTCTGGACGCTCGGCGCCGACTTCCGCGGCACGTACTCCAACTGGCCCGGCGTCGGCGAGTTCGACGTCATGGAGAACGTCAACGGCGCCGACACCCTCTGGGGCACCCTGCACTGCGGCGTCAGCCCCGGTGGCCCCTGCAACGAGACGCAGGGCAAGGGGAGTTCCCGCCCCTGCACCGGCTGCCGGGACGACTTCCACACCTACGCCCTCGAACTCGACCGCACCGACCCCGCCCACGAGAAGCTGACGTGGTCCCTCGACGGCGCGGCCCACCACACCGTCGCCGCCTCCGAGATGGACGCCGACACCTGGGCCCGCGCCACCCATCACGGCCACTTCCTGCTGCTGAACCTCGCGATGGGCGGCGGCTTCCCGGACGGCGTCGCCGGGCGCGCCACCCCCACCGACACCACCGCGCCCGGCGCCTCCCTGCTGGTCGACAACGTGGCCATCTCGGTCGCCCGGCCCGCCTCCGCCCGCACCCCGTAAGGAGCCCCCGTGATCAGCCGCCGTACCCTGCTCGGCTCCCTCGCCGCCACCACGGCCGGACTCGCCCTCGCGCCCAAGGCGTTCGCGCAGCCCGCACCGCTGGGCTCCGTCGCCGCCGGGATGCCGCTGCACCTCGTCAACGCCACCGGCGCGTACGACAACGCCTCCATCCGCGTCTACATCGTCGGCAACGACGGCACTCAGCAGGTCCGCGTCACCCCCGACGGCCGGCTGGCGCCCGTCGCCCTCGCCGACAACGGCCCGGACGGCTTCACCGACTACGCCATCCCGCTCGCCGCCAGCGGCACCACCACGCTGAACCTGCCGCAGATGTCCGGCCGGATCTACGTCGCGCTCGGCGACCCGCTGAAGTTCAAGGCGGTCGAGGACGGCAACGGCAAGGCGGCGCTCGCCTACCCGGCGGGGTGGGTCGAGGGCGACCCCAACTACTCCGTGCTGCACGACTGCGCGGAGTTCACCTACAACTCCGGCGGCATGTACAGCAACACCACCATGGTCGACATGTTCAGCGTGCCGCTGGAGATCAAGCTGAGCGGCGCGAAGGAGCAGACCACCGGCACCCTCAAGGACGGCGCCCGCGCCAAGGTCTTCGCCGACGTCAAGGCGGCCGACGGCTTCGACAGGCTGATCGTCGACGACAAGCGCGTCATCGCGCCCGGACACGGCCTGGACAGCGGCCTGTTCGCCACCGACCACCTCGCCCCCGCCATCGACGAGGCATGGTCCACGTACGAGAGCAAGGACCTCAAGGTCACCACCAACGCCGGGACCTTCACCGGCCGGGTGAGCGGCGGCAAGCTCGCCTTCACCGGCCCCGGCTCCGTCTCCTTCGACAAGCCGTCCACCCGCGACGTCCTCTTCTGCGACGGCACCCTCGCCGCCCCCAACGACGGCACCCTCGGCCCGGTCGCCGCGATCCTCGGCGCCGCCCTCAACCGCTCCATCCTCACCACCGCCGACGCCCAGCCAGGCACCGACCCGGCCACCTTCTACCAGCAGCAGCTCACCAACCACTACGCCAAGGCCATGCACGAGGCCACCCGCGACGGCAAGGCGTACGGCTTCGCCTTCGACGACGTCGCCGGGTTCGCCTCGTACATCGAGGACAGTGCCCCGAAGGAGATCACCCTGACCCTCACGGCGTTCTGACGGCCCGTCGGCGGCTGCTCCCGGGGCGCCGGGCGGCCGCCGCGCCCCGGGGTGCCGTTCCGGCCGCCCGCCCGGCCTGGCCGGAATTCGGTGGGGCCGCGCCGCACCCGCTTCTACGCTGTGCCGCATGTCAGACACCGAACACATGTCCGATGGTCCGGCCGGCCACGCCTGCGGCGGGCCGCCCTCGTCCGGCCCGGACCGTACGACCGTCGCCACCGCCCAGCGGCGTACCGTCCGGGTGCTGATGTCCGCCCAGATCGTGGCCGGGATCGGCATCGGCTCGACGCTCTCGGCGGGGGCGCTGCTGGTCGGACGGCTCAGCGGCTCGGAGGCGCTTGCCGGGCTCGCCACCACCTCCGCGACGCTCGGCGCCGCCGTCCTCGGCATCCCGCTCGCCGCGCTCTCCCGCTCCCGGGGCCGCCGCATCGGCCTGGGCACCGGCTGGCTGATCGCCGCCGCCGGCGCCCTGTTCGTCCTCCTCGGCGCCCGCCTCGGCCGCCCCGAACCGGTCCTCGCCGGCACCCTCCTGCTGGGCGCGGGCACTGCCACCAACCTCCAGTCCCGGTACGCCGCCGCCGACCTCGCCGACGACGGCAACCGCGCCCGCTCCCTCTCCCTCGTCGTCTGGTCGACCACCGTCGGCAGCGTCATCGGACCCAACCTCACGGGCCCGGGCGAGCCCGTCGCCCGCGCGCTGGGCCTGCCCGAGGAGGCCGGAACGTTCCTCTTCTCCGCCGTCGCCTTCGTCGGCGGCTGGGCCCTCAACCACTTCCTGCTCCGCCCCGACCCGCTCCACCTCGCCGCCGCCCTGGCCCGCGCGGAGAGCGGCGGTATACCGGAGGCGGCCGTGCCCGGGAAGCCCGCCCCGGACGCGTCCGCCGCCCCGCGCTTCACCGCCCGCTTCGCCGAGGCGCTCCGCGTGGTCCGCGCCGTGCCCGCCGCCCGCCTCGGCCTGGTCACGGTCGTCCTGGGCCACGCCGTCATGGTCTCCGTGATGACGATGACCCCGATCCACCTCGCCCACCACGGCGCCGACCTCAGCGTCGTCGGCTTCAGCGTCAGCCTCCACATCGCCGGGATGTACGCGCTGTCGCCGCTGATCGGACGGCTCGCCGACCGCCTCGGCCGGATCCCGGTGATCCTGCTGGGCCAGGCGCTCTACCTCGTCACCGCCACCGTCGCCGGGCTCGCCGGACCCAGCCACGTTGCCACCGTCGGGGTCCTGTTCACGCTCGGCCTGGGCTGGTCCTGCGTCACCATCGCCGGATCCACCCTGCTCACCGAGTCGCTGCCCGCCGCGCAGCGCTCCGAGATCCAGGGCCTCGCCGACACCCTGATGAACCTCGCGGGCGCGGCCGGCGGCGCCGTCGCCGGTGGCCTCGTCGCCCTCATCGGCTACGGCGGCCTCAACGCGGCCGCCGCCCTCCTCACCCTGCCCGTCCTCGCCCTGGCCCTGGCACCCCGCACCCGGGCCTGACCATCGGCGCGTACGAAAGGGGCCGCCCCACCGGGAGCGGCCCCCTTCCGCATGAGAGACGACTTTCCGTACACGTACACGTACGACGTCCGGCTCAGCCGCCCCCGTACGCGCCGCTCGCCGTCAGCCGCAGCGCGGTGTCGATCAGCGGGACATGGCTGAACGCCTGCGGGAAGTTCCCCACCTGGCGCTGGTTGGCGGAGTCCCACTCCTCGGCCAGCAGCCCCAGGTCGTTGCGGAGCGCCAGCAGCCGCTCGAAGAGCGTGCGCGCCTCCTCCACCCGCCCGATCATCGCCAGATCGTCGGCCATCCAGAACGAACAGGCCAGGAACGCGCCCTCGTCGCCCTCCAGCCCGTCCACCCCGGCCTCGTCACCGGAGGTCGGGTAGCGCAGGATGAAACCGTCCTCGGTGGACAGCTCCCGCTGGATCGCCTCGATCGTGCCGATGACGCGCTTGTCGTCCGGGGGCAGGAAACCCATCTGCGGGATCAGCAGCAGCGACGCGTCCAGCTCCTGGGAGCCGTAGGACTGCGTGAAGGTGTTGCGCTCCTTGTCGAACCCCTTCTCGCAGACGTCCTGGTGGATGCGGTCGCGCAGCTCCTTCCAGCGCTCCAGCGGCCCCTCGGCGTCCCCCGCCTCGATCAGCTTGATGGTGCGGTCCACCGCGACCCACGTCATGACCTTGGAGTGGACGAAGTGGCGGCGCGGCCCGCGGACCTCCCAGATGCCCTCGTCCGGCTCGTGCCAGTGCTTCTCCACCCAGTTGATCAGCTTCAGCTGGAGCAGCGAGGCGTAGTCGTTACGGGCCAGGCCGGTCATGTGCGCCAGGTGCAGCGCCTCGATGACCTCGCCGTACACATCGAGCTGGACCTGGCCCGCGGCGCCGTTGCCGACCCGCACCGGCCGGGAGTTCTCGTACCCCGGCAGCCAGCTCAGCTCGTTCTCGCCCAGCTCCCGCTCCCCGGCGATGCCGTACATGATCTGGAGGTTCTCCGGGTCCCCGGCCACCGCGCGCAGCAGCCACTCGCGCCAGGCCCGGGCCTCCTCGCGGTAGCCGGTGCGCAGCAGCGAGGAGAGGGTGATGGCCGCGTCCCGCAGCCAGGTGAAGCGGTAGTCCCAGTTGCGGGAGCCGCCGAGGTCCTCGGGCAGCGAGGTGGTCGGCGCGGCCACGATCCCGCCGGTCGGCGCGTACGTCAGCGCCTTCAGCGTGATCAGCGACCGGACCACCGCATCCCGGTAGGGCCCGTGGTAGGTGCAGTGCTCGACCCACTCGTGCCAGAACTCCTCGGTGGTGGTCAGCGAGTTCTCCGGCTCGGCCACCGCCGGGGGCTGGTGGTGCGAGGGCTGCCAGCTGATCGTGAAGGCGACCCGCTCGCCCGGCGCGACGGTGAAGTCGGAGTAGGTGGTCAGCTCCTCGCCGTACGTCTGCGCCGTCGTGTCCAGCCACACGGAGTCCGGCCCGGCCACCGCGACCGTCCGCCCGTCGACCTTGTGGACCCAGGGCACCACCCAGCCGTACGCGAACCGCATCCGCAGCTCGGAGCGGACCGGGACGGTGCCGCTGACGCCCTCGACGATGCGGACCAGCTGCGGTGCGCCGTCGCGCGGCGGCATGAAGTCGATCACCCGGACCGTGCCCTGCGGGGTGTCCCACTCGGACTCCAGCACCAGCGAGTCACCGCGGTAGCGGCGCCGGTCGGCGGGGAGCGGGCGGGTGCCCTCGGAGTGGGCGGGGCCCATCCGCCAGAAGCCGTGTTCCTCGGTGCCCAGCAGCCCGGCGAAGACCGCCGGGGAGTCGAAACGGGGCAGGCAGAGCCAGTCCACCATGCCGTCCCTGCACACGAGAGCGGCGGTTTGCATATCGCCGATGAGTGCGTAGTCCTCGATGCGCCCGGCCACGTGCATCTCCTGTCGAACTGGAGTCACGCCCCTCGGGACGTGATAGCTGTCCGTCCTGCCCATGAAACGTTGTCGAGCAGCGGGACCGGAAATCGGGCGGGGGTGGTGCCTCACCGGACGGCTCGTAACGAGTGTCCGAGCAGGATACGACGGCCCATGGGGCGCCGCGCGACGCCCACGGAGGGGGGTGTCACTCGTTCGGGTGGCGTGCGGCGGAGCGGGCGCGGCGGATGCCGCCGGGCGCGACCATCCCCGGTCGCTGATAGCCTGGTATCCCGTGGACCGGTGGGCCCCACAAATGTCACGGCAGATGTCACGGCACCCCCCGAGCCGCAGCGAAGGCACCCCTCGTATCCCGGGGACGGCGCCGCATCGCACCTCTCCACTCGCGACCACGGGAGCCCCCTCTTGGCCATGCCGCCCTCTGCTTCTCGACAGAACGCAGCCACGACGACCAAGCACATCTTCGTCACCGGGGGCGTCGCCTCCTCGCTCGGCAAGGGCCTCACGGCCTCCAGTCTCGGCGCGCTCCTCAAGGCGCGGGGTCTGCGGGTCACGATGCAGAAGCTCGACCCGTACCTGAACGTCGACCCCGGCACGATGAACCCGTTCCAGCACGGTGAGGTCTTCGTCACCAACGACGGTGCCGAGACCGACCTGGACATCGGCCACTACGAGCGCTTCCTCGACGTCGACCTCGACGGCAGCGCCAACGTCACCACCGGCCAGGTCTACAACACCGTGATCGCCAAGGAGCGCCGCGGCGAGTACCTGGGCGACACCGTGCAGGTCATCCCGCACATCACCAACGAGATCAAGCACCGCATCCGCCGGATGGCGACCGACGACGTCGACGTCGTCATCACCGAGGTCGGCGGCACGGTCGGCGACATCGAGTCGCTGCCGTTCCTGGAGACCGTCCGCCAGGTCCGCCACGAGGTCGGCCGGGACAACGTCTTCGTCGTGCACATCTCGCTGCTGCCCTACATCGGCCCGTCCGGTGAGCTGAAGACCAAGCCGACCCAGCACTCCGTCGCCGCGCTGCGCAACATCGGCATCCAGCCCGACGCGATCGTGCTCCGCGCCGACCGCGAGGTCCCCACCGCCATCAAGCGCAAGATCTCGCTGATGTGCGACGTGGACGACAACGCCGTGGTCGCCGCGATCGACGCCCCGTCGATCTACGACATCCCGAAGGTGCTGCACTCCGAGGGCCTGGACGCGTACGTCGTCCGCAAGCTGGACCTGCCGTTCCGCGACGTCGACTGGACCCAGTGGGCGGACCTGCTGGAGCGCGTCCACAACCCCGACCACGAGGTCAGGGTCGCGCTGGTCGGCAAGTACATCGACCTGCCGGACGCCTACCTCTCGGTCACCGAGGCGCTGCGCGCGGGCGGCTTCGCCAACAAGACCCGCGTGAAGATCAAGTGGGTCACCTCCGACGACTGCAGGACCCCGGCCGGCGCCGCCGAGCAGCTCGTCGACTGCGACGCGGTCTGCATCCCCGGCGGCTTCGGCGACCGCGGTGTGGACGGCAAGGTCGGCGCGATCACCTACGCCCGTGAGCACAAGCTGCCGCTGCTCGGCCTCTGCCTGGGCCTGCAGTGCGTGGTCATCGAGGCGGCCCGCAACCTCGCCGGTATCGAGGGCGCCAACTCCACCGAGTTCGACCCGGCCGCCGCCCACCCGGTCATCTCCACGATGGCCGAGCAGATGGACATCGTCGCCGGTGAGGGCGACATGGGCGGCACGATGCGGCTCGGCATGTACCCGGCCAAGCTTGCCGAGGGCTCGATCGTCCGCGAGACGTACGACAACCAGCCCTACGTCGAGGAGCGCCACCGCCACCGCTACGAGGTCAACAACGCCTACCGCGGTGAGCTGGAGAAGAAGGCCGGTCTGCTCTTCTCCGGCACCTCCCCGGACAACAAGCTCGTCGAGTACGTCGAGTACCCGCGCGAGGTGCACCCCTACCTCGTCGCCACCCAGGCCCACCCGGAGCTGCGCTCCCGCCCGACCCGCCCGCACCCGCTCTTCGCGGGTCTGGTGAAGGCAGCCGTCGAACGACAGACGGCAGCGCAGAAGACGGCAGCGCAGAAGCCGGGCGCCGGTAAGTAAGCAGAACCCGGCCGTTACGGTGGACCGGGGCAGGGATCTCGTACGAGGTCGCTGCCCCGGTTTCTGCGTTGACGAGGACAAACAGGAGGACGCATGGCGATCGAGGACACCCCCGAGGAGTGGACGGTCACCGCGACCGCGACGCCGTTCACCGGGAACAAGACGAGCGTGCGTACCGACGACGTCGTCATGCCGGACGGCTCCACCGCCCGCCGCGACTACCAGGTCCACCCCGGTTCGGTGGCCGTCCTCGCCCTTGACGACGACGGCCGGGTCCTGGTCCTGCGCCAGTACCGCCACCCCGTGCGCCACAAGCTGTGGGAGATCCCCGCCGGGCTGCTGGACGTCCCCGGCCAGAACCCGCTGCACGCCGCCCAGCGCGAGCTGTACGAGGAGGCACACGTGCAGGCCGGCGACTGGCGGGTGCTGACGGATGTCTACACCACGCCGGGCGGCTGCGACGAGGCGGTCCGGGTCTTCCTCGCCCGGGAGCTGGCCGAGGCGGAGGGTGAGCGGTTCGCGGTCTCCGAGGAGGAGACCGACATGGAGCTGGCGCGGGTCCCGCTGGACGAGCTGGTGCGCGGCGTGCTCGCCGGGGAGCTGCACAACAACTGCCTGGTCGTCGGCGTGCTGTCGCTCGTTGCGGCGCAGCAGGTACCGGGCCTGGAGTCGTTGCGCCCGGCCGGTGCGCCCTGGCCGGCGCGCCCCTTCGACGCCTGATCCGCCGCCTGCCCGACGCCGGTCCGCCGCGCCGCCACACCGTCCCCGGTCGGATGATCCGCTGATCCGGCGGAGTGACCCGAACGCCAAGGCCCGCGCGGGGCACGGGGTATGACGGGGCGTGAACTACGCTCGGCAACGTTCCCGTCCGCGACCGGCGGCGGGCTCGTATGTGCAGGTGGACGGGAGAGTGGCCCGTGACGGACCAGGCGGTGGGCACAGGGCACCTTCCGCCGGAGGCGGCGGGACGCGCCGCACCGGCGGGGGGCCGACGGGCACCGGGTGACGGCGATGGCGCGGTGGCCGGTCCGCCGTCCTCGGCCGTGCCCGCCATGCCGGCCACGCCACCGGCCGCCGGACCGCCGGGCGAGGGGCCCGGGCCCTCCGGGGTATCGGCCCCCGCGCCCGTGGCCGCCGCCTCCGTCCCCCGCCCCGTCGTCCCCCCGCGTCCCGCCGCCCCGCCGACGCCGGTCGCCCCGCCGCGCGCCGCCTCCGGCCCCCTGCCGTCCCGCGGTCTGCTGGGCCGTTCCCGGGAGCTGAAGGCGCTCCGGGCCGACATCGAGCGGGCCGGGCTCGACACCCTCTCCGGCCGGAAGAGTCCCCGCAGCCGGGTGCTGCTCATCGCCGGGCGGCCCGGGTGCGGCCGCACCGCGCTCGCCGAGGAGCTGCTGCGCACCCTGTCCGGCACGTACCCGGACGGGGCGCTCCGGGCCCGGCTGTCCGGGCCGGGCGGGGTCCCCGTCCCGACCGGCGACGTCGCCCGCGGGCTGCTCACCGCGCTTGGCGCCACCGTCCCGGCGGGCTCGGACGACGACGAACCGGCCGAGGTGCTGCGCGCGGAGCTGGCGGCCCGCCGCGCGGTCCTCCTCCTCGACGATGCGCCCGGCGCCGACCACGTCGAACCGCTGCTGCCCGACGCGCCGGACTGCCTGGTCGTCGTGGTGTCCGAGGGCCCGCTCACCGGCATCCCCGACGTCCGGCCGTGCACCCTGGGCGGGCTGGACGGCGCCGCCGCGGTCGCGCTGCTGACCCGGTTCGCGGGTCCGGTCCGGGTCACCGTCGACCCGCGCTCGGCCGACGCCGTGGCCGAGGAGTGCGGCGGGCAGCCCGCCGCGCTGATGCTGGCGGGCGGCTGGCTCGCCGCCCGCCCCAAGGCGTCCGTCTCGGATCTGCGCACGGCGCTGCGCGCGGTGCCGCTCCCGGACGAAATCCCCGTCGGCGAACGCCCGTTGCGCCGCGCTTTCCACCTGGCCCACGACGCGCTGGCGCCGTCCGCGGCCCGGACGCTGCGACTGCTCGCCCTCGCCCCGCCCGGTCTGGTCGACGCGCACACCGCGTCCGCGCTGGCCGGCTGCACTCCGGACACCGCCGTGGCGACCCTCGCCGATCTGACCGCGCTGGGGCTGCTGCACCAGGAGGCGGACGCGCCGGACGGCGACGACGGCCCGTCCTCCCCGGGTGTCGCCGCCGGTCCCCGCTACCGGCTCCCCGGCTGCCTCGCCGCCTGGACCGGGGAGCTGATGCGCACACACGAGCGTCCGGCCGAGGTCCAGTTGGCCCGCGCGCGGATGCTGGAGCGCACCGTCCGGCTTCTCCAGTCCTGCCGGGGGAGCGGGGAGCCGTCCGGATCGCCGGCGCGGGAGCGGGCGGCGGGGCTGCCGTACGCGCTGCGCTTCCCCTCGCGCGCGGCGGCCGCCACCTGGCTGCGCCGCCGTCGCGCCGCCCTGCTGGACGCGGCCCGCCTCGCGGTGTCGGACGGTGAACTCGACACGCTGGACCGGAGGTTGATCGCCACTCTGGTCCGCGCGTTGATGGCGCACGAGGGCCCGGACGCGGCCGGCGGTGACCTCTACGCCCTGCACGAACTGGTCCTGGAGGTCGCCGAACGCCGGGGCCTGGGCCGGGAGAAGGCCGCGGCGCTGCTCAACCTCGCCGATCTGGACGGCGGCGCCGGACGCACCGAGGCGGCGCTCACCCGGTACCGCGGCGCCCTGGAGGCGGCCCGTTCGACGGGGGACGCGGTGGCGACCGGCCGTGCCCTGGAGTCGCTCGGCGGTACGTACAGCGAGCTGGGTGACTGGCAGCGTGCCGCCGACTGGTACGGCCGCGCCCTGGAGCTGCGGCTGAGCCGGGGCGAGACGGTGGACGCGGCGCGGCTGCACGGCCGGATCGGTGGGGCGCACGGCCGGGCCGGGCGGTGGCCGGAGGCGCTCAAGGAGTGGCGGGCCGCGGCCCGCACCTCCCGCAGACTCGGTGATCTCGCAGGTCAGGCGCGTGCGACGGCCGAGGCGGCACGCGTCCAGGAGTGCTCCGGACGGCCCGAGGAGGCGCTGCGGACGTCCCTGGAGGCCCTGCATACGGCGCGCGGCGCGGGCGACGTACCGCTGGAGGCGGGGCTGCAGCTACGGATTGCGGACCTCCTCGACGGGCTCAGCGACCCGGCCGCGGCACGGCTGCACCGCGCCGCTGGGGAACAACTCCTCCAAGATCACCCCAAGTGACCTACGAAATCGGTGGTGGTCTTGGAAACAGTTAATGCTTTGCAAGGCTAGACAAGAGAGGATCCTTCAATAGACTGGGTTCGCCGCGTCGCTCGCGGTCAGTTCCGTCATGTGTCGCATGAGGGATAATTCTCCTGTAAGCACTCTTTCAAGGACCGTGATCGACGTGAAGATCGGTATCCCCCGCGAGGTCAAGAACAACGAGTTCCGGGTGGCGATCACGCCCGCCGGTGTCAACGAACTGGTCCGCAACGGCCACCAGGTCTTCATCGAGAAGGACGCCGGTGTCGGCTCCTCCATCCCCGATGAGGAGTACGTGGCCGCCGGCGCGAACATCCTCGACACCGCCGACGAGGTCTGGGCCACCACCGACCTGCTCCTGAAGGTCAAGGAGCCGATCGCGGAGGAGTACCACCGCCTCCGCAAGGACCAGACCCTCTTCACCTACCTGCACCTCGCGGCCTCCCGTGAGTGCACCGACGCGCTGCTGGAGTCCGGCACCACCGCCATCGCCTACGAGACCGTCGAGACCGCGAACCGCGCGCTGCCGCTGCTCGCCCCGATGTCCGAGGTCGCGGGCCGTATCGCCCCGCAGGTCGGCGCCTACCACCTGATGCGCCAGGTCGGCGGCCGCGGCGTGCTGCCCGGCGGCGTCCCCGGTGTCCAGGCGGGCAAGGCGGTCGTCATCGGCGGCGGCGTCTCCGGCTGGAACGCCGTGCAGATCGCCGTGGGCCTCGGCTTCCACGTCACCCTGCTCGACAAGGACATCAACAAGCTCCGCGAGGCCGACCGGATCTTCGGCACCAAGGTGCAGACGATCGTCTCCAACGCCTACGAGCTGGAGAAGGCCGTCGTCGAGGCCGACCTCGTCGTCGGCGCGGTCCTGATCCCCGGCGCCAAGGCCCCCAAGCTCGTCACCAACGAGCTGGTCGCCAAGATGAAGCCCGGGAGTGTCCTTGTCGACATCGCGATCGACCAGGGCGGCTGCTTCGAGGACTCGCACCCCACCACGCACGCCGACCCGACCTTCCAGGTCCACAACTCGGTGTTCTACTGCGTCGCCAACATGCCCGGCGCGGTGCCCAACACCTCCACCTACGCGCTGACCAACGCGACCCTGCCGTACATCGTCTCGCTCGCCAACAACGGCTGGGCCGAGGCGCTGCGCCGCGACGCCGCGCTGGCCAAGGGCCTCAACACCCATGACGGCAAGGTCGTCTACCGCGAGGTCGCCGAGGCGCACGGCCTGGAGTCCGTGGAGCTGAGCGCCCTCCTGGGCTGAGCGTCAACCGCGCGCGTCCATGCGGAACAACCGGCCGGGTCCCGTCGACGGGGCCCGGCCGGTCGCGTGTGTGACACGCCCGTACCACGGCGTCGGTGCGGCTCCGGCGTGGGGGCGCGCAACTTGCGTCGTACGTAACCCTTGAGGTGATTCGCGTACCCCCGAAGCCTCATGTGCGCGCGGCTTGCACCCTTGACATGGGCGGGTTTCGTATCCGTCACATCGCGCCGGGTCGGGTGGATTGTGTTGCTGCGGACGCCCGACACGCCATAGAGTCGCCAATCGTCGGCATGGTGTCACGCTGACCTATCGATAAGTTTCCTGGTTCCATCCAAGGAGGTACGACGACTTGTGAATGAGTCGACAATTACTCCCGGAGGTGCTCAGCCAGGAGCAGTTGCGCGGGGCCACGCCCCCTCGGGGCGCAAGGCTGTCGGCTCCGTAGCGGTCCGCACCCCCGCAGCCCACCCGAGCATGACCTCGACAGCCCACCAGAGCATGGACGGCCATTACGTGAACGCCACGGCCGGCGACCGGGGCAGTGGAGATCCCACCCGTCTCGCCGACTACGAAGACCTGCCCCAGGGGCATTTCTACGATCCGGACGCGGAGTACGAGCCGGACCCCGAGTACGCGGCCACGCTCGCGCCGGACGCTGCCCGTCAGCGCCGCGAGCGCGTCGGCCCGACCGGCCGTCCGCTGCCGTACTTCCCGATCCCGGGACCGTTGTCGGAGCACGGCCCCGCCAAGATCATCGCGATGTGCAACCAGAAGGGCGGGGTCGGCAAGACCACCTCGACCATCAACCTGGGCGCCGCACTCGCCGAATACGGGCGCCGGGTGCTGCTCGTCGACTTCGACCCGCAGGGTGCCCTGTCGGTCGGCCTCGGCGTCAACCCGATGGAGCTCGACCTGACGGTCTACAACCTGCTCATGGAGCGGGGCATGTCGGCCGACGAGGTGCTGCTCAAGACGGCGGTCCCCAACATGGACCTGCTGCCCAGCAACATCGACCTCTCCGCCGCCGAGGTGCAGTTGGTCAGCGAGGTGGCCCGCGAGTCGACGCTGCAGCGCGCGCTCAAGCCCCTGATGAACGACTACGACTACATCGTCATCGACTGCCAGCCCTCGCTCGGCCTGCTCACCGTCAACGCACTGACGGCGGCGCACAAGGTCATCGTGCCGCTGGAGTGCGAGTTCTTCGCGCTGCGCGGTGTCGCGCTGCTCACCGAGACGATCGAGAAGGTCCAGGAGCGGCTCAACCCCGACCTGGAGCTGGACGGCATCCTGGCGACGATGTACGACTCCCGCACCGTGCACAGCCGTGAGGTGCTGGCGCGCGTCGTGGAGGCGTTCGACGAACACGTCTACCACACCGTCATCGGCCGTACGGTCCGCTTCCCCGAGACGACCGTCGCGGGCGAGCCGATCACCACGTACGCCTCCAACTCCGTGGGGGCCGCCGCCTATCGTCAGCTCGCCAGGGAGGTGCTCGCCCGGTGTCACGCCGAGTGAGTCTGCCGGGCGCCGACGAGTTGTTCCGCACCACCGGGGGTACGGGCCTGCAGCCCTCACCGCCCCGCCGCACGGCCGAATCCGGCGACGAGGCGCCCCGGGTGCCGTCGCCGGGCGGTGAGCTGGACCCGGCGCCCGATGGTCCGGCGGACGCCACCGCGGCGCGCACCGCCCCGGCCGAGCACGGCGGGCGCGGCGCGGACCAGGAGGCCGCCAACGGGCACCGCCGGCCGGAGAGCCGGGCGGTGCCGGAGGCCGCCGCCGCGCAGCCGGGCGGGGCGGCCCGCCGCCGCGGGGGCCGGGGCGCCAACCGCCGCCCCAGCGGCCGCGAGCGCCACGACGAGAAGATCACCGTCTATGTCTCCGCCGAGGAGCTGATGGATCTGGAACACGCCCGGCTGGTGCTGCGCGGTGAGCACGGACTCGCCGTCGACCGCGGCCGGATCGTCCGCGAGGCCGTCGCCGTCGTCCTCGCCGACCTGGAGTCCCGCGGCGACGCCAGCATCCTGGTACGGCGGCTGCGCGGCCGGTAGGCCCTGTCGTCACCCTCCCGTCCGCCCCGCGACGACAGGGCCCGGCCGCCCCGGGCCCCGATAGCCTGCCGCCTACGCGGGCCCGCCGCCCGCGCGTCAGCCCGCCCGTGCGCGGGGCCCGCAGCACCCTGGACCACGATGCCGACGACCCAGCACGACACCGCCTCCCCGCGGCCCCCGCGCCCTACCGTCGGCCGGGGGGCGGAGGACGGCACGGCGGACCCGGACGGGGCCGCCACGGAGCCGGGCGGAGCCCCGGCGGCCGAGGAGACGCCCGCGGCCGGAGCGCCGGGGCCCGGCGCGCACCGGCCCGGCAGCGAGACCGCCGAGTCTGCCGAGACCGCCGAGACCGCCGAGTCTGCCGAGACCGCCGACGGGGCCCCGGGGTCCGGCGCCCCCGGTGACGGCCGGTTCACCGTCCGGCTGGACAACTTCGAGGGGCCCTTCGACCTCCTCCTTCAGCTGATCTCCAAGCACAAGATGGACGTCACCGAGGTCGCGCTCTCCCAGGTCACCGACGAGTTCATGGCGCACATCCGGGCCATGGGCGCGGACTGGGACCTCGACCAGACCACCGAGTTCCTGGTCGTCGCGGCCACCCTGCTGGACCTCAAGGCCGCCCGGCTGCTGCCCGTCGCCGCCGTCGAGGACGAGGCAGACCTGGCGCTGCTGGAGGCCCGTGACCTGCTCTTCGCCCGGCTGCTGCAGTACCGCGCGTACAAGCGGATCGCGGACGTCTTCGGCGACCGGCTGGCGGACGAGGCGCGCCGCCATCCCCGGACCGTCGGCCTGGAGCCTGAGCACGCCGAGCTGCTGCCGGAGGTGGTGCTGGGCATCGGCCCCGAGGGGTTCGCCCGGCTCGCCGTCAAGGCGATACAGCCGAAGGCCCGCCCGCAGGTCTACGTCGACCACATCCACGCGCCGCTGGTCAGCGTCGCGGAACAGGCCGGGGTGGTGGCGGCGCTGCTGCGTGAGGCGGGCGCGCGCACCTTCGCCGAGCTGGTGGCCGACGCCCCCGACACCCTCACCGTCGTGGCGCGCTTCCTGGCGCTGCTGGAGCTGTACCGGGAGCGGGCGGTGGCCCTGGACCAGCCGGAGGCCCTGGGCACCCTCACGGTTCGCTGGACGGGCCCCGACGACGCGGCACCGCAGGTCACCGACGGATACGAGGGACGGCCCGACGCCGCGGACAAGGCCGATGACGAGCCGGGCGACGCGTCCGGCGGGACCGACGACGAGGGAGAGCGCGCGTGAGCGGGGCCGGTGAGGCGTACGACGTCACGGAGCAGGGCGGGCCCGTGCGGCCCGGGGAGCCGGCCGGGGCGCTCGGCGTGGCGGAGCTGGAGCTGAAGCCCGCGCTGGAGGCCGTCCTCATGGTCGTCGACGCCCCGGCGACCGAGGAACACCTGGCCCGGGTGGTGCAGCGGCCCCGCCGCGCGGTCGCCCGGGCGCTGCACGAACTGGCCGACGAGTACGACAGCCAGTGCCGCGGCTTCGACCTGCGGCTGGTCGCCGGGGGCTGGCGGTTCTACGCCCGTGCCGCGTACGCCGACGCCGTGGAGAGCTTCGTCCTGGACGGGCAGACGGCCCGGCTGACCCAGGCCGCGTTGGAGACTCTGGCCGTGGTCGCGTACCGTCAGCCGGTCAGCCGTTCCCGGGTCTCCGCCGTACGCGGGGTCAACTGTGACGGTGTGATGCGCACCCTCCTCCAGCGCGGGCTCGTGGAGGAGGCGGGGACGGAACCCGAAACAGGTGCGATCCTGTACAGGACGACGACGTACTTTCTGGAGCGGTTGGGCCTGCGTGGCCTGGATGAGCTCCCGGATCTCGCACCGTTCCTCCCGGAGGCGGAGGCGGTCGAGCGCGACTCCCCGGAAGGTATCCCGTCGTTCGAAGTGGACGACAGCGGCGACTCTCAGACGGATCATTGATGCGAAGCAGCGGCAGGAACAGCACGGGCAGCGGCGGCGGTAGGGGCAACTACCGTGACGCCGGGAACAACCGCGACGAGAAGCAGCAGCGCGCGGGTCGGCCCCGTCCCGAGGAGCGCCGCTACGACGTGGGCGAGTCCGGCGGCGACGGCCGCGGGTCCGCCCCGAAGAGCGGCGGCGCCCGGGGTGCCGCGGCCCGGGGCGGCGCCAAGGGCGGCCCCCGCACCGGCGCGAAGCAGGGCGCGCCCAAGGGCGGCCCGCAGCGCGGCCGGGGAACGGCGCCGTCGCGCCCCCGCGAGCTGGATGCCAAGATCGAGGAGCGCAACCGCGCCCGGCACAACAAGCCGCAGGTCAAGACCCCGAAGACGTTCGGCGAGCAGGAGGGCGAGCGGCTGCAGAAGGTCCTGGCCCGCGCCGGTATGGGCTCGCGGCGCGCCTGCGAGGAGCTGATCGAGCAGGCGCGTGTCGAGGTCAACGGCGAGATCGTCCTGGAGCAGGGCGTCCGCGTCGACCCGGAGAAGGACGAGATCAAGGTCGACGGCCTCACCGTCGCCACCCAGTCGCACCTCTTCTTCGCGCTCAACAAGCCCGCCGGGGTCGTCTCCACGATGGAGGACCCGGACGGCCGTCAGTGCCTCGGCGACTACGTCACCAACCGTGAGACGCGGCTCTTCCACGTCGGGCGGCTGGACACCGAGACCGAGGGCATCATCCTGCTCACCAACCACGGCGAGCTGGCCCACCGCCTGACGCACCCGAGGTACGGCGTGCAGAAGACCTACCTCGCCGCGATCCAGGGCCCGCTGCCGCGCGAGATCGGCCGGATGCTCAAGGACGGCATCCAGCTGGAGGACGGCTATGCCCGCGCGGACCACTTCCGCGTCGTGCAGCAGACCGGCAAGAACTACCTCGTCGAGGTCACCCTGCACGAGGGCCGCAAGCACATCGTGCGGCGGATGCTGTCCGAGGCGGGCTTCCCCGTCGACAAGCTGGTGCGCACCGCGTTCGGCCCGATCGCGCTGGGCGACCAGAAGTCCGGCTGGCTGCGCCGCCTGACCAACACCGAGGTCGGCATGCTGATGCGCGAGGTCGACCTGTAAAGAGGTCGACCTGTAAAGAGGCCCCGCTTGCCCGTAGTGATCACCACCCCTTATTGTCATCGTGACGATTAAGGGGTGGTTTTCATGGGATCCGCGGCGACCGGCGCACTGATGGGGCTCGCACTGGGGGACGCGCTCGGTTATCCGACCGAGTTCCAGGACGTACCCGCGGTCCTGGCCGCCCACGGCGACTGGCGCCGCCTCCCGCTGCCGGAGCCCGCGCTCATCACCGACGACACCCAGATGACGCTGGCCCTGGGCCAGGCGCTGGAGGCCGCGCGGGCCGCCGGGTCGCTCACCGCCCACACCCTGGAGCCCCCGGCCCGCGCCGCGTACGTCGCCTGGTGGCGCTCCCCGGAGAACAACCGCGCCCCCGGCACCACCTGCCTCACCGCCTGCGCCCGGCTCGCCGAGCCGGGTACGCACTGGACCGAGGCCGCGCCGATGCGCTCCAAGGGGTGCGGCGCCAACATGCGGGTCGCGCCCGTCGGCCTCGTACCGGGCCTCACGGCGCGCGAGCGCTCCGGCGCCGCGCAGTTCCAGGGTGCCCTCACCCACGGCCACCCCACCGCGCTCGCCGCCTCCGACCTCACCGCGTACGCCGTGCGGGCACTCGCCGACGGGGCGCACCCGGACAGGCTGACCGCCCTGCTGCGGGAGTACGCCCACGCCTCGCGCACCGCCTACCAGGAGGACTGGCTCGGCGACCTGTGGCGCCGCTCCGGGGACGCCACCCCGCAGGCGTATCTCGCCCGCGGCTGGGACGACTGCCTCGCCGTCCTCGACCGGCTGGACGCCGCGCTGCGCGCCCCGGACCGCGAGGCCGACCCCTGCGCGGCCACCGGCGCCGGGTGGATCGCCGAGGAGGCGCTCGCCACCGGCCTGTACTGCTTCCTGCTCTTCCCCGACGAGCCGGTCACCGCGGTGCGCCGGGCCGCCGTCAGCTCCGGCGACTCCGACTCCCTCGCCTGCCTCGCCGGGGCGTTCGCCGGGGCCCGCCTCGGTGCCGGTGCCTGGCCCCGGGAGTGGACCGACCGCATCGAGCACCGCGCGGACCTGCTGGCCCTGGGCGCCGCCTGGGACGCCTGACCCGCCGGCCGCTGTCCGCCGGTCGGTCGCCGCGCACCACTGTCCGTGGTGCTGGATACGCTTGATCGTGTGCGTGCGGGGTGTGCGCACCGAGGCAGGGAGCAGGACGTGAGCGTACGAGCGGTCGGTGGGGCCGTCGGCAGCGGCTTCGCCGGGGCCGGCATCGCGCCTGTGTACCCCGGTGCCACCGCGGCGCCGCGAAAGGACATCGCCCAGTGAGATCCGCACTCGTCATCGGCACGGGCCTGATCGGCACCTCCGTCGCGCTCGCCCTCCGGGCCCGCGGCGTGCAGGTGTACCTGGAGGACCACGACCCGACGCAGGCCCGTACGGCCGCGGCGCTCGGCGCGGGCGTCGCCGAGCCGCCGCCGGGCCCGGTCGACCTCGCCGTCGTCGCGGTGCCGCCCGCGCACGTCGCGGACACCCTCGCCGGGGTGCTCCGCCGCGGCGCCGCCCGCGCCTGCATAGACGTCGCCAGCGTCAAGGGCGGCCCGCGCCGTCAGCTCCAGGAGCTGGGCTGCGATCTCTCCGCCTACCTCGGCACCCACCCGATGGCGGGCCGGGAGCGCTCCGGTCCGCTCGCGGCCACCGCCGACCTCTTCGAGGGGCGGCCCTGGGTGCTGACCCCGTCCCCGGGCGGCGACACCGAGGTCCTCAACCTCGCGCTGGAGCTGGTCGCGCTCTGCCGCGCCGTCCCGGTGGTCATGGACGCCGACGCACACGACCGTGCCGTCGCCCTCGTCTCGCACACCCCGCAGCTGGTCTCCAGCCTCGTCGCCGCCCGCCTCAAGGACGCCGACGAGACCGCCGTGCGCCTGTGCGGCCAGGGCATCCGGGACGTCACCCGCATCGCCGCCTCGGACCCGGCGATGTGGCTCGACATCCTCTCCGCCAACCCCGGCCCGGTCGCCGACATCCTCGCCGCGGTCGCCGCCGATCTGGACGGCACGGTCCGGGCGCTGCGGGGCCTGGAGTCCGCGGACGAGCAGCAGCGCACGGGTGGCGCGGAGGGCATCGAGGACGTGCTGCGCCGCGGCAACGCCGGACGCGAGCGGGTCCCGGGCAAGCACGGCGCCGCCCCCGCCGCGTACGAGGTCGTCGCTGTCCACATCGGTGACCAGCCCGGTGAGCTGGCCCGGATCTTCGCCGACGCGGGCCGGGCCGGGGTCAACATCGAGGACGTCCGCATCGAGCACGCCACCGGCCAGCAGGCCGGTTTCATCCAGCTCACGGTGGAGCCGGGCGCGGTGGCGCAGCTCACCGCGGAGCTGCGGGAGCGGGGCTGGTCGATCCGCCGCTGACACCGTGGACCACGGGCCGCGGGGGAGCCAGTAACCTTGACGGAGGCCATTCGGCCCGTGGACCCCCGCCCCGTGCAACCAGAAAGGTGTTCACCACCGTGGAAACCGCCGCCCGGACCGCCCCGGCTGCAGTGATTGTCGCCATCGACGGCCCCGCTGGCACGGGCAAGTCCAGCACGTCCAAGGCCGTCGCCGCCAAGCTCGGCCTCGGCTACCTCGACACCGGCGCCCAGTACCGTGCGATCACCTGGTGGATGCTGAGCAACGGCATCGACGTGAACGACGCCATGGCGGTCGCCGAGGCCAGTGGCAAGCCCGCCATCGTCTCCGGCACCGACCCGGCCGCCCCGGCCATCGCCGTCGACGGCCTCGACGCGGCCGGTCCGATCCGCACCCAGGAGGTCACCTCCGCGGTCAGCGCCGTCAGCGCCGTGCCCGAAGTGCGCTCCCGGATCACCGAGCTGCAGCGCACCATCGCCGCCGAGGCGCCGCACGGCATCGTCGTGGAGGGCCGCGACATCGGCATCACGGTGCTGCCCGACGCCGACCTCAAGGTCTTCCTCACCGCCTCCGCCGAGGCGCGCGCCGCCCGCCGCAGCGGTGAGCTGAAGGGCAAGGAGGCCGGCGACCTGGCGGCCACCCGCGAGGCCCTGATCAAGCGCGACGCCGCCGACTCCTCCCGTAAGACCTCGCCGCTGGCCAAGGCCGACGACGCCGTCGAGGTGGACACCACCGAGCTGACGCTGGAGCAGGTCATCGAGTGCGTCGTCACCCTCATCGAGGGCGCGGGCGCCGCGAAGGCGGGGCGGGACGCGCGGTGACCACCAGCGACGTGGCCCCGAGCGAGGCGGGTGCCGCGGTCGGCCGGCGGATCGGCATCGGCCTGATGTACGGCCTGTGGCGGCCCCGGGTGCTGGGCGCCTGGCGGGTGCCGTCGGCCGGGCCGGTGATCCTGGCGGTCAACCACGCGCACGGCCTCGACGGCCCGATGCTGATGGGCACAGCGCCCCGGCCGGTGCACTTCCTGATCAAGAAGGAAGCGTTCATCGGCCCGCTGGACCCGTTCCTGCGTGGCATCGGCCAGCTGAAGGTGGACCGTGCCACCACCGACCGCAAGGCGATCACCGGCGCCCTCGCGGTGCTGGAGCACGGCGGTGTGCTGGGCATCTTCCCGGAGGGCACCCGGGGCGAGGGCGACTTCGCTTCGCTGCGGGCCGGTCTCGCGTACTTCGCGGTGCGTTCCGGCGCGCCGGTCGTCCCGGTGGCGGTGCTCGGCTCCGCCGACCGCCACAGCCGCCTCGCCCCGGCGGTGCCGCCGCTGCGCTCCCGCGTCGACGTCGTCTTCGGCGACGCCTTCGAGGCGGGGGACGGCTCGGGGCGGCGCACCCGCAAGGCGCTGGACGAGGCGACCGAGCGGATCCAGGGCCGGCTCACCGCCCACCTGGAAAACGCCAGGCGCCTGACCGGGCGCTGACCGACACTTGAGCGGCGGACCGACGCGGCCCGCCGATGACGAAGCCACGCGGCCGACGCCGCACAGTGAGCAGGACGAGGAACGGACTTCATGAACGACCAGATCGACACCGGCGACGAGCACGGTGCGCTTGGCGATGCCGAGTACGCGGAGTTCATGGAGCTCGCCGCGCAGGAGGGCTTCGACCCCCAGGAGGTCGGCGGGGACATCGCGGCGGCCGGGCACGGCCCACTGCCCGTCCTCGCCGTCATCGGCCGCCCCAACGTCGGCAAGTCGACGCTGGTGAACCGCATCATCGGCCGCCGTGAGGCGGTCGTCGAGGACCGGCCGGGCGTCACCCGCGACCGCGTCACCTACGAGGCCGACTGGAACGGCCGCCGCTTCAAGGTCGTCGACACCGGCGGCTGGGAGCAGGACGTCCTCGGCATCGACGCCTCCGTCGCGATGCAGGCCGAGTTCGCCATCGAGGCCGCCGACGCCGTCGTCTTCGTCGTCGACGCCAAGGTCGGCGCGACCGACACCGACGAGGCCGTCGTCAAGCTGCTGCGCCGCGCCGGCAAGCCCGTCGTGCTCGTCGCCAACAAGGTCGACGGCCCCTCCGGCGAGGCCGACGCCGCGATGCTCTGGTCGCTCGGCCTCGGCGAGCCGCACCCGGTGTCCGCGCTGCACGGCCGCGGCACCGGCGACATGCTGGACGCCGCCCTCGACGCGCTGCCCGAGGCGCCCGAGCAGACCTTCGGCACCGGGCTCGGCGGCCCCCGCCGCATCGCCCTGATCGGCCGCCCGAACGTCGGCAAGTCGTCGCTGCTCAACAAGGTCGCCGGGGAGGAGCGCGTGGTCGTCAACGAAATCGCCGGCACCACCCGCGACCCGGTCGACGAACTGATCGAGCTGGGCGGCACCACCTGGAAGTTCGTCGACACCGCCGGTATCCGCCGCCGGGTCCACCTCCAGGAGGGCGCCGACTACTACGCCTCGCTGCGTACCGCCGCCGCCGTCGAGAAGGCCGAGGTCGCCGTCGTCCTGATCGACGCGAGCGAGTCGATCAGCGTGCAGGACCAGCGCATCATCACCATGGCCGTGGAGGCCGGGCGCGCCCTGGTCATCGCGTACAACAAGTGGGACAACCTCGACGAGGAGCGCCGCTTCTACCTGGAGCGGGAGATCGAGCGGGATCTCGTGCAGGTGCCGTGGGCGATGCGGGTGAACGTCTCGGCGCGCACCGGCCGCCACATGGAGAAGCTGGTCCCGGCGATCGAGACGGCGCTCGCCGGGTGGGAGACCCGTGTCCCCACCGGCCGGCTGAACGCCTTCCTCGGCGAGATCGTCGCCGCCCACCCGCACCCGATCCGCGGCGGCAAGCAGCCCCGCATCCTCTTCGGTACGCAGGCGGGGACGAAGCCGCCGCGGTTCGTGCTCTTCGCCTCGGGCTTCCTGGAGGCGGGCTACCGCCGCTTCATCGAGCGCCGTCTGCGCGAGGAGTTCGGCTTCGAGGGCACCCCGATCCACCTCTCCGTCCGGGTGCGCGAGAAGCGCAACCAGAAGAAGAAGTGACGGCGGGGGCCGGGCCGTACGGTGGCCCGGCCCCGGTACGGGCCCCGCGCCCGGTGGTACGGCTCAGTGGTCGTGCGGCCGGGCGCCGCGCGTTCCCGGCGGCAGCGCGGGCAGGGCGCCACGCGGCCGGTACGGCTGGCGGGCGGTGCGCTCCCACTGGCCGGGCGAGGCCGCGGCGCGGCTCCAGCTGCTGCCGCCGTGCCCCGGACGCGGTCCCTCCTCCTCGCCGGTCCGGTCGCCGGGCAACGCCCGGAACGCCCGCCGGTACTCGGCGTACAGCGCGTCGTAGATCGGTGTGGCCGAACGGCCGGTCCCGGCGGCCCCGGGGTCCTGCGACGGACGCATACCGGGGATCTGCTGCGGAGGGCGGGAGCGGGAGAAGGGGTCATATGGGTGCACGTCTGCACCAACGAACCCGAATCGCCGGGGATGCGGCCTCGATCCGGAAATGACGGATCGCGGGGGCGTTCCCGTACGGTTCGACGGGAACACCCCCGCGATCGGTGGGGTCCGGAGGCTCAGGTGCCGGCCAGCGGCATCTCGGCGGCGACCAGCACGCCCTGGGCCGCGGCCTTCTCCATCGCCTGGCGCATCAGGTCCTCCCGCGGCTGGTGGCCGATGGAGCCGGACGGCGCGGCGTACATCAGCACCGACTGGGCCTTCGTGGCGGCGGCCCGCCAGCCGTCGGACACGGCCAGCGGCTGGTGCGCCTGCCACCATGCGGCCTGGCTGCCGGTGTTGCCCGGCTGCAGCACGGCGTGCAGCTTGCCCATGGCGAGCAGCGCCGACCAGCCCGGGTTCGGCGCGGGCAGCGCGTCCACGTCGGTGACCGGGTGGAAGCCCTGCTCCAGCAGGAGCGGCAGGAAGTCGTCGTCCAGGCTGACCGAACCGGGGCGGGCGATCGGGCCGTCCGGCTCGACGACCAGCGCCGCCCGCAGCTCGCCGGAGACCAGCACCAGCCCGCAGGTGATCCCGAGCGTCGCCTGGCGCTCGCTCGCCGGGACCGGGCGGGTGGGCGCCGTCCCGGACTCCTGTGCGGCGGTGATGGACTGCACGGCGCCCTTGAGCTGTTCCTCCGAGACCGAGACGACCTGCGAGGGGATGCAGGTGGCGTGGGCGAAGGCGAGCACCGCGGTCTCCTCGCCGACGAACAGGACGGTGCTGGTGCGCTCCTGGGCGCTGTTGCCCGGGGTGCGGCAGGAGGTGCAGTCGTAGCTGCCGGGGGCGTCTCCACCGGCCAGCAGGCGGTCGGCTTCTTCGTCGCCGATCTCGGCGCGAACGTCGTCACTGACGTCGAGCATGCGCGGCACGGGTGGCTCCTCGATCTCTGCGTGGGTGCCGGGGGACCCCGGCTGGTACGGGGCCGGGTGTCGTCCCCGGCTCGCCGACATGGACAACGGGTGAGCGGTGGCCGGAGTCACGCGCGGACCGGCACGGAATCGAACCGATCACCGCACACGGGAATGGAGTGCCGAAAACGGTCGCCGGGCGCCAGCCCTGCGGCGTCATTCGGGACCGTTCGTCCTTGCCGATGCCGATGCCGATGCCGATGCCGATGCCGATGCCGTCGCCGCGCTGCTGCCCGCCCGCGCCGCCCGCCGCCGCGGATCCGGGCTGACGGCGGCGGCCGATGCCGAATCGGTGCCGCAGGTTCCGTCATATCGCTACCGATGGCCTAACTTTCTCGGAACAATTTGGCATAAGCCCTCAACCCGGAACCGTCCGGCTCGGTCAAACCGTTCAGGAGTCGGATACACGACGACCTCCTGAAGGATGCGCGGGCCCCGTCGCCCGGGTGGGGAGCGTCGCCGCAGCGGCGCCGCCCTCCGGTGGGGCGGGACCGCACACCGCGTCGACGACACGATCCGGCGCCAGGGCGACCGGAAGGCCAGGGGATACGGGACGGATGCACATCTCATTCCTGATTCACAACGCGTACGGCATCGGCGGCACGATCCGCACGACGTTCAATCTCGCCCATGCGCTCTCCGCGCACCATGACGTCGAGATCGTCTCCGTGCTGCGCCACCGCGACACCCCCGTCCTCGGCCTGGGCCCCGGCGTCCGGCTGCGCCACCTCGTGGACCTCCGTGAGGACAGCCCCGCCTACGACGGGAACGCCCCGGAGTTCGCCCGGGCGGCGAAGGTCTTCCCCGCCGCCGAGGGCCGCTTCGGCCAGTACAGCGAGCTGACCGACCGGCGGATCGCCCGGCATCTGCGCCGCGTCGAGGCGGACCTCGTCGTCGGCACCCGCCCCGGCCTCAACGTCCACGTCGCCCGGCAGACCCGCCGCGGCGTGGTCCGTGTCGGCCAGGAACACCTCACCCTCGACTCCCACAGCAGGGCGCTGCGGCTGGCGCTGCGCGGCGTCTACCCGCGCCTGGACGCGCTCACCACCGTCACCGAGGCGGACGCTGCCGCCTACCGCCGTCTGCGGCTGCCCGGCGTCCGCGTCGAGGCGGTGCCCAACAGCGTGCCCGCGCCCGGCCTCGCCCCGGCCGACGCCACCGGCAAGTGGGTCGTCGCGGCCGGGCGGCTCGCCCGCGTCAAGCGGTACGACCTGCTGATCCGCGCGTTCGCCGAGGTCGCGGCCGCCCGCCCGGACTGGCGGCTGCGGATCTACGGCGGTGGCTCCGAGAAGGCCGCACTGCGCGCGCTCATCGACGAGCTCGGCCTCTACAACCACGTCTTCCTGATGGGCCCGGCCAATCCTCTGGAGTCCGAGTGGGCCAAGGGCTCGATCGCCGCCGTCTCCTCCAGCCTGGAGTCCTTCGGCATGACGATCGTCGAGGCGATGCGCTGCGGCCTGCCCGTCGTCGCCACCGACTGCCCGCACGGCCCCGGGGAGATCATCGATGACGGCGTGGACGGCAGACTCGTCCCCGTGGGCGACCCCGGTGCGCTGGCCGGGGCCCTGCTCTCCCTGATCAACGACGACGCCGGGCGCCGCCGGATGGGCCGCGCGGCGCTCACCGCCGCCGCCCGGTTCGACCCCGCCCGGGTCGCCGCGCGGTACGAAGCGCTCTTCGGGCAGCTGCTGGAGGAGAAGCGGGCCAACCGCCTGCGCGGCGCGCTGCACCGTACCCGCGGTGCCCTGCTGAGCGGCGCCTACACCACCAAGGACGCGGCGAGCGCCGCGCTGAGAGGGGTGCGGACGGTATGAACACCTCGACGCGACTGCCCGCGGCGGGCTCCGGCCGCAGGCCGGCGGCCTCCGGGGCCGACGGCGACCCACCCGGGCTGACCGCCGTCTGCATCGCCGACTCCGCGGGCGGCCTCACCTTCGACCTGGCCGCCCCGCCGGACGTCCGCACGACCTGGAGCGCGGCGCTGGTGCTGCGGCTGCGCGGCGCGGACGCCGAGGAGGTGCGGCTGCCGCTGGGGCCGAACGGCGCGGGCGGGCTGCGCGCCGTCCTCCCCAGCACCGTCGCGCTCGCCGAGGGCCGCTGGCAGGTCTACGCCGACCTCGGCGACGGCCACGCCCCACGCCGTCTGCTGCCCGGCCTCAACGACCTGCGCTCCCTGGTGGACCGCCGCCCGCTCGCGGGCATCGGCCGCCTCGGCGTCCGCATCCCGTACACCACCAAGCTCGGCAATCTGGCGTTGCGCAGCTGGCTGCGCGGACCGCATGCCGAGGCCGGGGACATCCTGGTGGACCGCGAGGGAATGACGGTCGAGGGGCGGCTCTACGGCGCGCTGCCCGGTCCGGGCGCCCATGTGGAGGCCCGGGCCCGCCGTGCCGAGGACGCCGGGGGCGTCACCGTCACCGTCCCGCTCACCGCCGACGGCGCCCGCTTCTCCTTCACGCTGCCCTACGCCGGGCCGGTCGGGCACTGGCACGGCGGCGGCGAGCCGTGGGACCTGTGGCTGGTGCCCGCCGAGGGCGCGCCGCCGGTGCGGATCGGCCGGTTGCTGGACGACGTCGCGGACAAGAAGCAGGTCTTCGCCTACCCCGCGGTGCCCGTCCCGGTGGCCGGGACGGAGGTCCGGGTCGGCCCGTACTACACGCTCGACAACGATCTGGCGCTGCGGGTCGCGGGCCCGGACACCGTCGGCTGACGCAGCGTCAGGACCCGGTCTCCCCGCGCGCCGCCGCCGCGGCCCGCCGGGCGGCGTCGGCGGCCACCTCCGGGTGGTGCAGGTCGAAGGCGGGCGACTCGGAGCGGATGCGCGGCAGGGTGGTGAAGTTGTGCCGGGGCGGCGGGCACGACGTCGCCCACTCCAGCGAGCGCCCGAAGCCCCAGGGGTCGTCCAGCGTGGTGCGGGTGCCGTACCGCGACGTCCGCCAGACGTTGTACAGGAACGGCAGCGTGGAGATGCCGAGCAGGAACGCGCCGATGGTGGAGAGCGTGTTGAGGGCGGTGAAGCCGTCGGCCGCGAGGTAGTCGGCGTAGCGGCGCGGCATGCCCTCGACGCCCAGCCAGTGCTGGACGAGGAAGGTGAGGTGGAAGCCGGTGAAGAGCGTCCAGAAGTGGATCTTCCCGAGCCGTTCGTCGAGCAGCTTGCCGGTGAACTTCGGCCACCAGAAGTAGAAACCGGCGAACGTCGCGAACGCCACCGTCCCGAAGACCACGTAGTGGAAGTGGGCGACGACGAAGTACGTGTCGGTGACGTGGAAGTCCAGCGGCGGCGAGGCGAGGATGACGCCGGTCAGCCCGCCGAAGAGGAAGCTCACCAGGAAGCCCACGGACCACAGCATCGGCGTCTCGAACGACAGCGAGCCGTGCCACATCGTGCCGATCCAGTTGAAGAACTTCACCCCCGTCGGCGCCGCGATCAGGAACGACAGCAGGGAGAAGAACGGCAGCAGCACCGCCCCGGTGGCGAACATGTGGTGCGCCCAGACCATCACCGACAGCGCGGTGATCGCCATGGTGGCGCCGATCAGCATGACGTAGCCGAACACCGGCTTGCGGGAGAAGACCGGGATGATCTCGGTGATGATGCCGAAGAACGGCAGCGCGATGATGTACACCTCCGGGTGCCCGAAGAACCAGAAGAGGTGCTGCCACAGCAGCGCACCGCCCCACTGCGGCTCGAACACCACCGCCCCGAACCGCCGGTCCGCCTCCAGCACCAGCAGCGCCGCCGCGAGCACCGGGAACGCCATCAGCACCAGGACCGACGTGAAGAGGATGTTCCAGGTGAAGACCGGCATCCGGAACATCGTCATGCCCGGCGCCCGCAGCGTGATGACCGTGGTGATGAAGTTGACCGCCCCCAGGATCGTCCCGAACCCGGCCAGCGCCAGGCCCATCACCCACAGGTCCGGGCCGATGCCAGGGGAGTGGAACGAGGAGTTCAGCGGCGCGTACGCGGTCCAGCCGAAGGACGGGCCGCCGTCCGGCGTGAGGAAGGAGCCGAGGACCATCAGCCCGCCGAAGAGGTAGAACCAGTACGACAGCGCGTTCAGCCGGGGGAAGGCGACGTCCGGCGCCCCGATCTGGAGCGGCATGATCTCGTTGGCGAACCCTGCGAACGCCGGGGTGGCGAAGAGCAGCAGCATGATCGTGCCGTGCATGGTGAACGCCTGGTTGAACTGCTCGGCGCTGATCAGCTGGAGCCCCGGGCGGGCCAGCTCGGCGCGCATCACCAGCGCCAGCACCCCGCCGACCAGGAAGAACCCGAACGACGTGATCAGGTAGAGGTGCCCGATCTTCTTGTGGTCCGTCGTCGACAGCCAGTCGGCCAGCACCCGCCCGCGGTGCCGCGCCCTGACCGGCGGGAGGGCTGCTGCGGTGTCGGTTCCCATGCGCGGCACCTCGTTCGTCGGGGGCGGACCGGGGCCGGACAGGAGCCGGACCGGGGGACGCGCCACATGATGCGCGCGGCGTTCGGGCGGAGCGAGGGGGCGCTCCGGTCCGTTCCGGTGCGATTCGCCCGCCTGCCAGCGGCGGGGCACGGGCCCGGTGCGGGGGAGCGGCGGGCGGCTCGCCGGCGGCCGGGAGGACCGATGTGCGAAAAGTGTGTGTGGAATGTGTCTCATTTCGCGGGCTGCCGCGGCCGGTGAATTCCCCCATCCGATGGGAATCCGCGGCGCGGTCGGGGCGTAATTCCGGCCGCGCTCACCCTTCCGGGTAAAGAGTCCGGCCGGGGTGTCCAGAATTCGCGCCCGGCGCAATGACGGATGCTTTGTTTTCCACCCGGATGCGTCGGTGTACGGCGCGTTGGAGTGACGGAAGTTACCGCAAACGCCGAGACGTTGGCCGTGACACAAGTGTGACCAATGAAAGACCGTGAAGAGACCGGAGCGCGGAACCGAACGCCCTTCCGTGTGCCGCCGCGGGCGCCTACCGTGGCACCCATGGCACCCGAACCACAGCTCCCGAACGAACCGGACGACGACCCCGAGGCGTACGTGGGCCTCGCCCGGCAGGAGGCGGAGGAGCGCGCCGGCGGCCGCGGCTGGAGCGTCGTCCGCGCGCTGCCGCCGGGCGCGCTGATCACCATGGAGTACCGCGCCGGACGGCTCAATTTCGAGGTCGAGGACGGCCGGGTACGCCGTAGCTGGCGGGGGTGAGGCACTCGCGTACGACGAAGGCCCCGGCCGCTCACAGGGAGCGGCTGGGGCCTTTCGGCGCGGGGTGCGGGTGTGCGTACCGGCCCCGCGGTGTGTGCGGCGGTCTCAGCCGCCGGGGCCGCGCCCGGTGGCCGGGCTCAGCGGGGTGGTGCGCGGCGGACGGTCGGCGTGCGGCGGCCGGCGGCTGCCCGCCGGGGTGACCGGCGCGCGCTCCGCGCGGGAGGCGTGCGGCCGCGCCGGGTGGTGCGGGCGTCCGTCCGGCGCGCGGGTGGCGCCGCTCCGCGCCGGCGGGCCGGGGACGGCGTCGTGCCGTACCACCTCGCCGTCCGGGGTCACGGGCTGCGGGGAGAGTCCGGCGGGGGCGGCGGCCGGGAGCGGGCCGCGCAGCGAATCGGGGCGCAGTCGCAGCCAGAGCCGCAGGATGATGCCCATCAGGCGGTCCTCCACCCAGATGATCCCCGGCTCGATCCACGGCAGCGCCAGCAGCACCAGCAGACCGGCGGCCCAGCCCAGCAGGACGTCGCTGACCCAGTGCGTACCGAGGTAGACCGTCGTCATCCCGACGCCCAGTGCGCCCAGCGCGGCGATCACCGAGAGGGTCCTGCGGCGCAGCGACGTGGTCGCCAGATACGCCAGCACACCCCACGTGACCACGGCGTTCGCGGTGTGTCCGGACGGAAATATATCGCCGCCGAGCCACATCTCGTTGGAGCCGACGACCGTCGCGTAGTGCGGTCCCAGGCGGCCCATGCCGATCTTCGCGGCGCCCACCGTCATGTTCAGCAGCAGCAGCGAGGCGCCGAGGACCAGCAGCGGGTGGAGGTTGCGCTGACGCCAGCAGCGCCAGCCCAGCCACGCGGCAACGGCCACCGCCGTGGGGCCGCGCTGGCCCAGGACGACGAAGTAGTCGAGGAAGGCATGGATCGACGGCCACTGCTTGTAGGGCCGGAAGAACATGACCTGCCAGTCGAAGGTGACCAGCCACGTGGAGGCCAGCACCCCGGCCACGATCACGAGATACACCGCCAGCGTGCCCCAGAACAGCCATTGGCGGGTCGGGGTCATGCGTGGTCGGGCTCGATCGGGCGGGTGCCCCTCCCTCTGGTCCAGCTTCTCATCGGTACGCACTCAATCGACGTTACCGCGTGTGATGTAGGCACCTGGTCAGACCGTGCGCTTTGTAATGACGATGTGATGTGGAATGTGCCCGGGAAGTCGCCGGGCGGCGGCGAATAGGAACCGAATTAACGGAGAATCGGATTCCCGTCCGAGCCTCTCGCCGCACTTCATCGAGAGCTTTATCTTCTTTTCACCACGACCGTTTATCCGTGCGCGGTACGGGCGTTGCCCCGCCGTTTCCCGGCGCCGGGCCGGTCACGGAGGGGGACCGTCCGGTCACGGAGGGCCGGTGCAGACGGGCAGGGGAGCCCACGTGGTACGCCCCGGAGTGTGCTCACGGAGGTCCGCTCACGGAGGTCCGGTGCCGTTGAGCCAGAACGCCCCGTAGAGCGCCGAGCCCACCGCCACCGCGCCGATCAGCAGCCCGGCCCGCAGCGGGCGCCACCGGGCGAGGCCCGCGGCCAGCGGCAGCAGCAGGGGGTACGCCGGGAGCATCAGCCGCGGTTTGGAGCCGAAGAAGCCCTTCGCGGTCAGCGCGAGGAACACCACCACCCCGCAGTAGACGAGCAGCGGCAGCGGCTGCCCCCGGCGCACGCCCGCCGCGTAGAGGACGAGGACCAGCGCGACCCCGGCGGTCAGTCCGAGGCCACCGGCCCAGCCGGGCCCGGTCAGCAGGCCCCACAGGAAGCGGCCGAAGGCGAGTCCGCCGTCGAAGCCGTTGCCCCAGGCGCCCTGGACGTCGAGATAGCCGGTGAGGCTGCCCTGTTGCGCGCCGACCCACAGGAAGTAGCCGCACCAGCCGAGCGGCGCGAGCAGCACGCCCGTCGCCAGCCCGCGGCGCCGCGCCAGGCTCGACCGCAGCGTGGCGCCGCCCGCCCGGTCGGCGAGGAGCGCCGCCGCGGCGGTCAGCCACACGGCGGCGACCACGGCGACGCCCACCGGCCGGGTCAGCCCGGCGAGCGACGCCAGCACCCCGGCCCACACCCACCGCCCGGTCCACACCGCGTACACGCCCCACGCCGCGAGGGCGGTGAACAGCGACTCGGAGTACGCCATCGACTGCACGATGCCGATCGGCAGCGCACCCCACAGCGCGGCCAGCGCGACCCCGGCCCGCGGCCCGTACAGCCGCTCGCCCGTCGCGTACAGCGCCCAGGCGGCGGCGAGGGAGGAGAGCCAGGCGACGGCCATCCCGACGTCGGCGGGGGAGAGCGGGACGAGCGCCGAGCCCAGCCGCTCCAGCCACGGCAGCAGCGGGAAGAACGCGAGGTTGGAGTGGGTGCCGCCGCCGGGGAGCGGCACGGTGTAGCCGTAGCCCAGCTCCGCGACGCGGGTGTACCAGAGCGAGTCCCAGCGGGCGGTGAGCAGCGTGTGCCAGCTCGCGCCCCGCGAGGCGGACCAGACGGCGAGGACCGCCCAGCCCAGCAGCCGGATCGCCGCGAAGGCCGCCAGCCCCGGCAGCGCGCGGCGCAGCGCGGCCCGGACGGCGGGGCGGCACAGCGTCGGGCCGGGGGCGGCGGCCGAGGCGAGATCGTTCATCCGGACGATTATCCAGGTGCCCGGCGGGTGCCGTGCGGGCCCCGGGGAGGCAACTGCGGGCGCTGCGATACGCGTCTCATCAGGAGGTGAGCCTCACGACACCGTTCCCCACTCGCGTAGTCTGACGTCTCATACTCGCCCGTGCCGCCGGTTCGACCCGGGGCTTTTTCGTGCCCCGGTCCGCGGCCGCGAGTGCCTGACAGGGAGGTACGTGCATGACCGGGACGAGCCCGTCCGGCACGGGACGGATGGCCGGCGTTCCCCGGCTCCCCGGTGGGGGCGCGAACCACTGGACCGTACTGATCGTGCTCTGCGTCAGCCTGCTGTTCGTCGCGCTGGACACCACGATCCTCTACGTGGCCGTGCCCTCCGTCACCGAGGACCTGCGCCCCGGGCCGGTGGAGCTGCTGTGGATCGTCGACGTCTATCCGCTGATCGCGGCGTCGCTGCTGATCCTCTTCGGCACGCTCGGCGACCGGGTGGGGCGGCGCCGGATCCTGCTGCTGGGCTACGGCCTGTTCGGCGCGGCGTCGGCGCTCGCGGCGCTGGCGCCCAATCCGCAGATCCTGATGACGGCCCGGGCGCTGCTCGGCATCGGCGGCGCCATGATCATGCCCGCCACGCTGTCGATCCTGCGGCAGGTCTTCCCCGACCGCCGGGAGCGGGCGGTCGCCATCGGGGTGTGGAGCGCGGTCGCCGCGGTGGGCGCGGCGGTCGGACCGGTCCTCGGCGGCTTCCTCGTCGAGAACTTCTGGTGGGGCTCGGTCTTCCTCATCAACGTCCCGATGATGCTGGTCATGCTGCTGATCGGCCGCTGGCTGCTGCCCGAGTCGCGGGGTGAGCGCAACGGCCCCTGGGACGTGGTCGGCGCGGTCGTCGCGGCGCTCGGCGTCCTCGGCGTCGTGCTGGGCGTCAAGCGGATCGGCGGCGGCACCGCCGTCCTCGGGGTGACCACCCTCGGCCCGATCGTGCTGGGCCTGCTGCTGCTCGTCCTCTTCGTCCGGCGGCAGCACCGCCGGGAGCACCCGCTGATCGATATGCGGCTCTTCGCCCGGTCGGCGTTCGGTACGTCCGTCGGCTGCATCGTGCTGGCGATGCTGGCCCTGGTCGGCCTCCAGCTGATAGCCGTGCAGTACCTCCAGCTCGTCCTCGGGCTCTCGCCGCTGCAGACCGGGCTGCGGATGCTGCCGCTGGTCTTCGCGGCGATGGCGGCGGGCCTCACCGGCTCCCGGATCCTCCAGATCCTCGGCCCGCGCACCATGGTCTCCTGCGGTTTCGTGCTCACCGCCGGTGCGGTGCTCTGCCTGACCGCGATGAACGCCCACGACCGCTTCTGGCTGCTCTCCGCCGGCTTCGTCCTCCTCGGCTTCGGCTTCCAGACGACGCTGTTCGGCGCGTACGAGTCGATGCTCAGCGAGGCGCCTCCGGAGCAGGCGGGCGGCGCGGCGGCCATCGGGGAGACGTCGTACCAGCTCGGCGCGGGCATCGGCGTCGCCCTGCTCGGCAGCGTCATGAACGCCGCCTACGCCCCCGGCATCGGCCATGTCGCGGGGGTGTCCGCGCGGGAGGCGGCGTCCGCGTCGCACTCGCTCGGCGAGGCGTACAACGTGGCGGCAGCTCTCGACGGTCCGGCCGGGGCGGCGCTGCGGGTGGTGGCCCGTGACGCCTTCGTCCGCGGGCTGCACATCACGCTCGTCGCCAGCGCGGTGCTGCTGCTGGCCGGTGCGGCCATCGCGCTGCGGCTGCCGAGCCGCGCCGCGGACTCCGTGGAGCGCGCCGAGGGCGACAACGCGCCGGGCCTGGAGGCCGAGCCCGCCGCCGCCCGGACCCACGGCTGACGCCCCGCTTTTCTTCTCCTCTTTTCGACACCCCGCCGCGCGGCGGCTCTTGCCCGCGCGGCGGGGTGCGCCGTACCGTCGGACCGCGCCATAACTACCACTGCTAGTTTTCCGCCGATCTGCCGGAGGCCCCGCCATGTCCGCCACGCCCTCCTCGCCGCTCCCGCCGTTCGACGCGGGTGACCCGCTGGGCCTCGACGACCTGCTCACCGACGAGGACCGCGCGGTGCGCGACACCGTCCGCCGCTGGGCGGCCGACCGGGTCCTGCCGCACATCGCCGGGTGGTACGAGCGCGGCGAACTCCCCGGCATCCGCGACCTCGCCCGCGAACTGGGCTCCCTCGGCGCCCTCGGCATGTCCCTGACCGGCTACGGCTGCGCCGGGGCCTCCGCCGTCCAGTACGGCCTGGCCTGCCTGGAGCTGGAGGCCGCCGACTCCGGCATCCGCTCCCTCGTCTCCGTCCAGGGCTCGCTCGCCATGTACGCGATCCACCGCTTCGGCTCCGAGGAACAGAAGCAGCGGTGGCTGCCGCGGATGGCGTCCGGCGAGATCATCGGCTGCTTCGGCCTCACCGAACCGGACCACGGCTCCGACCCCGCCGGGATGCGCACCCACGCCCGCCGCGACGGGTCCGACTGGGTCCTCAACGGCCGCAAGATGTGGATCACCAACGGTTCGGTCGCCGGGGTCGCGGTCGTCTGGGCCGCCACCGACGACGGCATCCGCGGCTTCGTGGTCCCCGCCGGCACCCCCGGTTTCGCCGCCCCCGAGATCCACCACAAGTGGTCGCTGCGCGCCTCGGTCACCAGCGAACTGGTCCTGGACGACGTCCGGCTCCCGGCCGACGCGGCCTTGCCCGAGGTCCGCGGGCTGCGCGGCCCGCTGAGCTGTCTGAGCCACGCCCGCTACGGCATCGTCTGGGGCTCCATGGGTGCGGCCCGCGCCAGCTTCGAGGCGGCGCTGGAGTACGCGCGCACCCGCGAGCAGTTCGGCAAGCCCATCGGCGGTTTCCAGCTCACCCAGGCCAAGCTCGCCGACATGGCCGTCGAACTGCACAAGGGCATCCTGCTCGCCCACCACCTCGGGCGGCGGATGGACGCCGGGCGGTTGCGCCCGGAGCAGGTCAGCTTCGGCAAGCTCAACAACGTCCGCGAGGCCATCGAGATCTGCCGCACCTCCCGCACGATCCTGGGCGCCAATGGCATCTCCCTGGAGTACCCGGTCATGCGGCACGCCACCAACCTGGAGTCGGTGCTCACCTACGAGGGCACCGTCGAGATGCACCAGTTGGTGCTGGGCAAGGCGCTCACGGGGCTGGACGCCTTCCGCTGAGCGAGGCGGTACGGGGCGGGTGCGCGGGTGGGGGAGGGCAGGGCGCCCGCCCCGCCGCGTCCCCGCCCGTCGCCGGAGAGTGAAAACTCGTCCGTCGCCGGAGAGTGAAAACTCGTCCGTCGCCGGACAGTGAAAAGCGGAGGGTGGGACGGTCCATGCCGCCTTCCCCTCCGCCGGACGAAAACCGGGCCCGCGCCCGGTCAGCTCTGGTTGAAGAACCCGCCGTTGCGGTCCCGCGACTCCCCGCTGACGACGCGGTAGTCGGCCGGGGTGAGCAGGAAGACGCGGGTCGCGACCCGCTCGATCGAGCCACGCAGTCCGAAGGCGAGACCGGCGGCGAAGTCCACCACGCGCTTGGCGTCGCCCGACTCCATCGCCGTCAGGTTGACGATCACCGGGACGCCGCCGCGGAACAGCTCACCGATGCCGCGGGCGTCCCCGAAGCCGTCCGGGGTGACCGTGGCGATGCGGGTGCTCTGGTCCTCGGCCGGGCGCTCGGCCACCCGCAGACCCGGGTCGGTCGCCCAGGAGCCGGTCCCCTGGGCCCTGTGCTCCGGTCCCTCGGCATAGTCGTCGTCGTAATAACGCTCGTCATCGTTGTCGTCGACGAGGCCAAGCCAGGCACTCGCCTTGCGCACCGATCCCATGGACGCCTCCTCTCACCCGCGGTGTCTGTATGTCCGCCCCCCTATGGTCCTTCATGAGGCGGAGGGTGTGCCAAGTGGATAGCCGCCGCACGGGGGGTTCGTGACAGATCTGGTGCAGAGTGGGTGGCGGCTTGTCAGCTTCTGCGGGCGGGGCGGGAACTGACGGGGTGATGGAAGTCACGATAGGCCCGGGCGGCGGACCATGTCGACACGCGGTCCGCGGGCACCCTCCTCGACCGCCGGGTAGGTTCCGGCGGGAGACCAGGGCATATGTCCCCGGCCCGGGGAAACGCCCCGGAGCCGGGCGGATGATCGGGTGACCGGCACCCTGCCGTTCGCGCTGCGGGCGGGGGAGCGGAACCGTTCCGGCGCCTGCTCCGTCCCACCCCCGACCGAGGGGGTCAACCGCCGTCCCGGCGCACCCGTGAGGGCCTGCCGGGGCGGCGAACTCCGTCTGCGCCGAGCCCGGCGGCAGCGGCGGCCCGCTCTACTCCGGGTCCACGGCCCTCGGCCTGAGCTCCGGCGGCAGCGGCGACTGCACCTCGGGCGGTACGACGTACTTCCAGCCCGTCACCGAGGCGCTCAGCGCCTACGGCGCGAGCGTCTGCTGATCCCCTCGGGGCGGACTGGCTCACCGCTCCTGACCTGCTGATATCGGCGTACGGCCGGACGACGGTCCGGTCCGGGCCTGGATACAGCCCCCCCCGCGGGGGCGGGACCCCGCCCCCCCCCGTTGCCGGGGCCGGTGTCCCCCCCCCCGCCCGGCACACCCGAGGTA
>NZ_JBHYGX010000020.1:46632-65717 GCF_042739975.1 Streptomyces sp. NPDC059080
TCTCCCCCGGCGGTGTCTTTTTTTGCGGGGGTGGGGCCGGGCCGGGGGGGGGGGCGGGGCCTCCCCCCCCCCCGGGGGGGGGCCGCCCACCCCGCCCTCCCGCGTTTCCGGCGCCGGATGACGCCCACCGCTCCGGGCATACCATGGTAAAGAACGCAAACCGGTCGGAGTGGCAGAGGCCAGTCAGGGGGCCGTGATGCTGGAAGAGCTGGTGACCGGCGGGGTCGCCCTCGCCTCGGTGGGCGCCGTCTATCTCCTCGCGGCGGCGCGCGTGGTCAAGCAGTACGAACGCGGGGTGGTCCTGCGGCTGGGCCGGCTGACGTCGGCGGTCCGCGGGCCGGGCTTCACCATGATCGTTCCGGGTGTCGACCGGATGCGTAAGGTCAACATGCAGATCGTGACGATGCCGGTGCCCGCACAGGAGGGCATCACCCGCGACAACGTCACCGTCCGCGTTGACGCCGTCGTCTACTTCAAGGTCGTGGACGCCGCCGACGCCGTCATCGCCGTCGAGGACTACCGCTTCGCCGTCTCGCAGGTCGCCCAGACCTCGCTCCGCTCCATCATCGGCAAGAGCGATCTCGACGATCTGCTCTCCAACCGCGAGAAGCTCAACCAGGGCCTCGCCGTGATGATCGACAGCCCCGCGCTGGGCTGGGGCATCCAGATCGACCGGGTGGAGATCAAGGACGTATCGCTGCCGGAGACCATGAAGCGGTCGATGGCCCGCCAGGCGGAGGCCACCCGGGACCGCCGCGCCCGCGTCATCAACGCCGACGCCGAGCTCCAGGCGTCGAAGAAGCTGGCCGAGGCCGCCCAGGCGATGTCCGGCCAGCCCGCCGCGCTCCAACTGCGGCTGCTCCAGACCGTGGTGGCCGTCGCCGCCGAGAAGAACTCCACCCTGGTCCTGCCCTTCCCTGTGGAGCTCCTGCGCTTCCTGGAACGCTCCGGCCTCCAGGCCCAGGCCGAAACGGCCCGCGCCGAGGCGGCGACCGGCGCCGTGCCCCCGTCGACGGGCGCGAGCGCCGACGGGGCCCATCCCGGCGTCGGCCCGGATCCGGCACACCGGCCCGGGCACTACCTGGAGGGGGTGGGGGAGCCGGAGGCGTCCGAGGCCGTCGGACCGGTCGAGGACCTGGGGGACATCGAGGACGTCGGCGGTGTGGTCGAGGACATCGGGCGCGTCGAGGACAGGGAGGCCGACGACGGTGGCCGGGGCACGGGGGCGTGAAACCAGGCACCGGCGCCACACCGCCTGATCCGACCGCCACCAGATAACGCACCCACACGCGGGCCCTGCGGCGAACATGCCGCGGGGCCCGCGCATGTCCCGGTGCGTCGCGGGCGGCTCCGGCGGCGTCCACCGACCGCGGATCGAAGCGTTTCGGCCAGGAGACGGCGCGGCGTGACCGGGGCGCGCCGGGGGCGTGGGGTGGGCGGCAGTGTCCGTACTCGGGACGGACGTGCGCGGATATCGGTGTGACCGGTGGGTGGGGAAGCGGTGAACTCCCGGTGGCGAGACCGGAACTCGGTCTTGTGCACGGGTGAGACGGGTGGGAATACTCGGCGGCGCACGTTGGCATGGACGCGACTTTTCCGGGGGTGTCGTGCGGGAAGCCGTCCGTCCGTGACCTGTTCCCCCACACTCTCCGGGTCCGTGTCCCCCTCGCGGGCCCTTCCCCCCACGGGAGGTACCGAGTTGAAGCACCGTCGCATACCCCAGCGCCGCGCGGTCCTGGCCGGCGCGGGAGCACTGGCTCTCGCCGCCACCGCCACGCTCACCCTGAACAGCGCCAACGCAGCAACCGTCCCGCAGCCGGCGAAGCTCTCCCCGGCGGCGGCGACCACCCTCGCCTCGCAGCTCAACTCGGCGGGCACCGCCGGTTCGTACTACGACGCCCAGGCCAAGAAGCTCGTGGTCAACGTCGTGGACGACGCGGCGGCCACGTCCGTACGGGCCCAGGGCGCCGAGGCCAGAATGGTCAAGCACTCGATGGCCCAGCTGGACTCGGCGCGCAGGACGCTGAAGGCCGACGCCACTCTCCCCGGCACCGCCTGGGGCGTCGACCCGCGGAGCAACAAGGTCGTGGTGACCGCCGACCGCACGGTCAAGGGTGAGTCGCTCGCCAAGCTGACCGAGGTCACCAAGGGCCTGGGCGACAAGGTGACGCTCCGCCGGACCCAGGGTGAGCTGAAGCCGCTGGTCGCCGGCGGTGACGCGATCTGGGGCAGCAGCGCCCGCTGCTCGCTCGGCTTCAACGTCGTCAAGGGCGGCCAGCCGTACTTCCTGACCGCCGGTCACTGCGGCAACGCGGTCAAGAGCTGGTCCGACCAGCAGGGCGGCCAGGAGATCGCCACCACCGAGGACTCGACCTTCCCGGGCAACGACTTCTCGATCGTCAAGTACACGGGGGACACCGACCACCCCAGCGAGGTGGACCTCTACAACGGCAGCGCCCAGAAGATCACCAAGGCCGCGGACGCGACCGTCGGCGAGAAGGTGCAGCGCAGCGGCAGCACCACCCAGGTGCACGACGGCACGGTCAAGGCGCTCGACGCCACCGTCAACTACCAGGAGGGCACGGTCGAGGGGCTGATCCAGACCGACGTCTGCGCCGAGCCCGGCGACAGCGGCGGCGCCCTCTTCGACGGTGAGTCCGCCCTCGGCCTCACCTCCGGCGGCAGCGGCGACTGCTCGCAGGGCGGCGAGACCTTCTTCCAGCCGGTCCCCGCGGCCCTGCAGAAGTACGGCGCCGAGATCGGCTGACGCTCCACCGGACCGCGCGCCCGCCGGGCCTCCCGGCGCGGTGTGACGGTGACCCCGGCCCCCGGACGTGTACGGCGTCCGGGGGCCGGGGTGCGTCCGGGGCGGTCAGAACGCGAAGACGGTGTTCGCGGCGGCGCGCAGTTCACAGGAGTTGGCGAAGGTGTGGGTGTACGTCACCCGCCGGCCCTGCCAGACGCCGTCGGCCGTCACCACGACCGGGTCCCACTCCCGGGTGCACACCCGGGTGTCGTCGGTGCGGGTCACCCGGTCGAACTCGCCGCCCACCGCGCGCAGCCGGGAGCAGGCCGCGGCGGGCCGGGGGTGCGTACCGGACGCCTTCGGCGTACAGCTCAGCGTCACGGCACGCTGCACCGCGGCGTCCGCGCGGTGTTCACCCTGGCCGACCGTCAGGACGAGGGCGGTAGGGGCGTAGAGCCCGGCGGACCGGGCGGGGGTGTGGTCGGTGGCCGGGGCGACGACCGCGACCGGGGTGGTGGTGACCGGTGGGGTGGTGGCCTGCGCGGTGGAGGCGAGCGTGCCTATGACCAGTGCCGCGCCGAGCGCGACGCCTCCAACGATGTACCGCATTGCGAACACTCCTTTGCCTGTAGGTGCAGATGTCGGACGGGAGTTTGACTCAGCAGCCGGGCGCCCGCATCTCGATCGCTCACTTTGAGTCGATGGATGAACGCCGTGGGTAGTGGCGCGAAGGTTGTGGTGAGAGTGTGGAGACCCGGCGCCGGAACGGTGCCTTCGCTGTGGGCGCGGGGCCGTCGCCCTCCCGGCCCGCTCGCGCGGCGGGGGAGCGGATCCGGCCGTCACCCCGGCACCGGTCCCCGCCCGGCGCTCCCCGAATGGCCCGAAGATGATGTGTACGGGGAGGTGAGGCGGCCTGGATGCGGCGGTTCCGGGGCCCTGGCCGCCCCCGTCCTGTCCGCTCAGGCACGCGGTGTCACCGGCGCCAGCGTGTTGTTCCGGCGGTCCCGGTCGCGGAGCGCCGCGAGGACGACACTGAGCAGCACGCCGCCCACCGCCCAGGCGGCGAGGACCAGCAGCGACGAGGTCAGGCCGTTGCCGCCGAAGTAGGCGATCGAGCGGGACGCCCAGGTGCCCGCGCCCGGTGGCAGCGCGGGGCCGATCGCCCGCCAGAAGGGCGGCAGCAGCGGATACGGATACGCGCCGCCCGCGCTCGGGTTGCCGAACACCACGATCACCAGGATCGCCAGCCCGATGCCGATGACGCCCAGCAGGGTCTGGAACGCCAGGGTGGTCGCCCCCACCGCGAAGACGATCAGCGCGCCCAGCCCCCACAGCCCGAACAGGCTGCCGGGTAGCGCGTTCAGCACCGGGCCGATCACCACCGCCCCGGCCAGTCCGGCGAGGAGCGAGTAGACCGCGAGGGCGCCCAGCCGGATCACCGCGCGGGCGGTGTTCGCCGGGCGGGCGCCCGCGCTGATCGCCAGGATCGCGGCACACAGATACCCGCCCACGCACCACCCCACGACCAGGTAGAACGACGACAGGCTGCGCGAGTCGCCGTCCGCCACGGGCCGTACGTCCTCGGTGCGCACGGTGCGGCCCTCTGCCCTGTCCGCCGCCGTGACGACCGCCTCCGTCGCCTGCGACAGCGCCGCCCCGCCGCCGCTCGCGACCAGCAGCCGGTCGGTGGTGGAGCGCGGATCGACGACCAGCGCCGCATCGATCTTCCGGTCCCGCAGCTGCTGGAGCGCCACCTCCCGGGACGGCAGCGCGCGCGGGTCCAGGGGGGAGCCGGGTAGCCCGTCGAGCTTGGCCACCAGCGCGCCGCGGGCCTGCGCGGGCGCGACGACGCCGAGCGCGATATCGGTCGGTTTCGGCGCGTGGAAGGCGCCGGCGTAGGACGTGATGAACGCGACCATCAGCCCCAGTACACCGGTCACCAGCAGCGCGGCGCGGGTGGTCACCGCGCTCCGCACCTCCTGGAGGAAGGTCATCCGGGTGCCGTCGTCGGTCGTGGCCATGGGCCGCCCCTCGCCGTGTCGCGCCGGTGCTCGTACCCGGCTGTGCTCCCACATCCTCCGGTCGGCGCAGGCATCGCGCAGAGCGGGCGGGGCCGAATGACGGAGGCGCCGGACGGCGGGTGGTCATCCCGCGCCCGGCCGCCCAAACCTTGCACTCGTACGAACGTTCGAATGAGGGGTTAGGGTGGAAGAAAGCGGGAGACGTGGACAGTCGGGGGCGGATGAGGTGCAGGAGGTGCGATGCCGGGGTTCACGCATCTGCACACCGCGTCCGGGTTCTCCCTGCGCTACGGCGCCTCCCGCCCGGAGGTGCTGGCCGAGCGCGCCGCCGAGCGGGGTCTCGGCGCCCTCGCGCTGACCGACCGGGACGGCCTCTCCGGCGCCGTACGGTTCGCCAAGGCAGCCGACCGCGCCGGGATCCGCCCGCTCTTCGGCGTCGACCTCGCCGTCGCGGACCCCGCCACGGGCGCCGCGCCCCGCCGCCGCACCCCGGTGCGCGGCGGCGCCTTCGTCGACGAGTCCGCGCCTCGCGCCGTCTTCCTGGGCCGCGACGGTGCCACCGGCTGGGCCGCCCTGTGCCGCCTGGTCTCGGCCGCCCACGCCACCGGCGGCGACCGGCCGGTTCTGCCACGGGCGGCGCTGGGGTCCGCGCCGGACGGCCTCCTCGTCCTGCTCGGGCCGGACTCCGACGTCGGCCGGGCGCTCGCCGCCGGCCGCCCCGACCGCGCCGCCCGCCTCCTCGCCCCCTGGCGCGAACGGTACGGCGACGCGCTGCGCCTGGAGGCCGTCGACCACGGGCGGCCCGGCTCCGGACCCGGCTCGCTCCGCCTCGCCGCCCGCACCCTCGGCCTCGCCGTCGACCAGGGCGTGGCCGCCGTCCTCGCCAATGCGGTGCGCTACGCCGACCCCGGCCAGGGACCGGTCGCCGACGTCCTGGACTCCGCCCGCCGCCTGGTGCCTGTCGCCCGCCGCGCCGCGGCCCGGGACGGCGGTGAGCGCTGGCTCAAGGACGCCGCCGCCATGGCCCGCACCGCCGACCGGATCGCCGGGGCCGCCGGTTTCCGGCGCGAGCGCGCCCACCGCCTGCTCGCCCTCACCGAGGAAACCGCGGACGCCTGCCGGGTCGATCCCGTGGCCGACATCGGGCTGGGCCGCGTCCACTTCCCCGAGGCCCGTCTCGTCGGCGCGGCGCACCGCACCGCCGCCCACGTCCTGCGCTCGCGCTGCGCCGCCGCGATGGTGCTGCGCGGCTACGACCGCGACCGCGCGCGCTGGGAACGCCTCCGCGACGAGCTGCGCATCATCGAACGCCTCGGCTTCCCCTCGTACTTCCTGACCGTCGCCCGCGTCGTCGACGACGTACGGGAGCGGGGCATCCGCGTCGCGGCCCGCGGCTCCGGCGCCGGATCGTTCGTCAACCATCTGCTGGGCATCGCGCAGGCCGACCCCGTCGCCCACGGTCTGCTGATGGAGCGCTTCCTGTCCGAGCGGCGGGCGGCGCTGCCGGACATCGACATCGACGTCGAGTCCGCCCGCCGCCTGGAGGTCTACCGCGCGATCTTCGACCGCTTCGGCGCCGAGCGCGTCGCGACGGTCGCGATGCCCGAGACCTACCGGGTGCGGCACGCGGTACGGGACGTCGGCGCGGCGCTGGGCATGGACCCGGCACGGGTGGACCGGCTCGCCACGTCCTTCCCGCACCTCCGCGCCCGCGACGCCCGCGCCGCGCTGGCCGAACTCCCGGAGCTGCGCGGGGTGCGGGAGAGCGCGAGCGAGCGGCTGTGGGAGCTGGTCGAGGCGCTGGACGCACTGCCCCGCGGCATCGCCATGCACCCCTGCGGCGTGCTGCTGTCGGACGCCTCGCTGCTGCGCCGCACCCCCGTCGTGCCGACCGCCGTGGCGGCGCCCGGCGGGCCCGGCGGCGCGGCCACGCCGCTGGCGATGTCGCAGTTCGACAAGGAGGACGTGGAGGACCTGGGGCTGCTCAAGCTCGATGTGCTGGGCGTACGGATGCAGTCCGCGATGGCGCACGCGGTCGCCGAGATCGGGCGGGCCACCGGCCACCGCCCCGATCTGGACGACCCGGCGCAGGTCCCGCCCGGCGATCCGGCCACCTACGAGCTGATCCGCTCCACCGAGACGCTCGGCTGCTTCCAGATCGAATCACCCGGCCAGCGCGACCTGGTGGGGCGGCTCCAGCCGGCCACCTTCCACGACCTGGTCGTCGACATCTCACTGTTCCGCCCGGGGCCCGTCGCCGCCGACATGGTGCGGCCCTTCATCGAGGCCCGGCACGGCCGCGCGCCCGTCCGCTACCCCCACCCCGACCTGGCGGAGCCGCTGCGCGAGACCTACGGCGTGGTGGTCTTCCACGAACAGCTCATCGAGATCCTGCGGATCATGACCGGCTGCGGGCGCGGCGAGGCGGACGAGCGACGGCGCGCGCTGTCCGATCCGGCCCGCCGGGACGAGACCCGCGCCTGGTTCGCGGAGCGGGCCGGGAAGCGCGGCTACCCGCCCGAGGCGACCGCCCGCACCTGGGGGATCGTCGAGGCGTTCGGCGCGTACGGATTCTGCAAGGCGCACGCGGTGGCCTTCGCGGTGCCGACGTACCAGTCCGCCTGGCTCAAGGCGCACCACCCCGCGGCCTTCTACGCCGGGCTGCTCACCCACGACCCGGGGATGTACCCCAAGCGGCTGCTGCTCGCGGACGCCCGGCGGCGGGGAGTGCCGGTGCTGCCGCTGGATGTGAACCGGTCCACGATCACCCACCACATCGAACTGGTGTCCGGTCAGGGGGGTGTCGCGGTCTGGGGCGTGCGGCTCGCGCTCGGGGACGTCCACGGGATGAGCGGGGCCGAGGCGGAGCGGATCGTGGCCGGGCAGCCGTACGCCTCGCTCCAGGACCTGTGGCAGCGGGCCCGGCCCGGCCGCCCGGTCGCCGAACGCCTCGCCCGGGTGGGCGCGCTGGACGCCTTCGGCGCCAACCGCCGCGATCTGCTGCTCCACCTCTCCGAACTCCACCGGCGGCAACGGCGCGTCCCGCCCGGCCAGTTGATGCTGCCCGCCCGGGGCGCGGACGGCGCGGATCCGGTTCCCGATCCCGTCGAGCCCACCGGGCTGCCCGACCTCACCGACGCCGAACGGATCGGCGCCGAGCTGGGCGTCCTCGGCATGGACGCCTCCCGCCATCTGATGACCGATCACCGGGAATTCCTCGCGGAGCTGGGCGCGCTGCCCGCCCGGCGGCTGCGCGACGCCCGGCACGGCGAGACGGTGCTGGTCGCCGGGGCCAAGGCGGCCACCCAGACCCCGCCGATCCGCTCCGGCCGCCGGGTCGTCTTCACCACCCTCGACGACACCACCGGCCTGGTCGACTGCGCCTTCTTCGACGACAGTCACGCGGCGTGCGCGCACACCGTCTTCCACTCCTGGCTGCTGCTGGTGCGCGGCACGGTCCGGCGCCGTGGTCCGCGCAGCGTGAGCGTGGTCGCCACCGCCGCCTGGAACCTCGCCGAACTGGCCGAACTCCGCCGCACCGGCGGCCTGGAGGCGGTCACCGCCCGCCTCGCCGCCCCCGCGTCCCCGGCCGACGCCCCCGCGGACGCCGGACGCACCCTCCGCCTGGAGACCGGCTACACCCTGCACCCGTGGGCCGACCTCCGCCCCGCGGGGGAGGCGGGCGCCGCCACCGGGCGCAAGCTCTGGCATGCGAGTCCGGGGAGTGCGGGATGAGTGCCGATCCGCGTTCGGAGGGGCGGCGTTCGGAGGGCGCGCGCCCGGCTGACCCGCGCCCGGCTGCCCCGCGCCCGGCTGACCCGCGTACCGAGGCCCCGCGCCCGGCCGACCCGCGTACCGAGGCCCCGCGCCCGGCCGACCCGCGCACCGAGGCCCCGCGCCCGGAGGGCTCCCGTCCGGCTGTCCCGCACCCGGAGCCCGCTGCTCCGGACGCCCCACCCCCCGGCCTCCTCCACGTACGATTCGCCACCGCCTCCGGCGACCAGGTCGACGCCGGACTGTACGGTCAACTGCTCGCCCTGCTGGGCGAGTTCACGCCCGTGGTGGAGGCGGCGCCGCCGGACGCCGCGCTCGCCGACGTCCGCGGGGCGCGCCGTTATTTCGGTACCGACGCCGCCGGTATCGCCGCCCTGGTCCGGCTGCGTGCCCTGGCCCGGTACGGCGTGCGGTGCACCATCGGCGTTGCCGGTAACCCGCTGCTCGCCCGGATGGCGGCCCAGGACGCCCCGCCGGGCGGCATCCGGACCGTGCCGGGGGACGGCCCGTCGGTCGCCGCGTTCCTCGCCCGCCGCCCGGCCGTCGCCCTGCACGGCGTGGGCCCGGCGGCCGCCCGTGCCCTCGGCGCCCACGGTCTCGACAGCGTCGGCCGGATCGCCGCCGCGCCGCCCGCGACCCTCCGGCGCATCCTCGGCGCGCGGACCGGCCGCACGGTGTACGACCGGGCCCGCGGCATCGACCCGACGCCGGTCACCCCCCATCCGGTCACCCGCTCCCTCGCCGCCGAACACCGCTTCCCGTACGACGAACTCGACCCGGACCGGCGCCGCGCCGCGCTCCTCGCGCTCGCCGACGGCCTCGGCTCCGGGCTGCGCACCACCGGCCGGGCGGCCCGCGCGCTCACCCTCACCGTCCGCTACGCCGACGGCACCTCGACCACCCGCACCCGGCGGCTGCCCGAACCGACCGCCCACGGCCCCGCGCTGACCGCCGCGGCCTACGCACTGCACGCGGCGCTCGGCCTCCAGCGGGCCCGGGTGCGGGCGGTGGCGCTGCGCGCCGAGGACCTGTGCGGGGCCGAACGCGCCACCCGGCAGCTGATGTTCGACCCGTCCGGCGGCGCCCCCGACGACCGGGCCCGCCGCATCGAGGCCGCCGCCGACCGGGCCCGCGCCCGTTTCGGCGCCACCGCCGTCCGCCCGGCGGCCGCACTCCCGCCCGTACGCCACGGCCCCGGCCCGTACGGTGACGGCGGGCCCGTACGCCACGACCCCGGACGCTGACCGGGTCCGGGGTCGCATCGCCCAGGTCAGGCGCGTACGCGCAGGTCAGGGCGGGGCGCGTCGCTCAGGCCCGTAGCCGTCGCGCCGTCAGGAAGACGAACGACGCGACCGCCAGCGCCAGCGGCAGGAGCAGCAGCGCGCCCGAGAAGGCCAGCACGCCCGTGGTCAGGATGGCCGAGCCGAGGACGCCCCACCACAGCCAGGTGCGCCGCTCCAGCAGCACCAGCGCCGCGCCGAGACCGGCCAGGGTCACCGCCGCCAGGCAGGTGGCGGTAGCCCGCATCAGCAGGTCCAGGCCGGCGCCGCCGAACCCGGCGGCCACGCCCAGCAGCGCGCAGGCGCAGCCCAGCACCGCCAGCGACCGGCGCGGCACCTCGCCCGGCCCGCAGCCCTTGGCCAGCGCCCGGGGTGCGGCCCCGTCCCGGCCGAGCGCGGCGCCGAGCCGGGAGGCGCCCGCCAGATACGAGTTGACCGCGCCGAAGGTGAGGAAGAGCGCGGCCACCGCGGCGACCGGCCGCGCCGCGGCGCCCACGCTCCGGGTGAGCAGCACCGTCAGCGGGGTGTCGGTGTCCGCCGCGGCCGGGCCCAGCACGCCGATGGTGACGACCGCGAGGCCGAGGTAGAGCACGGTGATGGTCAGCAGGGTGTTGCGGGTGACCTTCGGCAGGTCCCGGGCCGGGTCGGCGAACTCCCCGGACAGATGGCTCGCCGCCTCCCATCCGGCGAACGCGAAGAACAGCACCGACGCCGCCGACCCCACCGACGACCAGCCGCCCGGCAGGAACGGCGTGAAGTGCGCGGCGCTCACCTGCGGCGCCGAGACCAGCACCGTGCACAGCAGCACCGCGGCCAGCCCCGCGCCGAGCAGCAGCTGCACCCGGCCCGACATCCGCAGCCCGGCCGCGTTGGACGCCAGCGCCCCGGCGATGACCAGCCCGCCGACGACGGCGGCGCCCGCCTCGCCCCAACCGGCCGCGTCCGCCACGTACGTGCCGCCGATCCAGGCGGCCGAGACCACCCCGATCGGCACCGCCCCGTAGAACCACCAGCCCACCGTGGCCGCGGCGCGCGGCCCCATCGCGCGGTGCACATAGGTGGCGACCCCGCCGCCGTCCGGATGGCGGGCGCCGAGCGCCGCGAACGACGCGGCCACCGGGACGCACATGGCGAGCAGCAGGATCCAGGCGAGGAGCGAGGCGGGTCCGGCGGCCGCCGCGGCCAGCGAGGGCAGGGTCAGCACCCCCGGCCCGAGCACGGCACCGGCGCAGAGCGCGGTGCCGCCACCGACGCCCAGCCGCCGTACATGCGGCGGCCGGACGGCGGAAAGCGATGTCTGTTGTACGGTCACGGTGGGCGAAGTTATCCGGTTGAATGATCCAAAGAAGGGGCAGTCGAACAAAATTCGGTACAGGGCCCATCATGGGGTGTCATGGACGACATTGATTCGGCGATTGTCCGGGAACTGCAGCGCGATGCGCGGCAGACCAACCGCGACCTCGCCCGCACCCTGCGCATCGCCCCCTCCACCTGCCTGGAGCGGGTCCGCGCGCTGCGCGCCCGCGGCGTGATCACCGGCTACCGCGCCACGGTCGACCTGCGCGCCCTGAACCGCCCCGTCCAGGCGCTGCTGACGGTCCGCATCCGGCCGATGAACCGCGAGGTCATCGAGCGGTTCAAGGCGTTCCTGACCGGGCTGCCCGAAGTCCTGACCGTCTACGTGGTCGCGGGCGGCGACGACTTCCTCGTGCACGTCGCCGTACCGGACGTCGACCGGCTGCACGCACTCCTCATGGACCAGGTCTTCAAGCGCCGCGAGGTCGTCGACTGCCGCAGCTCGGTGATCTACCAGCACGTCACCAACGACGTCGTCGAGGCGCTGCCGCCCGCCACGTCCTGACCTGCACGGGGCCCGGGCGGCGCGCCCGGGCCCCGGCCGCCTCACACCGTCAGGACGATCTTCCCCGCGGTGCGCCCGGTCTCGCCCAGCTCATGGGCCCTGGCCGCCTCGGACAGGGGGAACGTCGCGGCGATCTCCGCGCGCAGCCGCCCGGCCGCCGCCAGCTCGGCGATCGCCCGCATGCCCTGCTGATCGTGCTCGACGACCATGCCCGCCGCCCGCAGACCGAGCCGTGTGGCCTCGGCGCGCACCGCGTCGTCGGCGCCGAGGATGCTCACATACGCCCCGCCGGGGCGCAGCGTACGCAGCGACCGCGGGCCGTACTCCCCGGCGATGGTGTCCAGGACGACGTCCACGTCGCGCACCGCCTCGGCGAAGTCCACCGTGTGGTAGTCGATCATCTCGTCGGCGCCCAGCCCGCGGACGAACGCATGCTTCGGCTCGCTGGCGGTGCCGATCACATACGCACCGCGCGCCGTGGCGATCTGCACCGCCAGATGCCCGACGCCCCCCGCCGCCGCGTGGATCAGCACCCGCTGCCCCTCTCGGAGCCCGGCGGTGTCCACCAGCGCCTGCCACGCGGTGAGCGCCGCCAGTGGCAGGGCACCGGCCTGGACGTGGTCGAGGGTGTCCGGCTTCGGCACCAGCGCCCGCGCGGGGGCGAGGACGTACTCGGCGAAGGCGCCGACGCCGTCCGGGTAGGGCAGCATCCCGAACACCTCGTCGCCGGCCTCGTGCAGTGCCACGCCCCAGCCGACCGCCTCGACCACGCCGGACACGTCCCAGCCGAGCACCAGCGGCAGTGGCCGGGAGACGGTGGTCCGGTGCTGCCGGTTCTTCCAGTCGGTCGGGTTCAGCCCGGCGGCGCGTACCCGCACCAGGACCTGGCCGATGCCCGGCACCGGCCGCTCCCGTTCGGTCTCCGTCAGCACCTCGGGGCCGCCGAAGGTGTCCTGGCTGATCACTCGCATCGTGTGCGTCATGGCTCCACGGTGCCCGCCGGGCCCGATCAGGAAAATGGCAGGATTGCCATCCTCCGATAAGATCGTGCCATGCCCGCTTCCGTGCCCGCCCCGGCCGCCGTCCCGCACCGCGTCGTCGTCCTCGCGCTCGACGGCGTCTACCCCTTCGAACTCGGCATCCCCGCACGGATCTTCGGCGCCCTCCCCGGCCGGTACACCGTCCTCACCTGTAGCGCGGACGGCCGCCCGGTCCGCACCCGCGCCGATTTCACGATCATCGCGGACCACGGACCGGAGGTCCTCGAATCGGCCGATACGGTGATCATTCCGCCGTCCGCGGTCACCGAGGCGCCGGACGCCCTGGCCCGGGTCCGCCCCGGTGCCCGCCTCGTCTCCATCTGCACCGGCGCCCGCGTCCTGGCCGCCGCCGGACTGCTCGACGGCCGCCCGGCCACCACGCACTGGTACGACGCGGCGGAGTTCGCCCGCCGCCACCCCCGCGTCCGCGTCGACCCGGACGTGCTCTTCGTCGACGACGGATCCGTGCTGACCTCGGCGGGCGCCGCCTCCGGTGTGGATCTCTGCCTGCATCTCGTCCGCCGGGACCACGGCAGCGAGATCGCCAACCGGGTGGCCCGGGCGTGCGTCGTCCCCGCCTGGCGCGACGGCGGGCAGGCGCAGTACATCGAGCGCCCGGTGCCGTCGCCCGCCGCGGAGAGCACCGCAGCGGCCCGCGCCTGGGCCCTCGACCACCTCCACCTGCCGCTCACCCTGGCCGACCTGGCGGGTATGGCGCGGATGAGCGGGCGGACCTTCGCCCGCCGGTTCCAGCAGGAGCTGGGGATGAGCCCCGGCCGCTGGCTGATCCAGCAGCGCGTGGACCGCGCCCGCCATCTGCTGGAGTCCAGCAACCTCTCCGTCGACCGGATCGCGGGCGAGGTCGGCTTCGCCACCGCGGCGTCCCTGCGCCAGCACCTCCAGGCGGCGGTCGGCGTCTCCCCGCTCGCCTACCGCCGCACCTTCCGCGGCGGCGCGGCGCGGACGGCCGGTGCGGGCACGGACCGCCCGGCCGCCGCCGCACGGCCCGGCGCGGGGGCCTGAGCCACCGGGCGCCCGCACCGGCGGACGCGCAGACTGGCCCCATGGCCGCGAAACGCAGCGCCGGACTGCTGCTCTTCCGCCGCGGTGTCACCGGTGTCACCGGTGTCAGGGTGTTGCTGGCGCACATGGGCGGGCCGCTGTGGGCGCGGCGCGAGGTGGGCGCCTGGTCGGTGCCCAAGGGCGAGTACGTACCGCCGGAGGAGCCCCGGGACGCGGCCGCGCGGGAGTTCACCGAGGAGTTGGGGCTGTCCCCGCCGTCCGGTGCGTACCTCCCGCTGGGCGAGGTCCGGCAGAGCGGCGGCAAGACCGTGACGGTCTGGGCGGTCGAGGCCGACCTCGATCCGGACGCGATCATGCCGGGAACCTTCGAGATGATCTGGCCGCCCCGCTCCGGCACGGTGCGGGCCTTCCCGGAGATCGACCGCGTCGCCTGGTGCACCCCCGACGAGGCCCGCACCCGCCTGGTGGCGGGCCAGCGTGCCTTCCTCGACCGGCTCGCGGAGCACCTGGCAGCCGGAGGCTGAGCCACCGGCACCGGGCCGCACGACGGCTCCCCGGACGGCTCCCCTCCTGGCTGCTGTCCGCCCGGCCGGTCCCGCTGCTCAGACCCGGCCGCGTACCGCCCGGTGGTGCTGGCGGGCGAAGAGGAAGGCGGCGCCGGTGGCCAGCAGCGCCATACCGCCGAGGGCCGGCGGCCCCGCCTCCCCCTTGTTGCCCGTCCGGTGCCCGGCGTTCCGCGCGCCGTGCGCCTCCTCGCGCGCCGCGCCGTGCGGGAGAGCGGCATCCCGTACGACGGCGGGGCGCGGCCCCGGGGCGTGTGCGGCGGCGGGGGCCGGGCAGGCAAGGGCCCCGGTGAGCGCGGCCAGAGCGGCGACCGCGAGCGGGACCGGCCGGACGGGGGGCACCGGCGCACGGGAGGCCGTGCGGAGTACGGGCATCGGATCTCCTTGTCGCGCCGGTGGCGAGGCGGGTGCGGTGGGGGACCGGGTGGTGAACGGCAGTACCCTCCCCGGCATGCCGGCCGCCGACCCGCGCACCCGCCTCGTCACCGGAACGCTAGCCAACCCGCGCCGCCGATCCGGCGCCGAAGCGGCCCCCGGAGTGATCCATAAGGCTCCCTTAAGGTCCGGCTAAGCGCTGGCTCAGGTTCCGTGGGCAACCCGCGACCGGGGCCCCGGACTTCACCGCTCCCATCGTCCATGACCGTCCGGGGGAGTCCACCTCGATTCGCCTTCGGTGGCTCCCCGTATGGCTCCCTCTGGCCTCGCTGCTGGCTCCCCTGTGCGGACTGCAGCGAGGCCGCCTATCCGCAGTACGACCAGCTCTGTACCGTGAAGCAAGCCCCTAATCTGCAGGAGGCAGCACCAATGCGTGGTCTCGGGGATCACCTCAGCATCGGCGAACGGATCGCGTTCTACCGGAAGCGTCGTGGCTACACGCAAGAGGTCTTGGCCGGCCTGGTCGGCCGCAGCACCGACTGGCTCGCGAAGATCGAGACCGGTCGAAGGAAGCCGCCGCGCATCGACATGCTCACGGAGCTGGCGCACATCCTGCGCGTGCCTCTGGGAGACCTGCTCGGCCAGACGGTACTCATGGAGAGCGACCAGCAGCAGGACGATGTGCCGGCCGTACGTGATGCGCTCATGAGTCCACGTCGGCTCTCGCGACTGCTCTTCGGGCCGGAAGCCGAAGCACAGCTCCCGACGCCCGCTCCCGTGGCAGTGCGCGTGGAACACGCCTGGAACGACTACCAAAGCGGTCGGCTGAGCAGCGTCATCGCCGCACTTCCCGCCCTGCTCCGAGCCGCACAGGAGTTGGAGGACCGGGCTACGCGAGGCGGAGAGGACCGACGGGACTGCTGGGCGGTATCGGCCCGCACCCATCACCTCGCCGCCACGACCCTCGCGAAGATTGGAGAGTCGGACATCTCGTGGCTGGCTGCGGAGCGAGCCATGCGAGCGGCGGATGAGTCGGATGACCCGCTGGTTCTCGCCTCGGCGGCCCGCTCCGGCACGCACTCCTTGATTGCGAACGGGCGCTACGACGATGCCCTGGAGCTCGGGAACACCGCCGCAGCATGGCTGTCCGCACGTGTGTCGGAGACCGACCCTGCTGCGCTCAGCCTGCTGGGGATGATCCACCTGCGTGCCGCGGTCGCCGCAGCACGTCATCAGGATCGCTCGACGGCAACGAGCCTGTTGGACCGGGCGGAGGAGCTGGCCGACGACCTGGGGTCGGACGAGAACTACTGGCAGACCGGATTCGGCCCGACGAATGTGGCGCTCCATCGGCTGTCCGTCGAGTTGGACCTCGACAACATCTCCTACGTGATCGCGCACGGAGGGATCGACGTGGATCACATGCCGCAGGAACGCAGCGTCTCGCACCGGATCGATTACGCGCGCGGACTCTCACTGGCTGGCCGGAGCGACGATGCCTTCATGGCCCTGCGCACGGCCGAGCGGACGTCCCCGCAGCTCGTACGGAACAATCCCAGGGTGCGCGAGACGCTGCGGGATCTGATCAAGCAGTCCCCGGTGAGCGGCGGAGCGCGTTCATCCGTGGTTTTCGAGATGGCTCAACGATGCAGGGCGGTGCAGTGAGCAAGCGCGGTGTGCTCGGAGTTGTGGGGTCGGCGGCCGGCGGCGTGGAGACGCTGCGTACGGGGCTCGTCGAACCGGCGCTGGAGCGTGGTTGGCAGGTGGCGGTGACGCTGACACCGACCGCGGGACAGTGGCTGCGGGCGAACGGTGAGGTTGAGCTGCTGGAGCAGTTGACCGGCTTGCCAGTGCGAGATCAGCCGCGGACCCCCGGCGAAGCGCGCCCGCATCCGGCAGTCGACTGCTACGCGGTCGCTCCCGCATCGGCCAACATGGTCGCGAAGTTGGCGACCGGACTCATGGACAACCAGGCGCTTACGCAGGTCGGCGAGGCAATCGGGACGCTTGACCTGCCCGTCGTGGTCTTCCCTCGCGTGAACGCGGCGCACGCTCGCCACCCGGCGTGGGAACGCCATATCGGGGACCTTCGGAGAGCTGGTGTGCATCTCGTGTACGGGCCGGAGGTCTGGCCGCTGCGCGAACCGCGGGAGGCGCCCGCGGGACGTGGCCTGCCCTGGACAGCGGTGCTGGATGCAGTGGATGCGGCCACGAGTTGATGGGTAGAAACCCAACCTGAGCTGCAACAAGAGAGGACCCGGACACTCTGTCCGGGTCCTCTCTTGTTGCCGACCCCATGCTTCTCGGCATGACGGGGAACGACGAACGACATGACGTCCTGGGGGGCCTGACTCCCGCCGAGCTGGCTCTGGTTACGACGAGCCTGGCCCAAGCGCGCACCACCGCGAGCGGCCTACTTCGCCGAGCTGACGCCCTGCTTATGCACGCGGAGACGGGTCTGCCACGACCTTCTCAAGGCGGTCGAGGCGGTCGCCGAGCAGGCGGAGGGTGTCATGAATCGAATTGAGCTCCTTCGCGAGCGCGACGTAGGCGGGGCTGCTTCCCGGTTCGGTTCCGAGCGGCATCGCAGGGTCGCGGACGAATGTCCCCCGCCCCTGCTGGCTCAGGAGCAAGCCCTCGTCGCGGAGCTGGTTGTAGGCGCTCTGCACCGTCATGAGCTGAACGCCGAGGTCCTTCGCGAGCTGGCGGGCCGGCGGCATGCGGGAGCCTGTCTTGCGCTCGCCGTCCACGATCTCCTTGCGGCATTTCGCGGCGATGTCCTTGGCCGTGGGCTTGGGGGCGTCGGAGCTGGGGGTCATACCTCCGAGCGTAACCGGACCTAGGTCAATCTCCAGGGGCAGGCGGGAGAGTAACTTGACATTCAGATTGACCTGGGTCAATCTGAATGTGCCGCGAGGGCGCCGCCACAGGGCCCAAGTGTCCATCGCTTGACCTGCACAAACGCGTCATCTGTGCCGTCCGGACGCCCCCGTGAAACGGGGCGAAAGTGAGCGGCCATTGCTTGAGAACTCAACAGCGATCGACGGGAAGCCCCCGTCCCCGCAACGGCCCGGGTCACGGCCGCCCGGCGGCCACTTTGTGGCAGGCGAACCCGTCCTGCCCCGCGTGCCAGCTCTGGAGAACACCCTCGGGGAACCTCCCTTCATTTCTGGAGGTCAGCCCCGCGGTTGCTACCTGGCACGCGCCGCCCTGCTGGCGTCAGAGCAGTGACGATGACGCACCCGACCACGGCTCGGGACCGGCACGCCGCCGCAAGCGGTGCACCGGCGAACGCCGACTCGGAGACTGCCCGGACACCCCGGGCCGACCGAAGGAGACCCCATGGGTCGTCGATGTACCTAGGCGCTGCCGACGCAGGACCAGCGCCGCAGCCACGCCCACCGCGTCCCCGCCCGGCGCTGCCTCCGGACATGTCCGAGAGAGGCGGCGCCGCGCGTTCACCGGAGTTCCCGCGGGCTATCCGCGGCCGGTTGCCTCCCCCGCCCGTCCAGCCCCCTTCGGTGCTGTACGGGCGGGGCGGAGGGGAGCCGGACTCCACCGACGAGTTCTCACACCCACAACCACGCCCTGATGGAGGCCGTCATGTTCGTTCCCGACCCCTTCAACAACGTCCGCCGCCTCTGCTCGGTCCGCGGAGACCTCAGCAGCTACCGCCGCTGGCAGGTCAAGGCCCGCGTCACCGGCCACCGTTACCTGCTCCGCAACCTCGACACCGGCGCCCACCGCGTCGTCGCCCACGCCGACCTGAAGCACATGTACTGACAACGCCTCTCACCGGCACGAACGACCACAGCCGCCGCCATCCCTACCGGGTGGCGACGGCCGTGGCTGCTCGTCCGAGCAGCAAAGGCGACGGCCCCCGGATGCACCCCGGAGGCCGTCAGACAGGAACTGACAAGGAGTCCCTGTGAGCGTCAGCATCGCAGAGATCACGCGCCCCGCCCACACCACCCGCGTGAATCCCGAGTACTTCTGCCCGACCTGCGGGACCTGGCACACCGGGCCCTGCGGCAGCACCGCCCCGAACCGCCGCTTGGCCGACCTCCTGCAGCGCCTTGTCGCCGAGGGCGACCGCCGCGCCGAGAACCGCCGGGCGCCGCGCACCCGCGCGGAGATGGGCACGCCCCCGCTGGATGGCCCCACCGCCAACGAGGACCAGGTCGATGAGGCCCTGTTCGGTCCGTACGACAACAGCGGTGGTGACGGCGATGAGTGACGCCTCCGCCTCGACGTCGCACCGTCGCCGCGACCTCCCCTGACGTTGCCTTCGGGCGCCCGGCCGCGGGGCGGGCCCCCCCCCCCGCGGCCGGGTGGGGGCGCGCCCCGCCCGGGGCGTTTAAACAAATCCCCCCCCCCCCCCCAAACAGACATCTGGGGGTGG